>JABCYV010000013.1 GCA_013290025.1 Acidobacteriota bacterium
TCGTCACGCCTTGGATCTCGTGGAGCGGCATTACTCCTGATGGCGCGCCATTGCTCATGCGCGACATCGGGACTCAGGAAGTTTACGCTCTCGACTTTGAAGCCCCCTGAAACATGTCTTCTACCCCGCACTGCGTAAAAGCCCTGGCATGCCGTGAGCAGCACATTCGCGATAGCATCTCAAAGGCGAGACGAGTTTAGCCAGTACATGGCGTCGACCTGAAGTAATGCCCTCAAGCTTTTTGCCTTGCGTCGGTTTGGAGCCACTCGACTGCTGAGGGCGCCTTTTTCGCTCCGGTACGCGACCCGTGTTTCCGCCTGACTGTTGTTATCAGATGGCGATAGCGCTCGTTGAGAATTGGGCCGATTCGGGTCGATAAGTGAAATCGGGATGTTACGTCAACTATCAAAGGCCCTATTGCAGAAGTTTAGCCGCTCGGATGCTGTCGAGAGCATCCTCCGCGAATGGAGCAAGAGCGGGATCGCTTGCGGAGCGTTGAATTTGGGGTAATACAGTCTCTAGGTCGAGGCGACCTCGAAAGAGGGCGATTTCTCCCAGAGCAATCAAGGCAGTCGAACGTACCAACAGCGACTCATGGTTCAGCATCTTCAGGCATTGTTCTTGTGACCAACGCCAGTCTGCCTCATGCTGCGCGGCACTGTACAGAGCGTTGCAAATCACGTTGGTATCGCTACTGTTGAACGCAGCCTCCAACTCTTCGCGTTCGCGCTGTTGAATCTCAACGTACTTCGGCTTCTCGGACACCCGCGTTCCCTCGCAGTGCGTCATTCTAGCGGATAGTTGACGAAATCAGGCGTTTACACCAACTACCCGGATTGCCATTTGTGAGATAGCTTCCGTCTCTCAGGATCGGGTGTCGGCCGCCGGAAGCCTGAGTCTCCGGCGGCTCAGCGGTGATCTGGGCCTCTATTAGATCGCTTCGGGTGCGCGCGTGACCCCGCAACTCTGCTAGAATTTTGTATGACTTACTTCATCAACTGCGACCGATGTGGCTCCGAAGTTAGGGTTTCGCCGCTGGAAACTCAACAGCACAGGGCACAAACCTGCAAGAACTGCGGCGCGGAGCTAGTTTTTGCGAATTCTGAATTGAAAGAGCTGCGATTGGCGATTGTGATTCGCTGCCCTAACGTCGGCTGCCCCGCGCATGGAAAGATGCAGTGGGTTCCACTGACGCGCACTTTCCTTAAGCAAACGTTTGAGCCGGGTGGCGACGACAGGGTCATGTGCCCACACTGCCGAGAGCTATTCAAGTTTTCTCCCTTGGAGAAGCAGAATATTCGCAAGATGCTCGAAGAAGAAGCTGGCCAAGAAGCGACTCTCTGAGCGAACTACGGCGCTTTCCAAATTACATTCTTGTCCTTGTCAAACAGAACAAGAGAAGCTGCGGATGTCTTGTGTTTTTCTCCGGTTCTTGGCGTAACCAAGTCAGTCGCTCCGAGAGTTGCGGCAAATCCTTCGGCATCGTCAACTTGCATTCGGCTTGCGGTTACGTTGTCGAGCGCCATTACTTCGCCACCTTTCAGCCGTGTTTGGAGGTGCCCTTGTTCATCCTGCAACATTAGAGTGGCACCGAGACCCAATGAGTCAGTCTCCGTAAAGTAACCTCGGGCGCGCCCCTGTTCGTCATACAAGCTCAATCCGGAAAATCCCCACGTATTCCCTCCGTCCAGCATGACTCGTTTCTTTCCCTTCTCATCAAACAACACCAGTTGGGCAACAGCAGGAACGCCAGGTGCCGCACCCGTCAGGATGTTCATCGACAATCTCGCGCGTACATTGCCGCCGTTATCCTTCAGAATAAATTCGTCCGCCTCGACCGTCTTCTTCTTCTGTGAGGCTTGCCCCATAACCAGCAGCGACACAGCGACAACCAGCGCCACAGTTCCAAGTTGTTTGAGCCGGTGATTCTCTTTCTCCAGCTTCAGGAGTCTGTCTTCGTAGTTCATGACACCTCCGCGCGGTCCTTCCGCTGCCCCCGAGTTTATCAGGGCGCGCCGTCCACACTGCGGTCCACGTTTGCGGTGTGAGTGTGTGGGGTGATCGGGCAGGAGGACAGGACTCTAAAAGTACACGTCGGGTTTTTCCATTATTGACCGCAAGGCTTTCAGAAAAAATTGACACGGTAGAGGTCTGTGCTAGGCGTTGTCCCTGCTTCCGCCGGGGCCGCTCACCTGCCAATCCACCTGCTGTTGTCATCGTCTTCCTAGTACCAAGACTGCTTTTTATGCCGTCCGTTGCCCTGTATCTACTTGAAGGTACGTTTCAGCGCGGATTCGATTCCTTCCGCGCTCACCATCTTTTCAAGCACTTGGCGGCTTCGATCAATCCGCTTCCCACCGATTGTGTCCATTTTGTGTCCACTATTGCACTCGCTGACGAGCAACGTGGGCAATTTCGTCGATGTCCTGATGCCGATACTTCATAGGGCGCGCCCGCGGCAGATCGACGGACCACACATCATGAAGCGGCACACCGGCAAGAAAGTCGTGAACCCGCAGCGGCACCCGTTCGAACTCTTGTGTCGAGATCTGGGGCATTGGGCCTCCTTCGTCGCATTGCTCTTGCTGTTTTTTGGTTTCTCCAAATCACGGGACGAACGGAAGCAGTGGATGAATCCAGCACTACTTCGCGGAATGTCGACAACTCGTCCAGAATGCTGCTAGGTAGATGCCTCAGGCTTGCATAGAAGGTTTCGCAAGAACTCCTTCGCACCGGCAGGCCCAATCACCCGAACAATCACTGGCCCCATGTTGGAGTGGGCAGTCATCTCAAATGTCAAGAAGGGGCAACATTCGCGCTCTGCCACAATCAATTCGGCTATAAGCCCAATCCACTTGCCATCGCCCGGAAGGCGAAAGGCATAACCTTCCTGAAGCTCTTCTGTTTCAATGATTGCAGACCGGAATTGGGCGAGAAGCGTTGCTTCGCGATCGCGCAATTCTACAGTCGTCAGAGAGCAAACTATCGGCGTGTTATCGAAACGATCTTTCATGGCCGGCTCGCGGGGGGTACGACCCCATTCATCCGGAGGTATTCGACAATCTGTCCATAATGATCACAAGCATGCATCAACGCCTCCACAACCAGGGCTGAGCGAGTCACTTCGCCCCTTTTTAGGGGCGAGATTGGCGAGGGATTCACCGAACCGTTCGTCTGTCCGATAGCTTCGCTGGCTTTGGACAAATGCGCGAATGAGTCATTCAGGTAGTTGAGTATTTCGGCTTTGGTTCTTACCGCTTCAGGCCCGACCTCGTCGCCCGCGTCGGCCGGCGGTTCCTCTCCCAAGGCTGCAGCGGCCAGAATGTGGTTGGTCGCGGACAGGTGTTTAACCATTTGACCAAACGTACGCACACCCTTGAATTCCCCATCCGTCGGCGCAAACCCGAACTTGTCGGCGGGCATGGCATCCACAGCGGGTATGATCAGTTTCTCAGCGAGATTCAACAGTAATTGGAGTGCGCGCTTTTCCCGCTGTGCATCGAGGGGCGCGGCGTCCTTTGTCTCGACGGCCTGGTGGCCGGCCTGCGCCAAAAGGTTGCCTGCAGCTAACCCCACTACGAGTACCGTTACCCATTTCATTTTCTGCACGAGTCACTTCTCCTTCTGAGGGCAAGATCTGAGGTACTCTGTCCCCTGTTCGTCACGTTACAACTTAAAGCGGACTTTAAGGCAAGAAGTATTTTTAGAATCTGGCAGTAGGAGACGATTCCGGGCGAGCGGGAACGTGAGGATTAGAATGACGCATGGCTCAACTAACCATTTCCCAGGTCGCACGGCAGATTCGACTTCGGCCCTCGGCGATTCGCTATTACGAGCGGATTAGCCTGCTTCCACCGGCAGAACGCGTAAGTGGGCAGAGGCGTTATGATCCCACGGTGCTTTACCGCTTGGCCATCATTCAGCGTGCGCGTCAACTCGGCTTTACATTGAGTGAAATCCGACATCTGTTCTTTGGTTTTCGCGATATCACTCATGCTTCGGAACGCTGGCGAACGCTCTCCCAAAGAAAGCTTGCGGAGTTGGATCATCTGATGGATGGAATAAAAGCCGTGCGAGGCGTGCTCAAAAACCTGATGACGAAGTGCCGATGCGACACCCTGGATCAATGTGGCAAGGGCATATTTCAGAGCATGAACAGAGATGTCGTAGCCAGGAGCCTCCCTCCAAGTCATCGACATCGGGAAAAATATGCGATGAGTTTGCGAACCGGCTCTGGGCCGAAGTCATCGCGTGAATGATCGGCCACGAGCCGGCTTGAGGTGCGCTCGAATATCGTGATGGCGAAGCCATGACATGGTAAAAGGCAAAGCGTCTTCGTCGCGCCTTTGGGCACGAGGTCGAGGTGTTGGTAGGCGCGGTTCAGCGCCTGCCGGTTCCCAGGTCGTCCGAATGGGCCTGCCTTCAGGCGAGACCACTGGGAGGTGGGACGTCCATTGGTACGCACCGTGTCGATAATGTCCCCTTGCGGCCAGCCAGGCGGCGAGTCCTCCCACGTCTCCTGCCGCCCGTAGACGGTCAAGTCGAGCAACCGATAGTTGTTATCCATCGCCTCGACGCCACGAATTGTGGTCCAGTAAGTCTCGAAGACATTGGATCCTTGTCGCAGGTAGCAAACGATGTGCATCATGCCCACCCGGCGTCCAACCAAGAGGGTATCGAGCGAGTCCTGGGCCGAGTACCAAGGCATCTCCCAGCCCATGAAGTCGTGGTACCGGGCGCTCTCTTCGTACGGGCCTTGGCAAAACGTGGCGTAGGTGACGTCGCGAGAATGAATATAGGACAGCTCGTGAACCTGCGATGTAACCCAGGTGCAGCCCTCGCACTGCTCCGGCGCAGGTTTCCCAGTATTCCACATGAAGTAGTAGGCGATGAGTATACGGCGTCCCTCAAACGCGTCGAGAAGGGTCACCGGGCCGTGAGGACCAACCAGCTTGATTGTCGGGTCCACCTCGACCATGGACAGCCGCCGGCGCGCGGCTGCGATCGCATCACCCTCGTGCGTGTGAGCCTTCTCTCGAACCCGTAATACGTCCAGTTCGGCCTGGAATGTCGCTCGATCGACTATCTTGGGAGCTCCAAGTTCATCTCTCATCAAATCTGTCATCGTTTTCTCCGTTAGCGCCTGGTGCTCTGTTGATTCGCCCGTCCTAAACATGTCCGCGTGTCTACCCCTTAAGCCCGCAACCGGCTCTAAAATTCAATCTCCGGGTATATCCCGCCTTGTGGTAGGAGTCCATTTCGCCTCCCAACCAATAGGGCCAAAATTGCCGACGACGCTATCTCCGACCTTGAACTCGTCGACGTTCTCACCCACCGATATCACTTCGCCGGCACCATCAGTCATGGGAACGCGGCCCTCGCCACACGGAATCTTCCCCAGCACCACCATATCGTCATGGAAGTTCAATGAGCTGGCCCGGATCCTGACCAGCAATTCATCCGGCCGGGGATCGGGATGATCTTCCTCGACGAGTTTGAGATTTCTCAAGCCTCCCGGTGCTCTCAATCTAACCAGCCTCACGAATATCTCCTTTCAATCTTCATCCTGGCGGAGCGGAGAGCAACAAGATTGTCCTGAATCGGAACGGGCGGGTTATCCAACGTCAGGCTCCCGCTTGATCAAACGATTGCACCCTGCCTGCTAGCGCGAGCGCATCGAGGGTCGGCCTCTCCGTTAGCACCTGGGGCGCTGTTTTCATTTTCCTGAGGACGCGCTCGACCTCACTGTCTCCAGTCATTGCGGTTCAACATGTACGTCCAATTATTCGCGGGGCGCAACTTTGTCGGTATCGTATAGCACCATGACGGCAAACTTCCAACCGTCATTTCCTTTGTGCAGCAAGTAGGTAATGCCCACCCGCTCCAACTCTTGACCATCGCCTTGTACCGTATGGCCACTCCGACCGCCAATGCCGATGTGGCACTAAGAAGTTTGAACTGTTGTAGGCTCAAGTCACTCCGACGATATTTCCGTTGCCGAAGGTCTTCCATGACCGGGCCGAAGATGGGAACCACCGCGGCCGGAGTAGGGATCGCGATCACCCCTAACGGTCTAATGAGCAGCGCTGGCTGGTGAAAGTAGGGCAGGATGGATTGGACATCAATTGTACTGAATGCGTTGTAGTAATCGGAAAGGACCTGTTTTACAGCTTCTTCGTTATTCATAAAGGTGACAAATCGAATTTCGCAAGACATCCGATGACATTGGATGTCATATGCTTCGTCGTCTTCCTTTCCGCACGCTGGTGAGATCTCAGTCCGCCAAGATCCCCAACCGTCTATGCTCAGCGCTCCGTGCGGAAGCACTCGCGCAGTTCCTGTGTGACAACGGCCGGCTGCTGGAAGGCGGCGAAGTGGTCGCCCCTCGTTAACTCGCTTTCGCCTCTTCGTCGCGCCTTCGCAAGGCGGCTCCTTGAGGGTCGGTGATTATATCTACCCACTTCGGGTCAGGCGAGGCCTCGGCGTCGTAGTTGTCGTGCCAGTTCCACCACTTGTACGGCTGGGTCTGGGGGTAACCCTCAGGCGAGTCCTCCCAAGTCTCCTGGCGACCGAGCGGCGTGATGTCGAGGTAGCTCCAGATGGTGCCCATCGCCTCGTCGCCGCGGCCGTTAATGAAGTATGTGCGGAACACCCGCTCGCCGTCGCGGAAGAACACATTGTGGCCGTGCCATTCATCGACGCCGAAGTCCGCGTCGAAGCTGTCGGTCATGGTGTACCAGGGCATCTCCCAGCCCATCCGCGCCTTCAGGCGCGCGATGTCCGCCTGCGGCGCGCGTGAGGCGTAGGCGAGGGTCGTGTTGCGGGCGTTCAGATGGGCCAGGTGCGAGACCTGGTCGGCGCCCAGGGAGCAGCCGCGGCAGGCGTGCTCGGGCCAGCCGAACACCCCGGGCTCGAAGAAGGCGCGATAGACGATCAACTGAGGGCGACCCTCGAACAGGTCGAGCAGGCTAACCTTACCCTTGGGCCCGTCGAACTCGTACTTCTTCTCCACCACCATCCACGGCATGCGTCGACGCTCGGCGGCCAGCGCATCACGGGAGCGGCTGAAGGCCTTTTCCTTCACCAGCATCTGCTGGCGCGCTGCCTCCCACTCCTGCTGCGACACGATCGGGGGCGTCTTCATCGCGAGATGCCCTTTCCCTTGTTCCCTGTCTCTCTCTTTGCTTGTTGGCATATCATTTCTCCTTTCTTTTCTGAAACAGACTGAGACTACTCACTCTGAAAAAGGTTCTGAACTTGCCGATGCACAGTGCCAGAATTCCTCCCGTGGATCCGGCTCCGGCGACCATCACTGCTGTGCTTGCGATGCATGCTGGGCACATATGTCCCTCCTCTGAACTTCCAATTCGTCCGCGCCTGAGTGCATTACCTGTGTCGTCATTGCCTTTTTCTCCTTCGTCGGATGTTGGCTTTTCGTTGCGTTCTCGATATGGCCGAGTGCATGCTGGTCTTGCACAAATACTGATGCAGGTACCTCGGTGATCAAGATTTTCTTATTTCGATGCTCATTTATCCTGTTGCGGTTTCTCGAAGTCGCACTTCGGCGCTCACGTTCCTGCGGTAGCGTTTTGCCCAGCGGCACATACCTCCGAGTGGAGCGATGATTGTCCTTCCCAGTTGTGTCAACGAGTACTCCACAGCAATGGCTTTCGATTGCGTCACACGCCTGGCGATTAAGCCTGCGGATTCGAGATTGCGAAGAGTTCTGGTAAGCATCCGTTGTGAAACGCTACCCAGCCGTCGGCGCACCTGCCCGTGCCGATAGGGCCTTTCTTCGAGCGAAAACAAAACCTTTGGTGTCCATCTGCCGATGAAGATGGACGAGGCCACTTTTGATTCTTGCGTCGCATTCATGCCGCCATGCCTTCTGCGAAAACGTGATTTAACCTCTCGAATTCGCCTCTCACGCCTGTGTTTCGCCGTCGGCACCGTCACAGCTTGCCAGTCCCTCGCGCCAGGCGCAATTAGGAACATGTGTGTGCCTAGACCTATTAGCTCGTGCCGCCTGTTCGATTGAAGCCCGACCCGAATTAAGCTTGACCGCTGAGCTGCCTCTATAGGGGTGACGGGTAAGGCGGGGGTATTTCGACAGAGCCAATCGAAAAAAATTAGCCCCGCTTTTGCAGTAGGAACTGTCTCACCGCCGGGTCCTCGGTCAGACCAATCGCCCGGTCGAAGGCATCCAAGGCCTCAGGTGTTTTCCCTAGCCGTTGCAACAGGTGAGCGCGAACCGCCCAGTACGGCTGATAGGCGGAGATATCGTCCGGGTCGATCCCATCCAACGCTGCCAGCCCTGCTTCGGCTCCCTTCGCTTCGGCTACGGCCGCGGCGTATCCAGTTCGCGTGCCGAGCGTCGGCGATATCCGGATCAGCTGTTCATAGAACATCATGATCGCGTTCCACTGAATCCCGCCGCTCCGCGCCCGCTCGGCATGTACCGACTGAATCGCGGCTTCGAGTTGAAACCGGCCAGTGCGACCGCGACTCGCCGCCTCAGCGAGGTGGCCTTCCGCTTCTTTGATCAATGGCAGAGACCACTGCTGTGAGTCCTGCTCCAAGAGAGGAATGTAGCGGCCGTCCGGTCCCCGCCGCGCCTGCCGCCGCGCTTCACAGTGAAGCATGAGAGCCAGCAATCCCCGAACTTCCGCGTCTCTGGGCATTAGCTGAAGAAGGACGCGTCCGAGCCAGATCGCCTCTTCGGCCAGATCCCGTCCGCGCTGGTCAACACCCGCCATGTCATCCCAGCCAATCCCGAAGGCGGCGTAAATCGCTTCCAGCACCGCGTCAAGCCGCTGCGGCAATTCACGCTCCTGCGGGATTTCAAACCGAATACCCCCCGTCGCGGATCTTCGTCTTGGCACGCACCAGGCGCTGCCCCATCGTGGTGGGCGAAATCAAGAACGCGTGGGCAATGCGGGCGGCATCCAGGCCGAGAACGGTCTGGAGCATGAGCGGCGTGTGCATCGCCGGATCAATTGCCGGATGGGCACACACAAACAGCAGTTTCAATCGTTCATCTGGAAATTCCGGCGACAAAGTCATGTGCGTGGACTCATCTCTGAGGAGCGCGAGCGTGGGCTCGCTGGCCTCGGCTACTTGCCGATGACGCACAAGATCGATAAAAGAGCGGCGCGCCGTCGTCAGCAGCCACGCCTCTAGATTTTGTGGCACGCCGTCTCGCGGCCAAGTTTCGAGTGCTGCTACCAGCGCATTACTGAGTGCATCCTCCGCGCTCCCCACGTCGCGCGTGTGCGCGGAAAGATATGCCACCAGGCGACCGTAGGACTCGCGAGCCACACGTTCGATAGTTCGGTGAGTGCTCTCTTGTTCGCTTCCACTCATCCGGTGACTCGACGCTTGTATTCAGGCGAAACGGGTCGGACCTCCACAGCACCGATCGAGGCGGCCGGGCATCGCGCTGCCCATTCGAGCGCCGCGTCAAGCGAGGGAAGCTCCAGGATTGTGAATCCCCCCAGTTGCTCCTTGGTATCCGCGAAGGGGCCATCCTGTACACGCCGCTTTCCATCCTTCAGTCGCACCGTGGTCCCGGTCTCCGGGGGCTGCAGTGGATTGCCACCGACGTAGATGTCGGCCTCGACGAGCGCTTTGTAGTACGCCCGCCACGCACCGAGGTAGGGATCATTTTCGTCGGCATTCCGTGCCGCAAAAGCTTCTGGTGATTCGAAGATCAGCAGGGCGAACTGCATCACCTTTCTCCTTTGAGAACCATTGTGAGCGCCTTTGTGCGCCCGATTGTATGACGGACGAGAGGCAGCCCATTCGACAGATTTCAGGAAATCTCGAGAAATTTCAAGCACGCACAGGCAACTTGAGGTATGTGGCCGTCAGGGTAGGAATCTGTCGGGATCCTCTAATGCGGACAAACGCGCTTATGAACAGTAACCGAGCCAGTTCCGTGATGGTCGGCAATCCAGAAGTTACGATAGGCCCCGCGCAGCACCCGCGGAGAAGTGGGCAATTTTGTCTCTTTACTCTTTTACTAGATTGTGGCTTTTGGGCCGATCTTGATGCCGCAATCGGTCACCGGTGCTCGCGTATGGCGAACGACTGGTGATGTGCTTTGCCTCCGGCATGGATCACCTCCGCACGGTTGCAATGTCGAAACTGACGAAACCCCGGTCAACAGGCCGATACTTGGACGGGCTCTTGGATTAGAGCGCACCTACCGGATCCAGGGCATCAGTTGCTGAACGCGCCACAATCGACGAGCATGGCGCGCCGTCATGTCAGAGAAGTGTCGACCCTTCGACTTTCAACACTCTCGCCTGCGTAAGTTTTTTCAATCGCTTTCTATTTCCAGCGACTTAGGAACGGCAATGTCCCACTTGCTTGGCATCCCGGTTGCATTGAGATGGTTGGCGGCGGCTACGGAACCTACGGAATGGAGACGCACGAGTCGATACTGGCTATCGAATGCCACTTTTTCAAGCGCCCAGTTTTCGGCGAACTCGTGGTGGAGAGTAACGTGCCGAGGAACAATCAGCAGAAAGAAGCGAATGATCATGGAACCATTTCGGACCAAGAGGTCTGGTCTGCGATTCGCTACCTCGATCCGGAATCAGATGACAGGGAGAGTAACATCGCGGCAGGTATCGCGTTGTTGGCGGTAGTTTGCATAGTCTGCCTGGTTTGCGCATTGCTTCACCTTCGGGGATTGTAAGATCTGGACAACTCCGGCATGTGCCCCTTTTCTAAATAACTTCTTCTTCGCCATAAATGTATTGCGTAACGACCAAGTAAGCTTGCACAGAACAAGCGCGCCGGGTTCTTGACCTGCCAGATGTCTCTGCAATTGAGCATTAGAAATGTAGGCGCAATCGCGATCGAGATGTCACTATGCCGTCAAGACCTCCGACGCCTTTGGCACTTAGCGCCCGCAACGGTCTTGGACTTGCCCGACATTCAACCATTTACGGCAGCGCTGGTTTGGCACAATTCTGTGACGACTAAAACGGGGAACCCGATACCGTGTTGGTGGACGATGGTTGAAGGCGAGTTCTGGCCAATTGTTGTAGCGAACCTGGTCGGCCGACGTCTCAGTGGTAGCTTAAGGCCTCTGCCGGGGTGACTAGTGCTTTTTCGGCCTGGCGGTTTTCGCAGGCTGGCGTTTTTCCTGTCGTATGTACGAGAGTCCGCGCCTCAATTCCGCCGACAGGTCTGTTTGCTCGGTAGCAACACGAACCGGTTCGCCACCCAATTCTCGTCCTAACCACTTGTTCAATTCTTCCGAATTGGCGGCTACGTACCTTCCCTGTCGTGTAACTGGCATCCCGGTACTTGCCCAACGCTGAACTACAGCAATCGGTTGTCCCAAAAAGGCGGCGATTTGTTGCCAGCCTTTCAGTGATTCAAATTGCGGTTGTATTGTTCCCCGTTTGGTACTTTTAGGCATTGATTTCTCCTTCCCGGAGAACGTCAAACGAAATCACGGGGCTGCAAGACGCCGCAAACCCAACTGGGTCTCTACTGTAAGACTTGCCGCGGGGAAAAAGGAGAAAGCGAGAAAATAAAGACGGGCCGCCCAAGCACGGCCCTGTTGAGTGTGCCTTGGCTAGAACACCCCTTGCACAGCCCTGTTGACCAACCTTACATAGTTGTTGGCTGCCTCGCCGGTAGCATACGTGAAGGTGGCGGACTGATCGGCCAAACCGATCTGCTCCGATGCCAACAGCGCGGTGCTGCCTGCGACAACCTGCACCAGATACGTGCCAGCGGGCACGCTGATCGACTGTTGTTTGCCAGGACCCGCTGTCACGGTAAATGTCTTAGGATCCTTGACGTACAACTGCGTCAGCGTCGCTTGCAACGTACCGGCATCCGCCGCGTGAGCGAAGACAAATCGCGCATTGCGCGGCGTTACCGGCGACAGGTTGTCGGTGAACTGCAGCAGAGTGGGTTGACCGCCGCTGATTGCGGCTACGGCCGACACACTTGCTCCAGAAGTTAGTGTCACTTGCGAGTCGATGATCGGCGGATTCGTACAGGGTGCGAGCGTGTTGGCGTCGCTGATCTGTACTGCATATGTTCCGGTGGGGAAACTGAGCGGCCCATTGGTGTTGTCGAAAGTTAGTCCCCGCGGCAGGCAGGACTCGCCGTTAATCAAAACATCGATCGGAAAACCGGGGTTGAGATTATCGGCTATATCCCGTCCTGGAATGCCGTGCACCATGTAAAGGTAAGCGTTGTCGGCGGCGAAGCCGTATGCGGCCAGAACAAAGCATAGAGTTGCAAGTTGCAAAACGACACGTGTGCGAAGTTTCATAAGTCTCCTTAGAGTTTTTGAAGATTCGGCGCTGATTTTGTTGATGAACTGCCCCTCTAACGTAGACAAACTACGTTGGAGCAGTTCACGATTCACTGGTGAGATCTCAACCGGGAAGCTATCTAGCTTCGTTTGAATCAAACCCTCGACCCAAACGGAAGTTGCCTGGACTTAAGAAAAGAAGAAAGCTACTGTCGGGTATCCAACAGCAACAACGTTAGGATCCTCGGCATGCGCTATTTTGCCGGAGCCGATTCCTCGAGACCGCGGTGCTTCAGCATCGCTTTCGTGTTGGGGGGCGCTCCGCGCCAAGACTCGTACATTTTGGCAAGGTCTTCGGTATTGCCGCGAGAAAGGATCATTTGGCGAAAACGATCGCCATTGGCACGGGTGAGGCCACCGTTTTCGACGAACCGTTGGTAGGCATCGTCGGCGAGCATCTCTGTCCAGAGATAGGCGTAGTAGCTGGCGCTGTAGCCGCCTCCCCAGATGTGGCTGAAGTAGGTGGAGCGATAGCGGGGTGGTACGTAGCTGACGTTAAGGTGGGTCTTCTCGAGCGCTTGCTTCTCGAACTTGTCGGGGTTCTGGAGCGGCTCGGTGGGCGTGAGCAAGTGCCATTGCATGTCGAGCTCAGCCGCGGCGAGGACTTCGGTCATGTCGTAGCCTTTGTTGAATGTCTCCGACTTCCTGATCTGCGCGGCGAGTTCCTCGGGCATGGGGGCGCCGGTTTTGTAGTGCTTCGCATAGTGAGTGAAGATCGAGGGGTAGAGTGCCCAGTGCTCGTTGAACTGCGAGGGAAATTCGACGAAGTCGCGAGCCGTTGCGGTACCGGCGAGCATCGGGTACTCGGCGTCGGAGAACATGCCATGCAGGGCGTGTCCGAACTCGTGGAACATAGTAATGACGTCAGTGAAAGTGATTAGAGCAGGTTGGCCTTCGGCCGGCTTGGGCAGGTTGGCGACGTTGTAGACCACTGGGAGGTTCCCCAGCAGGCGTGACTGCTCAACGAAGTTTGACATCCAGGCTCCGCCGTTTTTGTTGTCACGCTTGAAATAATCGCAGTAGAAAAGTGCAAGGTGCTTGCCGCTCGCGTCGAAGACCTCGAAGACGCGCACATCCGGATGGTAGACGGGGAGGTCGTGCCGCTCTTTGAAGGTGAGTCCGTAGAGCTGATTGGCTGCGTAGAAGACTCCGTTCTGCAGCACATTGTCAATCTCGAAGTAGGGCTTTACCTGCGCATCCTCGAGGTTGTAACGAGCTTTGCGGACCTGCTCGGCGTAAAAGTTCCAGTCCCATGGCTCGAGCTGGAAACCACCCTTTTGGGCGTCGATTACCGCCTGAATGTCTTGTGCTTCCCGCGCGGCCTTTGCGGTGGCAGCCGGGACGATGGCATCCATGAACTGCAGAGCGGCTTCGGGTGTTTTGGCCATTTGATCTTCAAGCTTCCACGCGGCGAAGTTCGGGTGGCCGAGAAGCTTTGCCTTTTGAGCGCGGAGCTGCGCGAGGCGGGCGATGGTGTCGCGGGTGTCGTTGGCGTCGCCACGCTCGGTGCGATTCCAGGAGTGCTCGAAAATGGTCTGACGAGTGGCGCGTTCGCTGAGTGAAACCAGGTCGGGCTGTTGCGTGGTGTTCTGAAGCGGAATTACAAAGCCTTCGACCTGTCGGTTCTTGGCCGCCTGAGCGGCGGCTGCGATGCGAGCCTCGGGGAGGCCGGCGAGCGTGGCTTTATCAGTGGTGGTGTACGCGCTCGCCTTTGTAGCGGCGAGGACTTTATTGGTGAATGCGTCCGAGAGTGAAGACGCTTCTTCGTTGAGCTTCCTTAGTTCGGTCTTGTCAGCATCGGATAAATTAGCGCCCGCGTGTACGAACTTCTCGTAATAGCGCTCGACCAGGCGGAGAGACTCAGGGTCGAGCCTGAGCGACGCGCGTTGCTTGTAGATCACGCTTATGCGCTCGAAGAGTTTCGTGTTGAGGTAGATGAAGTCCTCGTGGGCGGCGAGTTTAGGGGCTTCGATAGTTTTAATTCTCTGGAGGGTCGGGTTGGTGTTTGCACCTGTGACCCCGTCGAATGCAGCCTTGACGCGATCGAGCAATTGGCCGCTCTTTTCCATCGCGACGATGGTGTTGTCTAAGGTCGGTGCGTCGGGATTGTTGGCGATGATCTGGATTTCAGCCTGCTGCTGTGCCATGCCGGCCTCGATCGCTGGCTGAAAGTCTTCGTCTTTGATCTTGTCAAAAGGCGGCGCCTGAAACGGCAGCGTACTGGACGCGTAGAAGGGATTGGAGGGGCCGAAATCGTTGGTTGGGGCTAGTGCCGGGCTAGGGGGACTTTGGGCGATAGCTTCGGCGCCGATCAGGGTGCTCATGAATAACAGCATAACTTGTGCGGTGTCGGGTCGACTAGAGATCTTCATGCTAAGAGGATTCCTTCTCGTTCTATCGTAAGTGCTGCATATGAAATACCCTACAGTAACCTAGGAAGCTGCGCCATCCTGGGAAGAATCCCTAACCACGACCGCCTGAGAAATGGTGACGTGTAGGATAGCGTTCTCGCCGAGTCCACAGGCGAGGGTCGCATTTATTGCACACGGAATAAGGCCGCGGTCCTTACTATGCTCTTAGGCTCGGCAATTCTTCCGGCTTTCATTGGCACTATGGCTTTCGAAGGACCCTCAGAGTCATATTTGGCGTTGGTAGGAGCGACGACCTATGTCAGTCCGACAAAAGAGCCCATCCGCGACAGCGTGGTGCTCATCCGGGCCGGAAAGATAGATGCAGTCGGTAGCAGAGCGCAGGTGCAAATACCTCGGTCCGCCCAAGTGCTCGACTGTTCGGGCCTGACGATCACGGCCGGTTTTTGGAACAGCCATGTGCACTTCTTTGAGAGGAAGTGGGCGAACGCGGCGACCATCCCGGCCGCTGAACTCAGCCGGCAGCTTCAGGAGATGCTTACACGCTATGGATTTACCAGCGTGTTCGACCTCGGATCGATGTGGGAGAACACGCGTAAGCTTCACGATCGCGTCGAGTCTGGGGAAGTGACGGGTCCGAAAATTCGCTCAACCGGAGAGGCACTGATTCCTCCCGGCGCTCTTCCGTCGGAACAGGTGCTCAGTCTCATGGGGACGATGAAGTTCCCCGCTCCGGAAATAGCCGACGCGGCCCAAGCGGCTGCGGCGTCCAGAAAACTCCTGGATGAAGGCGTGGACGGAATAAAGCTGTTCGTCTCTTCACCGCGCAGTTCGTCGCTTCCAGAGAGTGCGATTGAAGCTGCGGTTAGCGAAGCCCACCGCTTGGGCAAACCTGTCTTCGTTCACCCCAATAGTGGCGCGGACGTGCTGGTTGCGCTTCGCAGCGGGGTTGATGTAATCGGTCATACTACTCCCCCCTCTGGCCCATGGGACGAAACAATCCTGGCAGCGATGAAGGAACGGAGGGTGGCGCTGACGCCAACGCTTACGCTGTGGAAATATTATGCGCGTCATGATCGCATATCGGCCCAGGACTTGATCGTGAATACTGAACTCGGCCAGCTGCGAGCCTGGGTCGCCTCCGGGGGAACGGTTCTATTTGGAACTGATCTTGGAGCTGTCGAATACGATCCCAGTGAGGAGTACGCCTTGATGGCCGAGGCGGGAATGAGATTTCCTCAGATTCTTGCTTCCCTGACAACTGCGCCCGCCGAGCGATTTGGAGAGTCAAAGCAATTGGGACAAATCGCCGCAGGTCTGCAGGCAGATCTCGTCGTCCTGAAGGAAGATCCTGCCAAGAACATCAAAGCCCTAACCGCCGTAAAGTACACGCTGCGTGGCGGGAAAATTATCTATCGCGCAAGCGAGTGATCGTGGCGCGGAGCTTCAGGTTTTCCATCGCCTCAGTGGCGAAGTCCGAATTGCCGCCGGCGATTGACGGCACCAGCAGGACTTCGTCCCCGTCCTGGAAAGCATAAGTGCTCCCACCCAAAAAGCGAATGTCCTCTTCATTGACATAGACGTTCAGGAACCTGCGAATCTCGCCCGCTTCATCCCGCAGATGAGGCTTGAGCTCTGGAAATTTGCCGTCGAGCACGGAGAACAGTTCTCCCAGATTATTGGCCGAACACGTGATGCGGTCGGTGCCCGCGGTCAGGCGGCGCAGCGCGGTCGGAATCTGAACGGTGATTGTCATCTCAAGCCTCCACGGTTTCTGCAACGGAGATCTGGGGAACGTCCAGCGCTTTGTCGAGATATTTGTCGAATTCAGCAATCTTGGGCGGAATGGGCGCTTCCATTTCATACTTGCCCGCGAGCGCATCTGTGGTCTTCAAACCGTTGCCGGTGATGCACAGCACCGTAGTATCGTCGGACGCGATACGATCTTGCCGGTAGAGCTTGCGGGCGCAGCCGACAGTGACTCCGCCAGCAGTCTCAGTGAAAATGCCTTCGGTTTCCGCCAGAAGCTGAATGGACGCCACCAGTTCTGGATCGGAGACGTCCTCGGCCCAACCGCCAGTTTTGGTGATGGTCTTGATGGCATAGTGGCCGTCAGCCGGATTGCCGATGGCGAGTGAGCGCGCCAGCGTTGCCGGCTTTTGTGGCTCGATTTCTGCGTTCCCCGTCTTTACTGCAGTAGAAATAGGAGAACAGCCAGTGGCCTGGGCGCCGAAGAACTTGACCGGCTTGGGCTCGACCAGTCCGAGTTGAATCAGTTCATCGAACGCCTTCTTGATTTTGGTGATTAACGATCCACCCGCCATCGGGACTACGATGTTGTCCGGCAGGCGCCAGCCGAGTTGCTCGGCGATTTCGAAGCCAACCGTCTTCGAACCCTCGGCATAATAGGGACGCAAATTTACGTTGACGAATCCCCAATGGCGTTCATCAGCAATTTGCGAGCACAGGCGATTGACCTGATCGTAACTGCCGGCTATGCGGACAAGCTTTGCGCCGAAGACTTGCGTCCCGATAATTTTGGCGGGCTCGAGGTCGGCGGGGATGAAGATCCAGGCATGAAATCCGTTACGAGCGGCTTGCGCCGCAACAGAATTGGCCAGGTTCCCGGTAGACGAGCAGGCGACGGTGTCGAAGCCGAAATTGCGCGCCTGGGCCAGCGCCACCGCAACCACGCGGTCTTTGAAGCTCAGTGTGGGCAGGCAGACGGCGTCATTCTTGATGTAAAGATTCTTCGCTCCCAGTCGCTGAGCAAGACGCGGCGCCTTGAGCAACGGCGTGAATCCCGCAGGCACAGTCGGCCGGAAATTTTCCGGCAAGGGCAATAGATCAGCGTAACGCCACATGCTGGGCGGACCCTGCACGATGCGCTCGCGGGTGAAACTGGCGCGGATGGCATCGTAGTCGTAAGTAATCTCAAGGGGAGAGAAGCAATCGTCGCAGATGGAGCGGGGCTGGTTTCCCCAGCTCTTGCCGCACTCGCGACATCGCAATTCATATTTCGGGATGACGCCCGTAGTAACGCCGGTGCTTGTGCTCATGAGCTACTCGCTTTCTTCCTGCGAGCAGCCGCGGGACGAGTTGTCCGGAAATCGCCCTAAAATACGGAATCCTCTTTGCCTCACCGGAAAACCCAGGAGGAAAAGAGGAACGAGATGCTGGAAATTCGGCACCCCGAATCTCATGTTCCCCCTTTTGTAGGGCGAGAGTTGACACCGGGCGACCAGAAGATGACTTCTGATCCGGTTGTCGTGGCTTCTCAGGGCTCGTCCCTCAGCCACTCTTCATGAAATCCAAGGTCTGCTCCGAAGAGCAAACTTGTAGGCAATGATACTGCTCGAGTCTAAGATTCGTCAAGGATTTGTCGATGCAGGCGTGAGTTTTCGGACTCAAACGTAATGTCGCGCCGAAAACTGATCCATAACTCAGCGTTCACTGAGTTGTTAGAGACTGAGTGTCAAAGGAGACGGCAATGGTCATTCACGGATGGGAAGTGACAGCATCTTTTCTCAGCTTTCTAGGAGGCGCGTTCCTAGCCGGCGACGCACTCTTCGCCCAGCGCCATGCTCTGGAGAAAGAGGGAAAAGAAATTTTGCTGAAGCTGGTCAAGGCGGCAAACGGAACTTACGCAGACGGGCAAAATCGGGAAATATCCTCTGAGCGCGATGTGGAGTATTTTTTCATACGACGTTCCCTGGTTTGGAGCCGGCTCGGCTTCGTGCTGATGACGATAGGCTTTGCGATAGATGTAATCACGAAAACTTGTGCATTTGCTCGGGCTCCTCTTCAATAGTGAGAAGAGTCACGTGATCTACGAGGTCTAAGCTTTCGTCAGGACGAGTCTCAACGAGAAATACTACGACGTGATCGTCGATCACGGGAATGCACTGGCTTCCATCCATCTGGTTGTGTGGACTAGCGGTCGAGAAATCTCCTTTGAAAAAATCCCGAACCAACTTCTGCCAGCGCTCAGTTAGAAGTTTCTTGCCGGCAGGAGTTGTGGTCGCGAATAGCAGTGCCAATCTCCGGTCAAACTTCCCCACGCTGTGAAGAATAACGCGGCGCATAGCAGCCGAGGTAAAGTTCTAGGACTTTTCTTTTTTTACGCGTTGTCCGGCAGTCTTCTTGAGTTTCATTTCTGCAAGCTTCTTAAGCGCTCTCTGGGGACCTGACCAGGGCATTTGCGCTTTCGCTCCGCTAGCCATCGCCACCGGTTCGTCTATTTTTTCAGCTTGTTCCCGCAAGCGATCGACGTACCTGTCAAATTCCTGCGGGGTGTTGAAAGTGGAATATTTCCCCTCGCGAACATCATTCATCGCCAGGCGCTCTTCGCGCGCGGCTTCGTCCGTTCCCGCCACTACGACGCGGGCGTGACGAAGCTCCACGTGGCCCTTTTCAGTCAGAATCAATTCCAGCAAATCACCTGGTCGAACAGAAAGTTTCGCGGCTATGGCAGATGGAAGCGTGACTTGGTTGCGATCACGCAGACGGACGAGTTCACGTAACACGATACCCTCCAAAACTTCACTATACCGCTAATCCAATTTTCGTACAATCAGAAACGACAACTCGTAAGTCTATGAAATTGCGTAGTCGACGTCCTTAATTTGCCCGCCATTCCCAGTAAAGACTTACCGGCTGTACTGATTCTTCTTTTTCTCCGCGTGCCGCTCCAGTCCCAACTGGATCAACCGCTCAATCAGTTCGGAATACGGGAGCCCCGACGCCGCCCAGAGCTTGGGATACATGCTGATCGAGGTGAAGCCCGGCATGGTGTTGATCTCGTTCAAATAGATCTTTCTCGTCTTCGTATCCATCAGAAAATCCACTCGCGCCAGGCCGGAGCAGTCCACGGCTTTGAAGGCGCTGATGGCCAATTGTTGAACTTTCCTGGTTTCAGCTTTGCTGAGTTTGGCCGGGATGATCAGCTTGGAACCTTCATCAACATATTTGGCGGTGTAGTCGTAGAATTCTTTGCCGGGAACGATTTCTCCCGGAACCGAGGCTTCCGGGCTGTCGTTTCCGAGGACCGAGCATTCGATTTCGCGCGCTTTCTGCTTCGTACCGCCGACACCTTGCTCGATAACGATCTTGCGGTCAAACTTGGCCGCTTCCTCGATAGCGGGCCCAAGCTCCTTCCGATCATGTGCCTTTGAAATTCCTACCGACGATCCCAGATTCGCCGGCTTCACGAACACTGGATATTTCAGCCTGCTTTCGACCAGCTTCTGGACTTTCTTCGAGTTCGCCTCCCACTCGCTGCGCAAAACTGTCACGTGCTTCACAATGGGCAAACCGGCGGCGCGGAACAGCGACTTCATGATGTCCTTGTCCATACCGGCGGCTGAGCCCAGAACGCCCGCGCCCACGTACGGCAGATCGGCCAGTTCGAGCAGACCCTGGATGGTGCCGTCCTCGCCGAAGGTGCCGTGCAGAACGGGAAATATGATGTCCACATTGATGGCGCGATCGCTGGCGCGGCGGGTGAGAGCGGCATCCGTCTGAAACGGCGCCAGCGCGCCGCCGGACTTCTGTGGTTCGGGAGGGACAACGACGGCCTCGCCCGCAGCCAGCACCGCGGCGCCCGGAGTTGCCTCAGGATCGCCAGCCCGTAGATGCGGTTGTGTGGAGCGGGCGCCCTCGCCCGCTGTCTTTCCTTGCAGTAGCCGTTCCGCATCTCCGGCCGTGACCCATCGGCCTTCTTTAGTGATCCCGATGGGCACGACCTCAAATTTATCTTTGTCGATGGCGTTAAATACTGACGCAGCTGAGAGCAGCGATACTTCGTGCTCTCCGCTGCGCCCGCCGAACAGGATGCCGACGCGAAGCTTTTTCATGAACTCCAATTCGCTATGATTTTTCCACTACGTACTTAGACCAGTTCTTAAATTGCCCGGCCCATCCCCTACCTTTGCCCTGCCCATAATTTGCTCTAGAACAATAGGTATTTCGAAAAAGTACCGTGCGCCTTTTCCTTTGGGGCCGCCTATTGCTCTCCGCTCCCCATATCTCGCAACATAGACCAAGTAGGCCTTTTTAGGCCGCAATATTTTCTTAGCGCTCAGCAGCTTGCCCCTCTCTTCCCGGTCATGATCCGGCTTTCTTTAAGTTCTATTACCGCCCAAGGCGTACTACGCCGAAACACGACCAAATCGGGATATGTCCCGCAGTCCTTTAGGAAGGGCTTGTTGAGCACCCTAAACTTCCTTGGTTCCTCCTCGCGCTTTGCAAGGAAATTCTTGATCTTGCGCCAGGCAAATGACTGAAGATCTGCCTCGCAAAATACCTGGTATGAGATGAATGCCCGCTCCATAGACTTCCTGAACGGCCCCTTCATAAACGCGTCGAATTCCTTGATGCTCAGCTTGTCCATGTGTCTTAAAGTATTTTCTTCCCGAACGCCGACAGCGTCAGTTCCACCGCCAGATCGGCGGTGCGGTTGTGCTCGTCAATCACCGGATTGACTTCGACGATCTCGAAACTCAGCAGACGGCCGTGGTCGGCAATGATTTCCATGGCCAAATGGGCTTCACGATAAGTCGCGCCACCGCGAACCGGCGTGCCCACACCGGGCGCATCTTCGGGGTCCACCCAGTCCATATCGAGGGAGACGTGATAGCCGGCAGTGCCGCGTCCGGCCATGCGCAGGGCTTCTTCCATGATGGTGCGCATGCCGCGTTCGTCGATGTCGCGCATGGTGAAGACTTCGATGCCCGCCCGGCGCACATTTTCCTTTTCGATGGCGTCGATGTCGCGGACGCCGACCAGCACGCAATTCTCCGGTTTCACTTTGGGTGAGAAGTCGAAAATATTCGCGAGCTCGGCCGGTCCCAGACCCATGATCGCGGCCAACGGCATCCCGTGTACATTGCCGCTGGGCGAACTCTCGGGCGTGTTGATGTCGGTGTGAGCGTCAATCCAAATCAGGCCGACTTTCTGGTTCTGACGCCTGTAGAACTCGGCGACTCCGGCGACAGTGCCTGCAGCGACCGAATGATCGCCGCCCAGCACCACCGGCACTTTTCCAGCTTCCAGCGTCTTCAAAACAAGGTCGGCATGCTTGGTGCACATCGCGGTAATTTCCTTCAGATACTTGGCGCGAGGATCGCCTTCAGACTTCTGCTCAGCGATGGCGACGGCAATGTTTCCGGCGTCTTCGACAACGTGTCCCAGCGCTTCCAACCTGGCTTCGAGCCCGGCGACGCGCACGGCCGACGGCCCCATGTCGACGCCACGACGTGACTGCCCCAGGTCCAGCGGCACACCGATCACGCGAATCTTCTTGGGAGTAATGCTGGAAAACGATGCTGTAGTTTGCGTCATAGATGGCCGCTAGCTCTTGGACTCCTTATTTACCGCCGAGCGCGCCGAGTCAGGAAATTCATTAACAATTCTCTTTAAGCCATCCTTCAGCATGCGAGAGTGAAAGTTAATCAATAATCCCACTGTCTTTCCGGAAATCCGGAGATAAGAAAGTAACTGTGCATCGTGAATCGGCGCAAGTTGCTCGACCGCTCTGATCTCTACGATCACAGAATCCTCGACAACCAAATCCAGTCGGTAGCCGCAATCAAGCCTGACGCCTTTGTAAACGACCGGCAGCGGTTTTTGCTCTTCGACTTTCAAACCCAGTTGTCGCAATTCAAAAGCCAAGCAGATTCCATAAGCCGACTCCAACAGTCCTGGCCCTAACGTTTTGTGTACCTCGATTGCCGCCCCGATAATGCGCCGCGTAATCCCGTCGAGTTTGTCCTTTTCTTCTATTTGTTTCTCGGCGTTTCTCGGCGATCTCGCCGTGCCCGGCGGTAAAACTCTTACGGATAGAGCCTATGCAGCATCCTCGGAAACGGAATCGTTTCTCGCACATGTTCCAGCCCACAGATCCAGGACACCGCGCGTTCAATTCCCATACCGAAGCCACTGTGCGGGACGCTGCCATACTTCCGCAAGTCCAAATACCATTTGAAAGCTTCTTCCGGCAGACCATGTTCGTGAATGCGTTTCACCAGAAGATCGTAAGACGCCGTGCGCTGTGAGCCGCCGATAATCTCGCCGTAACCTTCGGGCGCGAGCACGTCCACACAGAGCGCCAGGTCGAGACGCTCGGGATCAGGTTCCATGTAGAAAGCCTTCACCTTGGCGGGATAACGATGCACCATGACTGGTTTCTCGAACTGCGAAGAAATATAAGTCTCATCTGGCGATCCTAAGTCGCCGCCCCACTCGAAATTGTTTTCCAGGGCGCCCTTGGCGTGGGCCTCCCGTAACATCTTTACAGCTTCGTCGTAAGTAATCCGTGGAAATGGCCCTTCGATTTTCTCCAGCTTCGCGATATCACGGCCAATCGTTTGTAAATCGTTGCGCCGCCGCTCCAAACATCGCTTCACCAGAAAGCTGATCAGCCCCTCCGCCAGATCCATGACGTCATCGAGCGTAGCGTAAGCAACCTCGGGCTCGACCATCCAGAATTCGGTCAGGTGGCGGCGGGTTTTGGATTTCTCTGCACGGAATGTGGGGCCGAAAGAATAAACCTTGCCCAGCGCCATGGCCGTGGCTTCGATATAGAGCTGGCCGGACTGCGTAAGATAGGCTTGCTCATCGAAGTAATCCACCGGAAACAGCGTGCTGGCGCCCTCACACGCGGCCGGAGTGAGAATAGGAGGATCGGTCAAGGTGAAGCCGCGTTCGTCGAAAAAGTCGCGCGCGGCTTTGATGATCTCGGCTCGCACCCGGAGAATCGCCGCCTGACGCGGCGTTCGCACCCATAGATGGCGATGCTCCATCAGAAAATCGACGCCATGGTCTTTCAGTGAGATCGGGAAGGGATCGTTCTCCGGGACTCGCTGGACGACCTCTACGTTGGAAACATCGAGTTCGTACCCGCCGGGGGCCCGCTTGTCGGCCCGGACTTTGCCTTCCACGATGACGCTCGACTCCTGCGTAAGACCCTTTACCGCGTCGAAAACTTCGGGTGAAACAGCGCTTTTGGGTACAACTCCCTGAATCACGCCGGAGCCATCGCGAAACTGAGGGAAGAGGAGCTTCCCGCTCTCGCGCAAATTGTAGAGCCAGCCGCGAATGGTCACAGCTTGACCTTCGTGTTTGCCAATCTCAGCGATGGTAGTTATAGGGGATGACATGATGGTTCATGTAGGCGCGGGCGTCCACGCCCGTGCCCGCATTAGATCCCGTCCAGCACGGGCGAGGACGCCCGCGCCTACATCCAGATTTCCTACGCTGCTTCCAGTTTCTCGAACGCTTCGCCCATCTTCTCGACCGGATTGACTTTCTCGTCCGCTTCAATCTCCAGCAACAACGGTGGAGGGTGCGGCGCTGAACGCAGTAACTCCATCGCCTGCTTCCAGTCGATCGAGCCCTTCCCCGGCCAGAGATGAGAATCACGATCTCCGGCATTGTCATGAATATGGGTAGAGCGGATGTGGCTCTTTAGAGTCTCAAACGTTTCAGACACATTGCTCATGATGTGGGCATGGCCGACATCGAAACAGACTCCCACGTCGTCGAAATGCGAAGTGTGGATAAATTCCACCAGCTTGTCTGGCGTGGAGAGTTCATTGGGAATGTTCTCCAACAGGACGCGCACCCCCAGCGGCTTGGCGAATGCACGCAGGTGCTCCACGGAGGTCATAGCGGCTTCGAACTTCCGGTCATCAAATGACTCCCCACCGGTCCCCAGATGCTGCACCAGAAATCGAAACGGAATCTGTTCCGCCATTTCCAAAGCCCGCTTGATTTCGTCCATGGCTTCAATCCGACGCGCCCGGTCCGTGGCAGCAACGTTGACGGGCGGAGCGCCCCCGCGTCCCGATTCGTAATCGGCGTGCATCGGGGAATGCACGGAATTCAGCGGGACCCCGCTATTGCGAAACCAATCTGCGATTTCCCGAACGTGTTGCTTGCGGTTGGCGTAGTCAAGATGCTGGCGCGCGGCAAATATCTCGATCGCTTGAGCGCCACCCCGCACCAAGCCATCCAGTAGCCCAGGGTGCAGGCGCTCCTTCACATACACGTAAGTTGACATTGCCTTCAGCATAGGTCGTTCGTTCAATCTGCCAGGATTCGCTCTACTACGCGTTCCCGCCCGGCTTAGAAGCCCACAGCTTTACCATTGTGGCGCTCATCGCTTGCGCCTAGACGTTCTCTCGTCTTCAAATCAATTGCTATGCACTCACCATCACTCCAGTATGCTTCCCACGTACCAGTCTCCTCGACGCCAAATTTGACCTTGTGCCCCATTTGCTCTAGCAGCCTGACTGCATCCGGGGAGAACCATTGCTCGACGTTCACCTGATCGGGTAGCCATTGATGATGGAACCGCGGTGCGTTCACCGCTTCCTGAATGCTCATTCCAAAGTCCACGACGCCCATCAGGATATTCGCAACTGTGCTGATAATCTGGGAACCGCCAGGAGAACCCAACACGAGAAACAGTTTCCCGTCTTTCAGCACGATGGTCGGGGTCATTGACGAGAGAGGTCGCTTCCCCGGCCCGATCGCATTAGCCGGCCCCTGGACCAGACCATAGCCATTGGGCACGCCCGGCTTGGAAGAAAAGTCGTCCATTTCGTCGTTCAGCAGGAAGCCCAAGCCGCCGGCGGTGACGCGCGACCCGAAATCGTCATTCAAAGTGGTGGTCACTGCCACTGCATTTCCGTCCGGGTCCACCACGGAGTAATGAGTGGTGTGGGGTGGCTCCGATACTGCCACTGGAGCCGAGTGCAACCCGGCATACTGTTCCAGCTGACTAAATATTGCAGGACGCTGCAGATCTTTACTCAGGCTGGCGTGAGCGGGATCAATCGACTCTCGCCAGGCCGCCGCATATTTCTTGTCGATGAGCGGGGCCACCGGAATATTGGCGAAGTCGGGGTCCCCAAGAAATTCCGCCCGATCAAAAAATGCGCGGCGGAAGGCTTCCGCTACAAGGTGCACGCCCTGAGCGGAACGGTCTCCGAGTTTGCCAAGGTCATACCCTTCCACGATGTTCAGGGTTTCGATTAGCGCGATTCCACCCGAGGATGGCGGCGGCGCAGTGATGACTTCGTACCCGCGATACGTGCCTCGTACTGGCTCGCGCTCTTTTACTTCATAGTGCGCCAGGTCATCCGCGGTGATGAGCCCTCCACCTTTCTCGACGAATGCCACCAACTCGCGCGCCATAGCTCCATGATAGAAGTCGTCAGGATTGCTTGCGATCCGCTCCAGCGTGCGTGCCAGCTCGGGCTGGCGAAGAATCTCGCCCTGTTTGTAGTAGTTACCATCGCGAAGAAATACGTGGCGCGACTCCGGGAACTTGGACAAATACCTGTCATTCTTAAGATCTTCAGTGTCCTCCCATACTAGCGGAAAACCGTCACGAGCCAGTTTGACAGCCGGAGCGATGACGCGATTGAGCGTCAGCTTGCCATATTTCTTCTGTGCATAGACCATGCCCGCCACCGAACCCGGCACGCCGATTGACTTGTAACCGACTAAGCTGGCGTCCTCGATTACATTGCCCTGCGGGTCGAGGTACATGTTTGCCGTCGCTGTGGCGGGCGCCTTTTCGCGGTAGTCAATGAAGTGAGTCTTGCCATCGGCCATGCGGATGAGCATGAACCCGCCGCCACCCAGGTTCCCTGCCTGCGGATACGCTACCGCCAGCGCGAACCCAGTGGCGACCGCCGCATCTATCGCGTTCCCACCGGCTTGCATCGCTTCCACACCAGCACGCGAGGCCAGCTCGTGCACGCTGGCCACCATGGCACGAGGCGCGTGAACCGGGTGAATGGGCGCCGCCCCGAAAACCGGCGCCGGGCACGCTGGCAAAGCTGCAAGCAGTAGATAGATCAGCAACTTACTATGGGATCGCATGAAGATTTTATGGGACGATTGCCCCGCCGCGGTCGCAACTGCTGTCAGGCGACGACAAGCCTTAGGCAGACCATTGAGGCTAGCCCAAGGCCATAGGGGAGTCAAATCAGGGTCTAGCCTCCAGCTATCACCTGTGAGCTTTTCTCGTCTGCCGCTATCTCTTACTTGTACTTGGCTTCGGAGGTTTGCTTCGGCGTGTGCTGCGGGGAAGTTTCGCGGCCACCATCTCGTAGGACTGGCGGATCAGGTCTTCCAACTCCGCTTTTGGTAGCACATCCAAACGCTCCAACATTACCCACTTGTAGCGACCTACATAGGACGCGGGAACGATGTCTTCATTCTCAATCAGCTCAGTGAACTTTTCCGGGGTCGCCTTAAAGCAAAGTCGCTGCGGCACTGAATCCAAATTCAACATCACAAAAATCTTTCCCTTTACTTTGAAACACAGATCGTCGTCCCACTGCAGATTTTCTTTTGCATGGGGAAAGGAAAGACAGTAGCGGCGTATGGATTCAACGTCCATGGATCAAGGGGACGGTCTCATGTGATGAAAAACCTGCAGCGCAGTCGTCCCAGACTCTAAACTTGCGTCCGAGCCTCGCCTAAGGTCGCCGTGACATCCATCTTCTTCTTTCCGCGATAGATCGTTATGCGAACGGTGTCGCCAGCCCGGTGATTGTTCATGATTTGGGTAAGGTCTTGTTGATCTTCTACCTTCTGGTCATCAACACCGACGATGAGGTCTCCGCCCAGGGTGATTGGGATATTGCCAAGGTATGCGCGTTCCGAGCCGCCGCGTAGCCCAGCTTGGTCCGCCGCGCCGCCCGGCACCACCTGCACAATGAGCAAACCGTAGTCTGCCGCGAGCCCTATTTGCTCCGCGCGTTCCGGAGTGATGGGGATGGTGCGCACGCCCAGCGCAGGTCGCCGCACTCGCCCCAACGTGAGCAGATCATTAAGGACTGCTTTCGCAGTGTTGATAGGAATCGCGAAGCCGATGCCAGCGCTTTGTCCCACGTTCGATGCGATCATGGTGTTAATTCCAATTACCTCACCGTGCCAGTTCAGCAGCGGCCCTCCTGAGTTCCCGGGATTGATCGCGGCGTCGGTCTGGATGGCTTCGTCAATTTTCAAGCCGTCGGGCTCATACACCGAACGGATTGAGCTGACGATGCCGCGGGTCAAGGTACCCGATAGGCCAAAAGGATTGCCAATGGCATACACTTTCTGCCCGACTTGCAGGTGCCGCGAATCGCCTAGCACCATGGGGGTGAGGTCTGACGCCTTGATCTGAATCACAGCCAAGTCATGTGCGCGGTCCGTGCCGACGACCGTCGCGCGATACTTCTTCTGATTGTGCAGAGTGACGTCGACTGTCCTGGCATCCGCGATCACATGGTAGTTGGTCATAATGTGACCGTCTTTATCGATGATGAATCCGGACCCCTGGCCCTCTTGCGGAACCAGGCCGTAGAAGAAGTCAAACGTCACCGCCTTTGAGGTGATATTCACTACCGACTCGATGTTCTTGTGATAGACGGTGATGTTGTTCTGTTCTTCGCTGTCGAAGACGTTATTGCCCGCCGCTTCGGTGATTTCAGCCTTGTTGTTCTGGCGAATCCAGTTTGCGGACCGTACCAGTCCCGAACGATAAGTAGTGAAATAGAAGAACGCGCCGGCGATGATCACGGCCAGAAAAATCGGGCGTAACACTTTCATAATTCAAAGACCTTCCGCGACAGATTTTCAATTTCTCAACGAACTTTGCGTGGTCGTTCGCGATCCCGGTCAGGCGCTCTTTTCGGCAAGGCTCTTCAACTTAGAATGAATTTCCACGACCTGCTTCCTGGTTTCGTCGAACGACCCTGAATTGTCGACTACGTAGTCGGCAGCCTTGATCTTTTCCTCATCCGGAAGTTGCGCCGCCATTCGCCGGGAGACCTCCTGACGGGCTGTTTCCTCGTCCACCTTCATGCGTTGCGCCCAGCGTTGGATGCGCCGTTCCAGAGGGCAGGCCACAACCACCAGCCGGTCGAAGCGCTTTGCCACGCCCGCCTCGAGAATGAGCGCCGCTTCCACAATGGCAATGGCATGCGGGTCCCGGGCGCCAACTTCTTCCATCCATGCCTCCTGGCGTCTTATTACGGTGGGGTGAACGATCTGGTTCAATTCCTGAATGCGCGAGTGTTTGGTCTCCTTAGTTCCCCCGACGGGCGATCCAAAGGCAGCTTCGGCGAGGCGACCTCGGTTCACAGTGCCATCCGGGTTCAAGATCTCGACGCCGAAGTGGCTAACCACCTCCTCATAAACCGCCTGGTCTGGCTGCATGAGCTGATGAGCGATCTGGTCGGCCTGAACAAGCTGAGCGCCGAGCGCTACAAACATCTCTCCCACCACCGATTTGCCCGAGGCGATACCGCCGGTCAGGCCAACTTTGAGCACGTCAGGCGCGCTCCCCGGCGAACGCAGGAATTCCTGCACCTCGCCGGAGTTTCGCGGCACGCACCGTATTCGCCATCAGCATGGCGATGGTCAACGGACCCACGCCACCTGGCACGGGCGTTAGTCTCCCGGCGACGGCGGCCACCTCCGGGTGTACGTCTCCGACCAAGGTTGAACCTTTGCTGCGAAAACCTTCTTCCCGTTTGGCATTGCCCGCAAAAAGCCGGTCGAACTCGGCCCGGTCAGTAACTTTGTTCATGCCCACGTCGATCACGGTCGCACCGGGCTTTACAAAATCGCGCGTTATCATGCCAGCCCGTCCGATCGCCGCCACCAGGATGTCACCACGGCGGCACACCCCAGGGAGATCATGAGTCTTGGAGTGGCACACAGTGACGGTGGCGTTTCCGTTGATCAGCAGCATGGCAGTGGGTTTCCCGACAATGTCGCTGCGTCCCACCACTACGGCTTCCTGCCCGACAATGGGGACGGCACTGCGCTTGAGAATTTCAATGATTCCTGCCGGAGTGCATGGCACGAGACCCGGGCGCTGGGTGGAGAGAAACCCCACATTGACAGGGTGAAATCCGTCCACGTCTTTCCTCGGGTCTACCGCCATTAAGATTTTCTTGGAGTCCACTTGCGACGGCAAGGGCAGCTGCACCAGAATGCCGTCGATTTCGTCGCGCCGGTTGAGATCCGTCACCAGCGCTAACAGCTCTTCTGTGGAGATCGAATCCGGCGGCGTGATCTGCTCACTGTAAATGCCTACTTCCTCGCTGCTCTTTACCTTTCCCCGTACATAGATCTCGGAAGCCGGGTTATGGCCGACGAGGATAACAGCTAGACCAGGGCGTATGCCAGAAGCCGCCATAGCCTTTACTTCGGAAGCGACTTCCGCCCGGATTTCGCTGGCAATCTTGAGGCCGTCCAGAATCGTGGCCGCCATGAAACTCGCCCCGAGTGAGATAATTCTGCTGAAGTTTTATCGTAAACCATTCGAACAAAAAGTGCCTTACTGCCACCGTGAAAGGGCTCCATAGGCGATGCCCGGCTTTTCTCCAGCCCGGCCATTTAAGGCTTTGTCTTGCGGCCGGCTTCGGTACAATGCTGCCATCATGATTCCCCAAGATCTCCTCGACATTTTGGTCTGTCCGGTGTGCAAGAAGCCGTTGGTCCTCAAGGACGAGGGAACGAGCCTGAAGTGCGGTGAGTGCCGGCGCGTCTACCCCATCCGCGACAACATTCCTATCCTGCTGGTGGATGAAGCCGTAACCGATCCTGCCTGATTGTCGCTTTTTGAACCTCCTGAATCTTCGGCTGCCCCTTTCTGTCCCAAACCGACACAACGTGTCACCTCGGGAGCCCTGTCCCGTAACCCACGAGGGTTGTTAGGCGGTTAGCCTTCGGCCGCAACTTGCGCCCGTCCAAGGGGTTTAATGAAAACAAGCAGCGGTGATGCAAGTACTTGGAAGTACATGGGGAATGCGGCAACAAAATTGCATGCAACGTAAATGGCACTTAAAGAGTCTAATCGGTAACAGTAGTAACGGTTCGGAGGTGAGGTGATGATGGCCATGAAGGAGCGATTTTCCAGTACCGAACTGACGGCTCTGCGGAACGATCTGTTACAGGGCGGTTTGATCGATTCGCGCGAAGCCGCCGAACTCTTGCAGGTCTTCCTGATGGGACGTGGCTATGGAGTGTCGCCCCAAGCGGCTAGGGATGCAGTCGGTCGCGTAGAGATGTCGGGTTGCTCTCTGCCCGTCCTGGAACATGAGCTGGAGAACCTGGCGTTAGTCATGTAGCGGTGACAAACGGCGCAGGCCCCCACCAGGGCGCCATTATTGGACGCTGCGGTGGACGATGAAATTCGCGGGGACCTCGGAACCAAGTCGATCCCCGAAATAGTAAGACGAGGTAAGCCGGGCCAACCAGCCCGGCTTTTCGTTTGCCATCGACTAAGAGCTTCTTGACTTCCCACGTCAAGGTATGTAGAAGGTTCCAAACTCGAAGCCCCTCCGTTCGACTCAACTTCACCTGCCCGTTTCTGCAGTGAAAAGAAAGAGGCGCAATTGACCAGACCACCGCTGAATTCCCCTCGAACCTGTGTTTTCACGGTGGTGGTGTCCCTGCTCTTGCGGTTTGGTGTGGTGGGGTTTTTGTACCCTGAACACCTCAATCCGGATCGCGGCTTCTGGCGATTTGCCGGGGAAGCGGGAAAGATTGCGCAATCCCTCGTCGAGGGCCGGGGTTTTGGCAGTCCCTTCTTTGCGGATACCGGGCCGACAGCGCTAATGCCACCCGTCTATCCCTACCTTATCGCAGGCGTTTTCGAATTCTTTGGGACTTATACCAAGGCCTCCGCGCTGGTGATGTTGTCTCTCGACAGCCTGTTCTCCGCACTGACTTGCTTGCCCATATACTTCATCGCCAGAAAATGCTTCGGCGATCGCGTGGCCGTGATCGCGGCCTGGACTTGGGCATTCTTCCCCTACGCCATCTATTTTTCGGCGGACTTCATCTGGCCGACCGTGCTCACTACTCTACTGCTCAGCCTTCTTTTCCTGATGGTTTTGCATCTCGCGAGTTCGTCACGGCTTTCACTCTGGCTTGGCTTTGGTTTGCTAAGCGGCCTTGCCACGCTCACCGAACCTATTGTGCTTTCGGTATTGCCCCTGTTGGGCGGATGGGCCTGCTATCGACTGTATCGGAAGAACCAACGATGGTTTCCTTCCGCAGCCGTGGCGGCATTGGCATTGGCCGCTTTCATCTCTCCTTGGTTCATCCGCAACTATCGTACATTCCACAAGCCCATTCTTTTCCGAGACAATTTCGGGCTCGAGTTGTACGTCGGAAACAATGGCGTGAGCTGGCATTGGGCCTCTCCCGGGATTCATCCTTCAGCCAGCAAAACAGAGTGGCAGGAGTTCGTTTCGCTCGGCGAGCTTGGTTACATGGCGCGCAAGCAGCATGAGGCCGCTGAGTTCATCAACAGCCACCGCGGCTGGTTTATCTGGATGTCGCTGCGGAGAGCAGTTTACTTCTGGACCAACTTCTGGAGCCTTGACCGCCGCTATCTGGCCGAGGAACCGTTCGATCCCTTCAATATTTTCTTTTCGACCGCATTGACCGTCCGGGCGCTGGCTGGGCTTAGGCGCGCATTTCGAAGGAGACTTACTGTGGCAGTGCCCTACGCCATCGTCCTGTTTTTCTTTCCCGTGACTTACTACATCACTCATATGCAGGACTACTACCGCCGTCCCATTGATCCCTTTTTCGTCATACTGGCGGTCTACGCCCTTACCCCGCGCGGGCGTTTGCCGGAGCAGCCCGGGGGAATCCGTCAGGACTATTCGTAGCGCAGGCTCTCTACTGGATCCAATTGGGCGGCGCGGGCAGCGGGAACGGTCCCGAAGAGGATACCCACAAGCGAAGAGACCACAATCGCGACCACGGCGGACATCCCCGATATAGGGATGCGGTATTCGGTAAAGAAGCGTACAGAAAAGGGCAAAGCCAGGCCGATAACGACTCCAGCGAAGCCTCCGATCAATGAGATCAGGATGGCCTCGGAAAGAAACTGAAAGCGAATTTCGCGGCTGGTCGCGCCTATCGCTTTACGGATGCCAATTTCGCGGATGCGAGCGCTGACCGTGGCTAGCATGATGTTCATGATGCCGATCCCGCTCACGATCAGCACCACCGTGGCTACTAACAGCAGCACAACCGTCAGCGCATTTGCGGTTTTCTCGGCGACGGCCACTAGTTGCGTCAGGTTGGCTACGTTGTACACCGACTCGGCGCGGTGTCGGGACTGAATCACGCGTCTGATCTGCTCCGTAGCTGGTACCACCATGGAGGGATCGGCTACCGAGAAATAGATCTGCTTGATGGCTGGCGTGTCGCTGAAGTAGCGGCCCACGGTGTATGGAATCGCCATGGTGTTATCGATTACTTCGGATTGTCCAAAGGTGTCAACTCGCTCCTTGAACGTCCCAATAATGGTGAAGGGGAGGCCGTTGAGCTTGACCACCTTGCCAATTGCTTCCTCAACGGAACCATAGACCTGTTCAGCCATTTTTTGCGTGATCACGCCCACTTTGTTATGAGCCTGCTCGTCCTGAGCGTCAAAAAATCTTCCCGAAAGGACTACCAGGTTGCGCACGACGCGATACTCAGGATAGACGCCGAGAATCAGGATATCGCGCTCTTTTCCGTTGCCGACTGGGATCCGTTCGTCAAGCTGGAGCACCGGAGATGCGGCCACGATGCCTGGCACCTGCGCTTGCGCAGCTTGCATGTCATCCAAAGTCAGAGGGTCGGGCGAGGTGTTGGTGATGCGCTGGCCCCCACCCTGGTATTCGGCGTAAATGAGGTTGGCTCCGATGCCCTGAATCAGGCTCAGGACATACTGCTTTCCGGTGAGCCCGATCGTGACCACGAGGATCAGCGATGCAGTGCCGATCACCATACCCAGCGCGGTCAGCATAAAACGAATCGTGTTGCTGCGGAACGTGTCGTAGGCGAAGCTTACGACCTCGCTCAGGCACAGTGTGGGCGGACGTCTGGCCGGCGCTATTGAAGTGCTGCTTGCCATCTTCAAATTAGATGCTACGCCCAGGCTGGAAGCCGCGCAACGATTCCGGTGTTACTTCCGATTGGACAACGATAGCATTTGCCCTTCCTGGTACACGCTTGTTACATTCTTGACACTCGGAGCGGCTGGGGCCAGGGAGACTATCTGAAAGTAAAAGAGATCCTCCTTCTCCTATTCCTGACTGCAGGGGCGTTGCTTATTCACGGCTACCATCCGTATGCCGAGGATGCCGAGATTTATCTTCCTGGCGTGGAAAAGATTCTGCATCCGGAACTCTTTCCTTTCGACTCGCAATTTTTCGAATCGCATGCGCACTTGACCCTGTTTCCAAATCTGATCGCTGCATCAGTAAGAGTCACTCACCTGCCACTCGAAACGGCGCTACTAATATGGCAAGTGGCCTCCATTTTCTTGCTATTGCTGGCTTGCTGGCGGTTAAGTGGCAAGTGCTTCACTGATCCGAAAACCCGATGGGCGGGCCTTGCTCTGGTAGCGGCACTTCTGACCTTGCCGGTGGCTGGGACTGCTCTCTACATCCTCGACCAGTACGTCAATCCGCGGAACTTGGCTACGTTCGCCGCGATCTTTGCGATTGTCGATGTGTTGGACGAAAAATACGTATGGGCCGGGATCTGGCTCGCCTTCGCCGCGACCATGCATCCGCTTATGGCCGCCTTCACTCTTTCCTATTGCGCTCTGCTGGTCGCAATGAAAAAACTGCATTTGGGCTTGGCTGGTCTCGCGTGCCTGTTGCCCTTCGGGATTTCATTCCAGCGGCCCTCCGAGGCCTATCGCCAGGCATCTCTTTATCATGGCTTTCATTACATCCAGAATTGGCAGTGGTACGAATGGCTAGGCATCGTTGGGCCCATCCCACTCTTATGGTTGCTTGCGCGGTGGGCGCGAGCGAAGCAATTGCGCAACCTGGATCTGACCAGCCGGGCGCTTGTCGTCTACGACTTGGTCTACTTTGCCGCAGCCTTGATAGTGTCGCTACCGGCGCGCTTTGGAAGCCTGGCCCGCTTGCAGCCGTTGCGCAGCCTGCATCTGCTCTACGTTCTGTTCATTTTGTTTGCTGGCGGATTTCTAGGTCAATGTGTGCTAAAGAACCGACTGTGGCGATGGCTAGTGCTATTTCTTCCTTTGTGCTCGGGTATGTTCCTCGCCCAACGCACACTTTTCGCGGATAGTCGCCATCTTGAGTGGCCCGGCGCCAGGCCAACAAATCCTTGGGTGGAGGTTTTTCTTTGGATTCGGGAGAACACTCCAGTTGACGCCATTTTCGCGCTGGATCCCCTCTACATGAGGATTCCCGGGGAGGACGCTCAAGGTTTTCGCGCTATCGCGCAACGCAGCGTGCTAGCGGACGCCATTAAGGATAGCGGTGCGGTATCGATGTTCCCTCCATTGGCGGAAGAATGGTTTAAGCAAGTGCAAGCACAGAGTGGCTGGAAAAGCTTTCAAATGCAGGATTTCCACCGTCTGCAGACTGAATACGGCGTGACCTGGGTGGTACTGCAGCAGCCTGGGTTGGTCGGGCTCAATTGCCCATATCAGAACTCGGTAGTGCTGGTCTGCAGGCTGTATTAAGTTCGCCACGGGCACAATTGTTGACTTCCCTGTAAGATAAGGCTGCATCTAACAAAACATCCCAGACTGTGGAGGACAATGGCTGATGTCTTGTGCGCCGGCTGTGGCGAATCAAATCTTGTTGTTCCCTTATTCAAAGCAGAGTTCGGAATTATCCGCTCTGAGCCGGCGGTATCAAGACAATAGTCCTTTCCCTCACATCCGTCTCACGGATTTCCTTGAACCCGAAGTCGCTGGCGCGATGGCGGAGGAATTCCCGGATCCGGGCACCGAAGCCTGGACCCACTACAAGCATCACAATGAAAACAAACTTGGACTGGCCAAGCGGGACCTTTTCCCTCCCCACATCGGCGAAGTGACCGACGGGCTGAATTCGACAGAGTTTGTCAGCTGGCTTTCCGAGTTGACCGGCATTCGCGGCTTGGTCGCGGATCCCAGCTTGGCGGGCGGCGGCCTACACCAATCGGGACGCGGCGGTTTTCTGAATCTTCATACTGACTTCAGCAACCACCACTACCAGAAGAACTGGTGCCGACGGGTAAACCTGATTCTTTACCTGAATCCTGATTGGCAAGAGGAGTGGGGCGGCGCCATTGAATTCTGGGAAAAATCGATGCGCTGCTGCGCTGCGAAATATCCTCCCCTGTTCAATCATGCCGTTATTTTCACCACCTGCGAAGGATCCTTCCACGGATTTCCGGATCCGTTGCAATGTCCGGCAAATGTCTCGCGCAAAAGTCTGGCTCTCTATTACTACACGGTGGAACCGAATGCGCAGTCCGGCGGCCGATCGACCGACTATCGCGCCCGGCCCGGCGATGGCTTGGTCGAATCTGCGTTGATCTGGCTGGACAAGGAAGCCGTGGACTTGTATTCGCGAGCCAAGGCCCGCTTTGGATTCTCCGACAAATTTGCCAGCAAGGTTCTGGGACTGATCTCAAAGGAAAAGTGGCGACGAGGCGAGACAGATGACGGGAATGCACCCGAACAGCCGAACGGATGATGTCAAGGAAAAGCGAATCCTGTGGGGCGTGCTGCTCGCCTGGGTTCCCTTCTTTTTTTTCGTGTCTCCCGCGATCTTTGAGATTTCCACCCAGAAAGCCACAGGCTTGGGGGCTGTCACGGGTGGTTTGACCTTCTCGACTTTCGGCCTCGCTGCCGGCGTGGCATTCGAGGTGACCGCAATCGTCCTGCTACTGCGCGCATTTTCCAGAGGGCACCCGACGCGTACGTTCCTCTCTGTCATCTCCATTTCTTGTAGCGGACTAACGCTCGCCATCCTGGGATTATATCTGTGGTTCCTTTTCCGGTTGCGTCCTTCCTAAGTCGCAAGAAGGTTAACCACTCTACCCCTGCCGTCCTCCGGCGGTGCCGCGGGCATAGTAAGTCGCGTAGCGCGGCTCCAGCCGGCGCCCCTTGGCATTGAAGATCCGGAAATGACCTACCCCCATTCTTTGCAGCGCAAACTGAAGAGTGGTCCAAAGAACGCCAAAACCATAAGTCACGCTGCGCCGGAAATTTATCGAAGACGCCTCCTCGAAGTACTTGGTGGGGCATGAGACTTCGCCGATGCGGAAACCGAAATGCGCACACTGGGCGAGCATCTGATTATCGAAGACGAAGTCGTCGGAGTTCTCTAGCAACGGCAGTTCCGTCAGAACTTTCCGGCTGAAGCCGCGATAGCCGGTGTGATACTCGGAGAGTTTGATTCCCAGGAAAAGATTCTCGACCGCGGTTAGTAACCGGTTGGCAATGTACTTGTAGCGTGGCATTCCGCCGCGCAAGGCCTGCCCGCCGATAATGCGCGAACCCAGAACCATGTCGTACACGTCGTATGCCACCATGCTGGCCATAGCAGTGACCAGTAGAGGGGTGTACTGGTAATCCGGATGCAGCATGATGACCACGTCCGCCCCGTCGGCTAGAGCTTCGCGGTAGCAGGTCTGCTGATTGCGTCCGTAACCATAATTCTGATCGTGAATGAAAGTATGGAGCCCGAGTTGATGAGCGACTTCAATCGTCCGGTCTGAGCTGTGGTCGTCCACTAAGATGCGGATGTCCACCAGGTCAGGCAGCTCCCGCACCGTTGCTTCCAGAGTCTTCTCCGCGTTATACGCGGGCAGAACTACGGCAATGCGCTTCCCGTTAATCATTCTTTTTGTCTGGATAAGCAGGCTCAGCCCGCATTACGCTAAGAGATCATGATAACCTGCCCGCTTTGTTTCTCCCACCCTCGGAGATCCGGAACCGGGGCCCATTCTTGGGTTCTTTACCAGAGTTAGAGCAACAATTCTTGGCGTACTTGTTGGTAAACTACAGATTACCGCAATGCCAGAGAAACGCACGCTTTTCGAGAAGGTCTGGGACGAGCATGTGGTGTGTTCCCCTTCCGAGCAGTCTCCCCTGCTCTACATCGACCTCCATTTGGTTCACGAAGTTACTTCGCCGCAGGCATTCGATGGGTTGCGGGTCGCAGGCCGGCGGGTACGTCAACCGAAGCGCACGGTCGCCACCGTCGACCACAATATCCCCACGACACCGCGAGGCCTGCCGATAACGGATGCCATCGCCGCGCGGCAGATACAAGCCTTGCAGCAGAATTGCAAGGAGTTCGGCGTTACCCTGTTCGACATCGATTCTCCCGACCAAGGGATCGTACATGTGATCGGTCCTGAGCTAGGGCTGACGCAGCCGGGCATGACGATTGTTTGCGGCGACAGTCATACCAGCACGCACGGCGCAGTCGGGGCCCTAGCCTTCGGGATTGGGACGTCCGAAGTAGAGCACGTGCTGGCCACGCAATGTCTGCCTCAGCGCAAGCCAAAATCCATGCTGATCAATGTCAGCGGCAGGCTGGCGGAGGGTGTGACGGCGAAAGATTTGGCCCTGGGCATCATAGGGCAGATCGGAACCGACGGTGCGACCGGACACGTGATCGAATACGCAGGTGAAGCCGTGCGAGCGCTCTCGATGGAAGGCCGGATGACCCTTTGCAATATGAGCATCGAAGCTGGCGCCCGC
>JABCYV010000014.1 GCA_013290025.1 Acidobacteriota bacterium
TTTTTGTGTACCGCTCAAAACCATTCATCGTCGCCAGACTCCTCTGTTGTTTGGTCGTCGATCTCATCTGGCGCAACCTACTCTATCTTCCTGTGGAAAGGGAGACCTTATTCAGACTCTCCTTAGCTCTAATGTCGGTGTCAAAAGGTTCGGTTCGCCGCTGAGTCAGCCATCGACTTGGCAGCTTCGCTTTTAGTGACTACCCGTCCGTCAAACAAATGAATGCCACGTTCGGCATGCTGTGCGAAGCGGGGATCGTGAGTGACCATGCATATGGTGGCGCCTTCACGATGCAATTCGCCCAACAACTCCATCACGGCGTTCGCATTCTGCGAATCGAGATTTCCGGTCGGCTCATCTGCCAGCAAGATCGATGGATTTCCCGCCAAAGCTCGGGCTACTGCCACGCGCTGCTGCTGGCCGCCTGAAAGTTGTGAGGGATAGTGCCTGGTGCGGTGGCTAATCCCCACCCGCTCTAGGGCCTGTTGCACGCGCTGCTTGCGCTCCGATCCGCTCATGGCACGATAAGTCAGCGGTAATTCCACGTTTTCGTACACCGTCAGATCGCCGATGAGGTTAAAGCTCTGGAAGATGAATCCAATTTCACGGTTGCGGATAACCGCTCGCTGCGAAATATTCAGGGTCTCGACCGCTTCGCGCTTGAACAAATATTGTCCATCGCTAGGAGAATCGAGCAGCCCGATGATGGACAACAGCGTCGACTTTCCGGAACCTGAGGGGCCCTCAATGGAGACGTATTCGCCTTTGCGAATCTCAAGGTCAACATCTGAGAGAGCATGGGTTTCGACTTCATCGGTATAAAACACTCTCTCGATATCTTTCATCGAAATCAGAACGTCACCTGCTGCGGTCATCTCGCCTCTCTTTGTGTTTCTATCTCTGCTGTCGAGTCTCAAAGTCTTCCTTGGCATTTCCGAGTCCTATTAGCTTGGTAAATTAATCCAGCCGGACCCGGTCATACTCCTCCCAACGCGACATGTCGGACAGGATCACTTGATCGCCGTCCTTCAGCCCGCCCAGGATCTCGACCGTGTTCACAGAACTGCGGCCCAGCCTTACCTGCACCCGAGACGCCGTCTTGCCATCGCCTTCCAGCTTGAACATGCCAATCGTGCTCTTCTCCTGACCGTAGGTTGGACGTCCGGCGAAGAGCACATTCGCTATGCGCTCCAAGTCAATCGTGCCATCTACGCTCAAGTCCGGCACCGCCCCCTGGGGCAGCTCGCCATTCAGGGCCACGTCAACCGTACGCGTGCCGTTCTGCACTGACGGGTCGATTCGTATAACTTTGCCTTCGATAAGGCCGTTATGTGTGTCCACCTGCGCCGGCTGGCCAAGTTGGACATCCTTAGTCTGTGTCTCAGGAATTTTGAGTTCTGCCTTAAGGCGATTCGGGTTTGCGACTTTGGCGATTGTCGTCCCTGCCGGCACCTGCTGTCCTTCCTGCAATGTGTTGCCGTTGAGAGTCAGCTCCTGCAGAATGCCGTCCATGCCCGCGCGCACCTTCAGCATGTTTTTCTGCTTTAGCTGGAGGTCATAGATCGCTCGAGCTTCCTCCACTTTTGCTCTTTCTGCGGCAAGTTGCGCTTCCAGCTGCTTCTGCGCGTTGGTGTAGCGCTGCTCCTCGATGTCGGCGCGGATCGAAAGCTGCCGCGAACTCCCGGTGGAGAGTTTGCGCGCCTGGTCTGAGAGCACGCCCAGCTTCTCTAGCTCCTGGTCAGTCTCCGCTTTCATCCGGGCATCTTCGGCATCTTGTTCGGCTTTTGCCGTATTTGCCTTTTGGTCCAGCACCTGGCTTTGTAGGGTGACTTCCAGATTGTGGTATTGAGCCTCTTCGGCGCGAAGCTTCCACTCCGCGTCAAAAGCCTGTTGCTCCACCGTGGGGTTGCTCAGGATCACGACCACCGTATCCGCCTTCACTGGCGTGCCTGGGCGTACGAGAATCTTCTCCACGCGCCCGTCGGTGATGGTGGGGATCCAGCGGATCTCCTCGGGGTTGAGCGTACCGAGACCATGAACCTGCCTAACCATAGGCCCGCGCTTGACCGTGTCGATCCAGAGACCCGAACGGTCCACGGCCGGAGCGGCTGGCTTGAGTTTCGAAACACCCATTGTGATCCCGGTAATCAGAATCACACCTATCCCGGCATAAATGATCTGGCGCCGCCTGCGAGCCTTGCCTGCGAATGGTCGTTGAACATCCATAAGTGGTCCTGATCGGCTAATCCCGTAAAGCCTGCAGTGGATCTGTCCTTGTTGCGCGCCAGGCGGGCAAGAAGCATGCGGCCAGCGATGCGACCATGATGACCACGAATGCCGAGCCAAACGACATAGGGTCGCGCGGGCTCACGTTGTAGAGCAGGTATCCAAGCAGCCGTGTCGACGCGAGCGCCGCCGCTGTGCCCCCAACAATTCCGGCCGCCGTCAACGCAAGACCACGCGACATCACCAGCCGCAAAAGGTGAGATGGGGTCGCGCCTAGAGCCATACGCAACCCTAACTCGCGCGTGCTCTGCGACACCGCATACGACATCACGCCATACAATCCGATAGCAGCGAGTAGCAGCGCCAATCCGCTTAATACACCCACTAAAGTTACGGCCACGAGTTGCGGCGACGTCGACCGATCCACTTGTTCTTGCAGCGTGATTACCTCGAACAGGGCCAGGTTTCGGTCAATCGCATGCACTTCGCGGGTCAGGGCCGCCGTCATTGCTTCTGGACTCAGCCGCGTCCGGATGTTCAAGCCGGGTCCTCTGGCGAAATTCTGGCGCAGAGGTACGTAGAAAAAGGGTTTCGGCGTCTCTCGAACGCTCTGGTATTTGGAGTTCTTCGCCACCCCAACCACCTGCATCCATCGTCCCTTGACCTGAACCCGCTCGCCAATCGGATTCCTGCCGCCCCAATACTTCGCGGCCATGGTTTCGTTGACGATCGCAACCAGAACAGACTTTTCGTCGTCTGCGCGGCTGAATTCGCGGCCCGACACCAAAGGGATGCCCATAGTCACGAAATAGTCCGGACCGACTTCGTTGTACTGGACGATGGGCTGCTCATCAGGCGGAGATTGATAGCCATCTACTGCAATCGGGGTCGAGGAAAAGCTTCCGTAGCTCAGCGGCGTCATTCGCGCAAAAGCTGCGGACTCTACGCCGGGTAGCGCCTTTACGCGATCGAGGAGTTCGTCCTGGAAATTTTGGGCCCGCTGCGGATCATATCCCGCTGCTACCAAATTGACGGTAGTATCCAGCACCTCGTGCGTCGAAAAACCCGGGCTGCTATTTCTTATCCTCTGCAGACTCTGCAGCAAGAGCCCCGCTCCAACTATCAAAACGAAACTCAGTGACACCTGCATCACCACCAGACCGGAGCGGATCCACGCTCTCCGGCCGCTCCCGACAACGCCCGCCGATTCAGCCTTCAACGCGCCGGCCACATCAAGGTCGCGAGTTTGCAGTGCAGGAACCAGGCCGAGTAGGAGTGTCGCAATCAGGCAAACCCCGGCGCTGAGCGCCAGCACGCGCCAATCGATTTCGCCCGCCAGGTGCATCGCCACGCCCCCGCGGGCGGGGAGGAGCAGCACTAGGGCGTGACGCCACCAGTGCGCAACCAGCAGTCCACCGGCTGCGCCAAAGGCCGCGAGGATCAGCCCTTCCGTCACCAGTTGCCTCACCAAGCGGCCGCGACGTGCGCCGATGGCCAGCCGAACAGTCATTTCGTGACGTCGCGCGAAGGACCTGACCAGCAGGAGATTGCCAACGTTGGCGCACGCGATGAGCAGGACAAAAACGACCACCGCGAGCATGATTTCCAGCGTGGAGAGCAGAGTCTTGGCATTGTTGAACGGTGTTTGCCATAAGGGCCACAGCTTGATGCTGCGGCCGCGGTTCGTATCCGGATAGTCCTTCTCCAATCGTCTCGCCACTGCGGCAATCTCTTGCTGCGCTTGCTCGCGGGTCACGCCGGGTTTCAGCCGCGCGTAGGCTTCGATCCAACGTGCGCCGCGATCCTCCAGTTTGTACCCGCCCGCTTCGAAGATCTCTTCCATGGACGCCGGCACCCAGAACTGCATCGCCCAGCCGACGAAGGTGCCGTAGAAACCCTTTGGCGCAACGCCAACAATCGTGTGCAGCACACCATTGAGCCGCTGTGTCTTGCCAATGATCTGAGGGTCACCCTTGAATCGTCCTTGCCATAGCTGGTAACTGATCACCGTCAGCGGGTGAGCGCTGCGTCCGGAGTCCTCGCCCGGCTCGAATCCGCGGCCAAGAATTGGACGGACCCCGATGGCATCAAAGTAGTTCGCCGATACGATGCTCCCAGTAGTGACCTCAGCGCGGTCCCCGATACTCAGAGTGGTGCCGGTGATTTTGGTCACAATAAATGAGTCAACCAGCGTGCAACTCCTCTGCAAATCGAGGAAATCTGGCCACGAAAGGTCGGTATCGTCCGGGTCGCCGCGTGCCGTTCCAGTAAGAGCGAACAGCCGCTCCTGGTGAGCTACCGCTGGGTAGGGACGGAACAAGATCCCTTCAATCCAACTGAAAACCGCGGCATTGGCGCCGATTCCCAGGGTCAAGCAAAGAATCGCCAGGATGGAAAAACCCGGACTGCGCCAGAGCATGCGGAAGCCGAAGCGGAGGTCAGCGAAGAAGCTGTGTATGCCATGAAAGCTTCGGGTCTCGCGGCACTGTTCTTTGTAGTTCTCGATTCCACCGAACTCGAGCTGTGCCCGTCGCTCGGCTTCCGCTATAGGCACGCCTGAGCGCTGCAGGTCGGCGGCACGTTCCGCCATATGAAACCGCAGTTCCTCTTCCATGGAGTGATCAAGGCGCTCGCGGCGGAACAGCCGATCGAGGACGAACCGCATCGGCATGGATCAGACCTCCTCCGGACGCGCATCCAGCACCGTAGCCATCGCCGAAGCAAGCCGGTTCCAGGTATCGGTTTGCTCGCGCAGGCGCTTTTCACCCTTCCGCGTCAGTCGGTAATACTTGGCTCGCCGATTGTTTTCGGAAACGCCCCATTCCGATGTCAGCATGCCCTTTTCTTCCAGCCGGTAAAGCGCCGGGTATAGAGCACCCTGTTCCACCTCGAACGCGCCTCGGGAAATTTGCTGAATGCGGAGCATCACTCCGAATCCATGCAACGATCCCAATGATGCTGCCTTTAGGATCAACAGGTCGAGCGTGCCCGGGAGAATGTCAGAAGAGTTGGTCATTGGCCTCCCTAAGTGACTTAGGGAAGCTACCATGCGCTCCCCTAAGCTGTCAAGGGGAGTCCAACAATGATTTAATTTCACCGAGGACTGACTTGCGAACGAAGTACACTCCTCCCCAGGGCACGATGAAATCCAGAATCGCAACGCGGAAATGTATTTTCCCCCGCGAAGTCTCCGTCGGGCGAATTGCAAAACGTGAACAGTACGCAGGCAGACCCGGCTTTACGGGTGGCCCATTGCAAGGTTATGATTTTGAAGGGTAGGGCGTAGTTGGTTGGAGCGCTATCTTGACACGGAGCCCTGTGGGCCTTGCGAGCGATTAGAATTTTGGGGTCTAATCGTTTGAGTCGGAAATGTTGCCCCATTCGCTATAGGCCCGTAGCTCAGTTGGTTAGAGCGCTTCCTTGACACGGAAGAGGTCGATGGTTCGAGTCCATTCGGGCCTACCATTTTCAAGTCGCCGCGCCATTTTCTACCTGGAATTCCCTGCCTGTGTTGCCGCCGCAACAGTATAAAGTTGAATTCTAAAAGAGTTCCTTGCCGTTTCAATGAATGAGCGCCATAGCAATCCGGCATCGCCTGTGTACGATCGGGCGCTGCTCTTGCACGGCTCCAAACGCAATGAAATGCTGACTCTTGCGGAAATTGAGCAGTACGGACTCGATAGCTTCGCCCACGCCGACTACATCAGCATCTACGGAATGCCGCCGCGAGAATGGTACCGCCACGGCATCCGTCTGCTCGGGCGCACGGCGGTAGAGTGCACACGTGAAGCGCTCGGCGAACGAATTGGTCTCGATGTTGCCTCAGTGGCCGCACGTATGCCATCGAATCAATTGGTGGTAATCGATCCCTTCGCAGGCTCCTGCAACACGCTGTTTTGGATTTTGCGCCACCTGCCGAATTCAGAGGGCGTCGCCTTCGAATCCGACCCGCAGGTCTTCGAACTCACGCTGCGCAACCTCGCGGCCCTTGATCTAAGGATCGAACTTGTCCACGGCGACTATGTAAGGCTCGTTGAGAGCGCCGCGTGCCGGAGGATCGAGGCATTGTCGCCTTCGTCGCACCTCCATGGGGCACCGCCCTAGATGAAGTGCAAGGCTTGGACCTTGGCCGCACTACACCTCCAATCAGCGAAGTTATCGAGCAAAATTGCGCGTCAATTCCCGAAGCAAAACATCCTTTTTGCGACGCAGATTTACGAGAAGGTCAGCGCCCCTTCATTGACTCAGTTTCAAACGCGGCTCGATTGGACCGAACTGCGCATCTACGACATCAACGAGAAAGGCCGGAACCACGGTATTCTTCTGGGAACGAAAGGTTGGGCGCCTCGGTAGAAGGTACACGCGCGAAACATATCAGCTAATAATGCACCGTGGGCACTAGGCGACTCCACAATCAACACATCGCGCTAACCTAGGAGGCGCATGAGAGTTCTGTTCCTACTCTTGCTTTCAATCACAAGCGCCGTGACTTTCGCACAAGACTATCCAACGAAGCCCGTGCGCATGATCGAGCCGTTCGGGGCGGGCGGTGGACCCGATCTGTTGGGCCGTGCCCTCGCCCAAAAGCTCGCTGAGCTTTGGGGCCTGCCCGTGACAGTCGAGAACCACCCCGGCGAGGGAAGTACCGCAGCCCCCGCCTTGGTCGCGAAGTCGCCCGCCGATGGTTACACGCTGCTCATAAGCACCAGCGCTCAGGCATACAGCGCCGCGCTTTTGAAGAATCTGCCGTATGACCCGTTGAAGGATTTCATCCCGGTTACTCCGCTCACCAGCCAGCCCTACGTGTTAGTTGCAGGCAAGCTGGCTGGCATCACCACCATCGGCGAGCTTGTCGCGGCGGCGAAGGCGAAGCCGCGTGTGCTGAAGTTTGGCTCTTCTGGCTTGGGCACCGGCACGCACTTGGGCGTCCTGAAATTCAATCAAGCGGCGGGCATTAAGGCGGTACACGTGCCCGCCCAAATGGGCGACGCGATCACCGACACAATCGCCAATACGGTCGCAGGGCGTACTGATTACCTGCTGGCACCCATTCCGCTCGCCCTTCCCGACGTCCGTGCGGGCAGGCTCCGCGCGCTAGGCGTGACCACTGCGCGGCGCTCGGCCCTGTTACCGGAGGTGCCGACAATCGCGGAGGCGGGCGTTGCCGGATTCGACTTCCCAATTTGGTATGGAATATGGGTCCCGGCTGGCACTCCGGCAGGAGTAGTGGACAAGCTTGCGAAGGGCATCGGGCGCATGCTCGCCGGGCCCGATCTACGCGAATGGGTTGCTAAGCACGGGGGCGAGCCGATGAGCATGACGCAGCTTGAGTTCGCGCGCTTCGTGCTGAGCGAGAGTGAAAGCGCGGCGCGTATCATCGAAGCTGCTGGGATCAAACCTCAATAAGCGCGACGCTACATTTCCCAGCGGGCCAGTTACGTATGCGCGTTGAAGCTACCCGCGATTCCTATCTGTGATGCTTACCTGTGATCGCAGTGTAACGATTATAGAGAGTATGCTCGATACGGTCTAAGTTGTTATCTTTCCTGTCGGTGGTAGGTTGACACGGAAGAGGTCGATGGTTCGAGTCCATTCGGCCTACCACTTCAAGTCGCCGCCCCATGTTCTACCCAGAATCTCCTGGCTAGCCGACACCCTTGTGCGCTCCCTGCTGACTTCGGGAAGACACGAATCCGGTTCGGAACTTAGCCAGTGAAACGCGCGATTCATCAACGGGGGCATGTTTGACGCCGCCGAGATCTTTCCAGATTTCGCTGTCGTCCGAACCCGGCTAGAAGTGCAGCACAATTCCGGTGGAGAACCTGAAGTCATCCTGAGTGTTACCGAAGAAGCGCGTCTGCAAGGCATCACCCTGGAACCTCCATCCAATTCCATGAAAAAGGCGATAATCGATGCCACCACCCAAGGCATCGGAAAAAGAAGTATCCGAAGAGGAATTGGAACTGAAGTGTCCCACGCCAAGCAAAGCATGAGCGAAGGGCGTGAACTTTCCGACCGTAACCGAAACTCGCGGGCCAAAGATCACGTTATACACGCTGTCGCCCGAACCGTAGTGACCGCTGATATCGGCCACAAGGCCGACCCAAGGGAGGAATTTGCCCTCCAGAGATCCCTCCCAACCGTTCAGATTGGAATGACCAGCCGCATTGAAGTCTGCCCGGTTGTAGGAATAACCGAAAAAAATGTTGCCCTTTGTTGGAATCTGGGCTGATGCGGCTGCTGACAGCATCAAGAGAGTAAACGCAATCGTGCTGAATTTGCGCACGGAACGATCCTCCTCGTTACTTAAGTTCGTGAACAATCCGCTCAGAAACACGTTAGATGCGAGATCATTGGAGTTGGTCGTGGAATTTATTCCCATCCTGAGCCAGGTCAAATATTTCATCAATTTTTCACAGCCTTGAAATACCGCACGTGCGTCGAACAATTAAGATGGAAGAGATGAAAAAACGTCGAACTGCGCCTTGTGAAGTGCAAATGCAATCTTTCCCACAACATGATGAGGAGTCGAACGTGAAGTTGAAAATGGATGTTTGCGAAATCGAAGACGTAACCGTAATTCGCTGCCAAGGGCGTATCGCCTATCGTGACGAGGCCTTAGCACTGTCCGAGAAAGTGACCGAACTTCTGCCCGATACCCATCAGCTCGTGCTCGAACTCAGTGGGGTGGAAATGATCGACAGTGCCGGTTTGGGCGAATTAGTCGTAGTCTTGATGTGGGCGCAAGCCAACAACTGCTCGATCAAGCTAGCCGCTCCACGCAAGACCGTCGGTGAGTTGCTGCAACTGACCAACCTGGCTTCGGTTTTCGAAATTTATCCCACCGTGGACGATGCCGTGCTCGCGTCGCGCGGCCAACTGGCGTAAGAACCGTCGCAAAGGCTTAACGCTCCCGTTGAAAGCGATAGCGGTCGCCGTGCGTCACAGCGGCGGCCTCCGCTACCTTGAGAAAAGCTCGCGCCGCGTGGGACAGGCTGGCTGACTTGCGATAGATCAGTCGCAGCTTGCGGTGCAAACGCAACTCCCGCACCGGAATCCGTACCAGCTCCCCGCGCGCGAGTTCGGTTTCCACGCTGATCTCCGGCACCAGCGCTACTCCATTCCCCATGGCGACGAAGCGCTTGATTGCTTGTAGGGTCGGTAGTTCGATGTCCATGTGCAGAGGTGTCTTGTGCCGCTTGAACGCCTGAATGACTTTCTCGCGATAGGGAGACGAAACGATGTGAGCAACGAACGATTCCGCGCCCAGTTGACGAATACTCACCTGGCGCTCGCTGGCCAAGGGATGCCGTGGCGGAACCACGAAGATCAATTCATCCAAATAGACAATGACGGAATGCAACTGCGCTTCCTCGGGATCGTACGTCAGCACTCCCAGTTCCGAGCTGTGGCGCATTACATCATCGGGAATGTGGCTGCCCAGAGCGCGCTGCACCGTGATTTTGATCATGGGATGCAGCCGGCGGAATTCGGCCAACACAGGAAGCAGATATAGCGCGGTGAACTCGTTGGCTGCGATTACGAGCTTGCCCTTCTGTAACTCGCGCAGCTCCACCAGCGCTTCCTGAGCGTCATTGCGCAGGTTGAGCAAGCGCTCGGCATACTCGAGCAGCGTCCGTCCAGCGTCGGTCAGCAGTCCGTCGCGCGACGAGCGGTCAAAAAGTGGTTCTCCAACATCTTCTTCTAGCTTGCGAATCGACTGGCTCACCGCTGACTGAGTGCGGTATAGCTTGACCGCCGCCCGGGAGAATCGCCCTTCACGCGCCACCGTCAGAAAGACCTCAAGTTGGGCCAAGTCCATACTTTGTCTTAATGGGACTTCAAGATCTATTAGTATAACTTATCATTTAAGCAATTCTAATAGTAATACAAGGATTTATAAGCTTTGCTTTAAGCCCCGCTCTGCGTACGATAAAAGCTCCTGTACTTCGAGGAGGCTTTGAGAATGCAACGCGCGCACATCACGATTTTTGATACCACTCTCCGGGACGGCGAGCAGTCCCCTGGTTGTAGCATGAACGTTCAGGAGAAGTTGCGTCTGGCGCACCAGCTCGACCTTCTGGGCGTGGATGTTATCGAGGCCGGGTTCCCCATTGCGTCGGAAGGCGATTTCAACGCCGTGCAAGCGATTGCCGCTGCCATCCGCCGGCCGACTATCGCCGGACTGGCGCGCGCTTGCGCTCCCGATATCGACCGCGCCTGGCAAGCGCTCAAGGACGCCGCGCATCCTCGTATCCACGTATTCCTTGCCACCTCCGACATCCACTTGCAATACAAACTCAAGATCTCGCGGCAGCAGTGCCTGGAGCAAGCCCGCGATGCTGTGCGCCACGCGAAATCGTTCTGCGAAGACGTCGAATTCTCGCCCGAGGACGCCACCCGCACAGATCCCGAATTCCTCTACCAACTCCTGGAAGCGATGATCGAGGCGGGCGCTACCACGTTGAACATTCCGGATACCGTTGGTTACTGCACGCCTGCCGACTTTGGTCAGTTCATCCAAAATATCGGGCAGCGAGTGCGAGGCATCGAGAAAGTAACAATCTCGGCGCACTGCCACAACGATCTTGGTCTGGCGGTTGCAAACACGCTGGCCGCGATCGTCGCCGGAGCACGCCAAGTCGAATGCGCCATCAATGGGATTGGCGAACGGGCCGGCAACGCGGCGCTGGAAGAGATTGTGGTTACTTTGCGTGTCCGATCCGACCAGTATCCTTACGAGACCAGCGTATTCAGCGAGCACCTTTTCGCCACTAGCCAGCTATTGAGTGAGACCACCGGCGTGTCCGTTCAACCCAACAAAGCTATCATCGGGCGCAATGCCTTCGCCCACGCTGCCGGAATCCATCAGGATGGCATGATCAAGAATCCGTTGACCTACGAAATCATGACACCGCAATCCGTAGGTGTGCCTGACTCGACTCTGGTGCTCGGCAAGCACTCCGGGCGCCATGCTCTCAGCCTGCGCTGCGAGCAGCTCGGCCATCAGTTCGACCGCCGCGAACTGGATGAAATCTACCGCCGGTTCGTTGTGCTGGCGGACAAGATCAAGACTGTGACCGACCAGCACTTACAGGAACTCATCCGCGAGACACGCGGTGCCGGGCATCGTATTCCGCCAGCTCACGTCGAAGCACATCCTCCAGCAGCAGCCTCGGCAGCCGTTGGACAGAACGTGGGATACTTTCAGAAATCGGTCCCTGCCTCTGCTGGTGAGCTGCACAGCTCTACGCTGTCCTTGACCCCCGTTTCCGAACATCACGGTGAGCAGGAAGACTATCTGTGGGGTGTGTAGCACGGGTCTGACGCAAAAGGACAAGCACGGTTCAGCATGTCGCCGACCAGTAATCAGCTCTCTCCAACTGGGTTCTACTTATTGAAGATTCTCCACAACTTACCCATGCAATTAGGATAGTGCTGGAGACACCGTGTTTCGCACGCGCAAGGCTCGAATCTGGCTGACTGTGTTAGGAGCGTTCCTGTTTTATTTGATGGGGGTAGTCGTGCGGTCGAAATATGGGCTACACGTTGTGGTTAGAAACGAGAGCGGGGAAGTTTTGCATGAAGTAAGTTTGAAAGTCGAGTATCGAGGCAAACTATATGAACTTCCCAACCTTGCTCCCGGCGAAAGAGCCGGCGCGTTTGTCAATCCGGTGGGAAAATCCCATGTCAATTTGGGATTTACGGACCCGCGTAATGTGCGACACGTTGAGACAGTGGTCGGATACATTTCCGACAACTGCGGTCGTGTGACAGCTACCATCAATCCAGGGAACAAGGTGGACTCAACCGACTCCAACGCTGCCTTATCATTAGTTTGCTGGAAAAGCTGGTTTGGTTTCGTCTGAAAGAAGTACCTCCGTTCGATTGAGACCGTGACAAACAAAGGCAGTCAGGTCTGGTGAAACCCCTGATCAGCTAGAATTAGGCCCGCCATGCTCCTCAAACTCACCGTCCTTCCAGGCGATGGCATCGGCCCGGAAGTAACCGATGAAGCAATTCGTGTCCTGGAGAGTATCGCTGACGTCTTCCATCATCAGCTAAGCGTGAGCCGCAAAGATGTCGGCGGCGCCGCGTTTCTGTCCAGCAAAGACCCTCTGCCGAGCGATACCCTGCAAGCTTGCTTGTCGTCCGACGCCGTGCTGCTGGGTGCTGTTGGGGGACCGTCATTCGATAGCTTTCCCAGCCATCTGCGCCCGGAAAGTGGCTTGCTGCGGCTTCGCCGCGAGCTGGGATCCTTTGCCAATCTGCGCCCCGCCGTTTGTTTCCCTACGCTTGAGGATTGTTCTCCGCTTCGCCCCGAGACGGTGCGGGGAATGGACGTGATGATTGTTCGTGAGCTGTTGGGTGGAATTTACTTCGGCGAGCCTCGCATCACCGAAGGACCAGCCGGCAACCGTACCGCCACGGATACCATGCGCTATAGTGAACCCGAAATCGAACGCATCGCGCATGTCGGTTTTCAACTGGCCCGCACCCGCCGGGGCAAGGTGACTTCGGTCGACAAAGCAAATGTCCTCGATTGTTCCAGGCTGTGGCGGGACGTGGTCAACCACGTGGCCGACCAATATCCAGAGGTCAAGCTGTCGCACATGTACGTGGACTCCTCTGCCATGGCATTGGTATCGAATCCATCTGCTTTCGATGTCCTGCTCACGGAGAATATGTTCGGAGACATTCTTTCCGACCAGGCGGGAGGAATCGTGGGGTCACTGGGAATGCTGCCTTCCGCGAGTATCGGTGGGCGCGTGGCTCTCTACGAACCAGTACATGGCTCCGCCCCGGATATCGCTGGGAAAGGCCTAGCTAACCCGCTTGGCGCAATCCTTTCAGGAGCAATGCTGTTACGCCATTCTTTCCAACTGGAAAAGGAAGCCATATGTATAGAGTCGGCGGTCTCGACGGTTCTAACCGCCGGTTATCGCAGCCGCGACTTGGCCAAGCCGGGGGCTCCCACTCTCACCACTAGCGAAATGGGGCGCAAAGTCGCAGACGCAGTTCGAGCAGACGCCAGCCGTGCCAGCCAGCTGGCCGCAAGCTAGGTCGGAGTTCCATTTCTGTCTTCCCCAAGATTTCCACAGGTTTTGCACTGCACTCTCCTCCCGCTGCGAGAGTAGAATTTCAGTTCTTCAAGATTTTCTCCCGTCCGTCGGGAGGCAAAAATGGTCTCGAGGTGTGCCAACCCGGGCTGCGCTGCCCCTTTTCTCTATCTCCATCAGGGTAAGCTGTTTCGCATGGAAAGCGAAGCCCGCTTCGTCAGCACAACACCTGCGAGCACTGACCCGGACAGCAAAAAACCCGCCCGTCGAGTGGAATACTTTTGGCTTTGCAGAGACTGCGCCGCGGAAATGACGCTCGTGTTCAAGAAGGGGGTTGGAGTCACTACAAAATCGTTAGCTCCCGCACAACCCGCGGCCTCGTAGCCTGCATTTTTCGCCTTGGGAAAGGTACGGCTCGTCTTGGAAAAGGCGCGGCGTGGGAAGGGCACGGCTTCAGCCGTGCCACCCAAGTTGCATAGAAGACGGGGCTTTAGCCCCTGAGGGCTGTTCCCGTCATGAGGCCGTTCTCACCGTTCCGCAGTTGCGTACTTCCCACTCAGCGCGTTCCAGCGAATTTTCAGTATTTCTCCGAACATGCGGATGCCATCGCGCAATGGGTTGATGCGCGTGCCTTCCCGATGCGCCCATGCCACAGGGACCTCCGTGACTCTAAAACCAAACTTCCGCGCCAGGAAAAGCAGTTCGGGGTCGAATCCCCAGCGCTCAATCTGCTGCCGCGGAAAAATCATCTGTGCCGAGCGCCGGGTGAACGCTTTAAAACCACACTGAGTGTCTTTGAATCTGAGCCCCAGAATCATCCGCAGTAGCAGATTGAATACCCGCCCGAGAAGTTGGCGATAAAGGGGCTGCTTTTGAGTCTGCAATTCGCTTTGCAGCCAGCGTGAGCCGAGCGCAATATCGGAACCGGCCGCAATGGCAGCGAACAACTTGCTCGCCTCTTCGATCGGCGAGGAAAGGTCGGCGTCGCTGAACAGCAGAGTTTCACCCGCTGCGTGCAGCATTCCGTTGCGCACGCTGTATCCTTTCCCCCGGTTGCCAGGATTCTCCAGTAATCGCACGCCAGGGTTCTGCGCTGCACATTCGCGAACGATCTCAACGGTGTTGTCGTACGAGCCGTCGTTGACCACGATGATTTCCGCGTCTCCCCATCCCCGTTGCGCCAAGTAAGCGAGAATCTTGTCGAGGGTGGCGCCGATGCGTGCGCCTTCGTTATAAGCGGGAATAATGATGCTGATCAAGATCGGTCGTTCGTTGTGGCTGGGTCGTCGCTAGTCAAAAACACACATACCGGTGTCATAATTGACTGGCAAGCATAACAAGTGATTTGAGATTCCGAAGCAGAAATAGAGAATGGACCGAAGAAGATGCCAGCGGCGAACGACGAACGACCAACGACCGCTATGCCACCTGTTTCTGCTTTTCCAGCATGGCGAAGAACTCCCTCACTAGTTCTTCATCCCAAAATCCATTACGGGCTTCCTCTCGCATGGTAACTGCGGCGTGCTCATGGCCAAGGGCAGGCTTGTAAGGGCGTGCCGTGCGCAGGGCGTCATACACGTCAACCACCTGCAGGACCCGCGCAAGCAAAGGGATCTCGGCTTTGCGTAGACCGTCGGGATAACCGCTGCCATCGGAGTGCTCGTGATGATTGCGGATGATGGGCAGCACCAGCCGCAGCGACTTGAGAGGCCTACAGATATTTTCCCCAGTGATGGGGTGCTGCTTCATCACTGTCCACTCCTCAGGAGTGAGGTTTGTTCCCTTTCTGAGGATCTCGTCCGGAACGGCAATTTTTCCTAAGTCGTGCAGATAGCCACCTCGCCGCAGGGCTATGATGGCTTCGTCCTCCAATCCCAGATGGCGGCCGAGATTGCTGGCATTCCGCGCCAGTCTTTCGCAGTGACCTTCAGTGTACGGATCACGGCTTTCGACGCTCAGGCCGAGAGTGCAGAGCACCGATTCCGCTGTCTCCAGTTCGTCAGTGAATTCTTTGAGCTTGAGCAACGACTTGACCCGGGCAAACATCTCCTCAGGGAAAATTGGCTTGTTCAGAAAATCGTCGGCGCCGGCCTCAATCCCGCGCAGCTTATCCTCGCGATCGGTAAGACCCGTAATCAGGACGAACGGAATCAACCGAGTGGAGGAATTATTTTTGAGTTCGTGGCAAAGCTCATAGCCCGACTTGCCGGGCATGATCACGTCGGAAAGGACCAGGTCCGGCGGTTGCCTGCGGATCTCGACTTCTGCGTGGGCGGCATCCGGAACGCCGACTACCTCGTAGCCGCGACTGGAGAGCAGATCCTGCATCAACTTCAGGATGGTTGGATTGTCATCTACTACCAACACCCGCGAGAGGCGCCGGTGCGGCAAAACTTCGCCCATGCGTAGATAAGAATGAGAGCGGGAGGAAATAGTTGTCCCGAATTTGTGAGGGGGATCCGTCATCTGAATCGGGAGTCGTTAAAAATTCGCGTCCGCTGCGTTCATTGTAACGGATTTCGGGTCTCGCCTCCCCTATTCCCACTTAGGAACTCGGTCGCGTGGAATGTATCGACCGCCCTTGCGTTCCTCAGGGCCCGGTGCTTAGCGTTGCAGTATGCGCTTTTGTCTGCACGTCTGGCTAATCGTTACCTTGTTGATCGCGTCTGCGGCGGCAGCCACAAAGCCCCACGTCATCACATTTGGTAAATGGACAAACATTAAGTGGTTCGTCGGTAAGGATGAGAGCAAAGACCTGAGTCTAAGAATGCGCGCCTTGTACGTCGACGGTCACCTGAAGGAATTTATTCTCGACATTCCTCACGAGGTGACCGACCGGCTGCTGGTAGCACGCCGCGTCTTCCGCGTAAACGACGTTTTACCGGAAGAATCGAGCGCTGTGCCGCGCTGGCGCTGGCAACGTGGCGGCTGGCTGCTCGTCGACCGCGTAACGGGTCATATTACTCAGATAAATCTCCCAGAATTCGATGCCTACTATTCCCTGGCTAATTGGTATCGCGACTACGTGGCTTATTGCGGTGTGTCTGACGATGGCAAAAAACTCTACACCATCGTGGCCCAACTCGGGCGCCGCAAACCGATTCTAAAGAAGCCTCTAGGTGAGGCCACCGCCAGTGATCCTCCGGACTCCGAATGCCCCGCGCCGGCATGGCAACGTCAGCCCGCAAGGGTCACTTTCGAATGGAAAGAAAATCAGAGGTCAACCTACGCGATCCGTGGACGTGCAGTAGATCTGGTCAATGACAACGAAGAAGCGGAAGAGGCGTCTAAGTAGCGAGGTCACGGGAAAGTGGTCTCTTCAACAGCACGATCACAGGGGCCGGGTCTTCAGGGCGTCAATCCCTTGAATCCGCTCGCGTGCTTCACAAAGGTAAACAGGCTAAACAGAGCAAGCGTCGCCGCGACGAATATCCACATTCGCCATTGATTCCTGATTTCGGATGGTTCCGTCAAATGCTTTGCCAGGAGCGCCCCCAGAGCCAACCCAGTGACCAGCCCTCCAATATGCGCCGAATTATCGATGCCCGGTACGACCGCCCCGAAAAACAGGTTGTATCCCGCAAAAGCAACAAGGCTTTTCAGAGTGCCCCGCAGGGCTTGTTTAGGGATCGGAAGCCGGCCCAGATAAAGGGCTGCGATCGATGCCCCCGCCATACCGAAGATGGCTCCCGAAGCCCCCACGCCTACGACTTGCGGATGCAACCATAGACTGGCCAGACTGCCGGCCAATCCGCAAGCTGTATAGGTGAGCAGGTAAGTCCAGCGATCGAAAATTCGTTCCGCCAGGTAGCCGAGGTTCCACAAGCACCACATGTTGAGCGCAATGTGGATGATTCCCCCATGGACGTAATTGGACGTCAGTATCCGCCACGGTTGGGGCCCCAGCGATAAAGGTCCCCAGTTCGCGCCCCACTTCAGCAGTTGTTGGATCGTCGGTGCAGCCGGGGATGCGCCCGTGAGCACCATCGCTGCGAACACCGCGACATTGATTCCGACCAGAGCAGTTGTCACCGGAGGCTTGGTGCGAGCGACGACAGCCGGGCGCGAGGGCACGGGGGTTGGGGTCGAGAAGCCTGGATCGTCCGCTCGATTAGAAATCATAGACGTGAATATTAGCAGTCAGCGCAGAACTCTGGAGCCGTGGTGCGCGGAGCGTGAGGGTTGACACCCGCTTTCAATCTCCCACCGTTTCCACCGTCGGCATCTCCTCCGGGACACTTTTCTTCGTGACTTGGGCGCTGGTCACCAGCACCACCGATGCCACCACGACTGCACTGCCGGCGAGGATGTACCCATCTACCCTTTCATGCAGCACTAGCCATCCCAGGAACACGGCCACTACGGGATTCACGTACGCATAGGTAGAGACCTTCGACGTAGGGGCATGTCCCAGCAGCCAGATATAGGCGGTGTATCCGATCCACGATCCACAAACCACCAGATACGTCACTGCTCCAATTCCGCGGGCAGTCCACACCGCGCGCGAGAAATCCCGCAAACCAGCGGCAAAGATGAGATTTGCCATGCCTGCGAAAATCATCTGCCATGCTGTGGCCGAGAATGGATCCACGTCGGGTGATTTCCACTTTTTCGCCAGTACCGAACCCAAAGCCCAACTGAACGATCCACCTAGCAGACTGAGCGATGCCCACAGCTGCACGCGTCCGAATGAACTAGTTGTCGATAGGTCTGGCCACAGCAATACGACCAACCCGGCGATTCCCAGGGCCAGGCCAAATTTGCCTCGCAGGGAAATATGATGATCGCCCAGCAAAAGCGAATCGAGCACCAGAAACCAAAGCGGAACCGCCGCCACGATCAGCGCCGCCAGACCCGACGCTATATGGGTCTCCGCGTATGAGAGCGTCAGGTTCCCTCCCATCAGCAGCAGCACGCCCACCACCGCCATTTCTGCCAATTGCCGTGCGTCATAGCGAATATTTCTTCCGCGCAGCCAGCAAAAGGCCAGCATGAACGCGCCCGCAATAGTGAACCGCGTCCCGCACATCAGTGCCGGCGGAATCTGCTCGACCGCAATATCGATCGCCAGGTAAGTTGATCCCCAAAAGAAATAAACCAACCCGAAGGCAAGGATCACCGCAAACCGCTGCTGGCGCTGAGCTGAAGTCATGGAAAAAGGAGAGACTAACTATCAGACGAGAGGGATGACCCGGGCGATTCCGAGAATTTGCAGGCAACCGGGCGGGCTGGAACCTGACTAGTGTTAGCGGCTTCTGCTCACAAACTATGTTGCAGAAGTCCGGTTCCGACGCCCGCGCAAATTCCCAGCAACATAACACCCCCGAACAGTGTGACGGCGGTGCGCCAGGAGATGGTGCGGCCCAGAATGAGCATCGGGTAGATGCTGAAAGCACCCAGCGTGCATAAGAGCGTCACGACGTAGGGCATGGGAACCCCCCGTGCCATGAGGATAAACGCCGCGGCCACGTCGAAGGCCATCGGCACAGGCAAGAACGTACCCACCAGAGCGACCAGAATAATCCCCACCACACTGACTTTAGCGGGAACGTCCTGAGCTGGCGCCAGTTCGGCCACGACGGCACCTAGGGCAGCAGCGAGGATCATCAGCGGAATCGTGTTTGCCGCCAGCCGCGCCACATGCCTGAAGTAATTTTTCAATGTCTCGCCAACGGGCTGTAACCACCTTTCGGCCCCGCGAACCGACGCGAAGCTGTGAGCCGAAGGCGCGGTTTGACGCACGATCAGAGGAACCAAAGCGATCAGCACCAGCGGAACCGCCAGCCGGACCAGCGCGATCTTCAACGGGAATAGAGTGAAGGCCATCGCCAGGACCACAACATTCAGCATCGGAGAGCTAATCATGGTTGCGAGGACCGTATTTGAACTCGCGCCCGCGACGAACAATCCTCGACCAATGGGCGCAACACAATTGGCACAGACGCCCAGCGGTACACCGACAACAGCTCCCAAAGCAGTATTTCCCGCCGCGCTCTTCAACCGAATCTGTGGCAGGGTCGACAGCAGCGTGAGCAAAGCCGCGCCGAAACAAATTCCGAACGACATGCCAATGCGGTTGGTCCACATCCAATTCACCGTGGTGCGCTCGATCCGGGTCATCACAGGCATCGAGGGAGTGACCGGCAGGAGCGCATCAAAACTGAGCACGCCACTGACGTGGATCGCTTGGCCGCTGTGCAGCTTCTTGAGCAACGCAGGATAGCGTGAATCAATCCAGAAGTAGAGTCCGATCGCGAGGCTCAGCAGAAGTGCGGCGCTGGTTTGTAGCAGTAGAGTTTTTCGAGCAGCGGCGGGCGAAGCTAAGGGCAGGCTAGCGGCGGCGGAAGTCATCAGATCTCAAATCCTCATTCGGCAATTAGCAACTTGGCCGCGAATTATCCGTGACCGGCCCGCAACCAGCAATAGTAGGTTTCCACTAGTTCTAAGCGTCAGTCTGCCGCTGCCGGCGTGATCAACGACGAACGGCCTGCGACCAACGACTGCTTTGGGGGTTACGCCGCCAGAGCTATCACGCTATAATCATTTGGGAATGTGTACCGATGCGCCACCAGAAACCCAATTCGCACCTGCCCGCTTGCTGGCTGCACTTTCTCGTATGCCCGCGCCGTCATCTGGCAGTGTTGCCGTCTCAGGCTCGTCCCAGCCTCTTCGGTAGCGACTAACCTTCGATCCTCGCAAGTCTGATGTCCTTAGGGCCGAAGTCCGCACCTACCCGCGGATCCAGTGGCCCAACGACCAAAGACCAACGGCGAACCGCCAACGACTCTTTTTCGGGAGGATCCATGACGACCAAGACATTGACCGGTCCCAAACTCAAGACTGCGCTGCCTGGCCCCAACGCTAAGCGCGTTCTCGATGGCGACAACAAATACATTTCGCCGTCCTACACCCGTTCCTATCCTTTGGTGGCCAAGCATGGCCGTGGGCTTGTCATCACCGACGTGGATGGCAATGAATTCCTCGATTTCTCCGCCGGTATTGCCGTGACTTCCACCGGCCACTGCCATCCTGATGTGGTCGCCGCCATCCAGAAGCAGGCAGGCGAGCTTATCCACATGTCAGGCACCGATTTCTATTACGAGAGCATGGTGACGCTGGCCGAGCGGCTTTCGAAGATTGCTCCCATGCCCGGTCCGCACAAGATCTATTACGGCAATTCAGGTGCAGAGGCCATTGAGGCCGCGCTCAAGCTGGCGCGCTATCACACCAAGCGGCAAAACGTGATCGCTTTCTTCGGCGCGTTCCACGGGCGCACCATGGGAGCGCTCTCCTTGACCGCTTCCAAGCCGCAACAGAAGCGCCGTTTCGCCCCGCTCGTTCCCGGCGTCACCCATGTGCGCTATCCTGACGTTTATCGCGGTTGTGAAGGAGGCGCACAGGATGCTGAAAAATTCGCCCTGGGCTGCGCCCGCTTCATCGAGGACAAGCTCTTCAAGACCATCCTGGCACCGGAAGAAGTGGCGGCCATCTTCGTCGAGCCCGTTCAGGGCGAAGGCGGTTACGTCATCGCCCCTACAATTTTCATGCAGGAACTGCGCCGCATCTGCGACAAGCATGGAATCTTGCTGGTAGCGGACGAAGTGCAAAGTGGCGCCGGCCGGACCGGCAAGTGGTGGGCGATCGAACACACCGGCGTCCAGCCCGACATCGTCTGCATCGCGAAGGGAATCGCATCCGGTATGCCGCTCGGCATCACCCTGAGCAAAGCTGAAATTATGGATTGGGTCCCCGGCTCACATGCATCGACTTTCGGTGGGAATCCCGTCTGCATCGCTGCCGCGCTGGCCACGCTTGATGTCATCGAGCGCGAAAACCTGTTGCGGAACTCAACCGAAGTCGGCAACCACATGCTCAGGCGCATGGCCGACTGGCCGAACAAGCACAAGCTGGTGGGCGATGTCCGCGGTCGCGGCCTGATGATTGGCGTCGAAATTGTGAAGGACAAGAAGACGAAAGAGTATGGCGCCGCCGAACGGGATCGCATCATCGAGTTGGCCTTTGAGCGTGGAATTCTGTTCCTGGGTTGTGGCCCGAGCACGATCCGCATTGCCCCGCCGCTCGTCGTCACCAAAGACGAAGCAGAAGTCGCGGTCGAAGCCCTCGAGGAGTGCATCTCTATCGTCGGCAAGGGCGCGTAGCCCGGCAATATTTGCGCGGGGCGGGTCGGAGCTTGCCCTGACCGAAGTCGAAGGGGCCCGCCCGGCGAGGCGCAACTCAGCAGGACATCTAGGAGAACAAACGATGATCAAGGGTGCGGTGGAATCGATTCATATAGCCTCCGCCGCCAAGGTCCCGATGTGTGCCGTTGATCAGGCGCAGGCGACTCCGGGAGTCGGGTTGGAAGGAGATCGCTATGCCTTAGGGCAGGGAACCTTCTTCAAGCCGCAACCAGACGTGGAGTTAACCCTGATTGAAGCGGAAGCAATTGAGGCGCTGCAAAGCGATTACCAGGTAGAACTCGCTCCCGGTGAGGCGCGCCGCAATGTTGTCACTCGCGGGGTGGCGCTCAATCATCTCGTCGGCCGGGAATTCCGTATTGGCGAGGTAAAGATTCGCGGCATTCGGCTGTGCGAACCTTGCAGCCACTTGCAGGCGCTCTCCGGACGTCCGGTAATCAAAGGGCTGATCCACCGTGGCGGCCTGCGCGCCCAGGTCCTCAGCTCCGGCACGATCCGCGTCGGCGACACCGTTAGCGAGTAAGCCAGCGGATTTGCCTGGCCGGGGCTTTCAACGGCTCGATCGCTGTATTTTCTGTGACTTTCGGAGTAGAACCTTCGTCCCGGCTTTCTTCTTGACACCCTATCTCACCGGAGCGAAACTCCGCTCAGAGCACTTGCAAATTTGCATGGATCATTACTCCATCCTGGACCATAGTCCGCCCCAGGCACCACGGGAAACCATCCTGCCTGAGAGCAAATCCAAGCGATTTCCTTCGCCGCGCGAAGTCTCGCCAGATCGCCTGCGTTTTCCCGGCGATGACGGCGGCAAATCGCTCAATCACATGGCTCAGCGCGACCTCGATGCTGCCCTGCAATTGCTGGCGGAGCGCGCTCAATACATCACTGGAGCCTCCGGCGCAGCCATTGCGTTGCGACAAGGCGACAAAATGATTTGTCGCGCCCGTTCGGGGGAATCCGCACCCGAGCTGGGCGCACACCTGCAGGTTGATTCGGGACTCTCGGCTGAGGCGGTCCGCACTCGCAAGATTCTCCGCTGCGATGATGCCGACACCGATCCGCGTGTGAATCGGGAGAGTTGCCGGTCGCTGGGGATCGCGTCGGTAGCGGTGATGCCCCTGGTCCGCGAGCAGGAGGTCAATGGAATATTTGAACTCTTGTCCGGTAGGGCCCGCGCATTTGAGGAACGAGACGTCGCCGCTTTGGAGCGGCTGGCCGAGATGATCCAGACCGCACTGGATCATGCCGACGCCGCGAAACGGGCGGAAAATGAAATGACGGTTTCAGCCAATACTGTGGCAGCCGGGCCGGGTAAGGTTGAATCCAAAGACAAGGTCGAATCGAATCCGCTGATGCGGCCAGCGCTTGAAAAAGAATCGGACATCACGCCAACTACAGAGGGCCTGGCCAACCCACAAGCACCCTCGGCGATCATGGATTCGTCGCTTGCGGAAGTGCCAGAAGATGGCGCCGATTCGCTAGTGACTTTGCTGAGCGAGCGGGGCAACATTGGGACCTGTCAGGCATGCGGATTCCCCGTCTCCGAGGGACGGAAGTTGTGCCTTGATTGCGAAGCCGATCAGATTCCGGAAACTGCCTCGATTGCGAGTCCAGCAATCCCGGCCAGCGACGGCGCTCCGGAGTTTCTTGCCAATCTAGCTGCTCCTGAAGTCAAGAGCTGGTGGCAGTCTCATTCGTATGTGGTCGTTACCATCCTGCTGGTAGCGGCCACGGTGATTTTGATCCTCTGGCGCAACCTGTAATCACGTGCAGATTTTATCCGGCAAGAGAAAAGTGCTTTTCGCGAGGTCGGAAGCGAGTGTTCCGTTGCAGTAGTATTTCTTCAGAACGTTGTCTTTCCAGCTCAATAGGTCACGGTTAGCAGCCGCGAACTCGGCCCAGGTTTGGTGGTACCCGGCCCGAACCATTCGTTCCCGAATCAAAAACACGAAAGCCCACGTTATGGTCTCGTTATAGAGGCCGGGTTTGCCCTTAGCTGCAGCGAATTTCGCCAGCGAAGCCGAAAAGCGGTGGAGGGCTTCCAGGGCCGGATACCGGCTCAGATACAGAAAAGTCATCTTGACGTGGTCGAGGTGGTGAAAAGACTCACTGGGCAAGGTGCCATCCTCGAACTTCGCCATGAACTCATCATCGGTCACAGATCACCTCCCAACCGTAGAATCCGGCGGCGGCTTCCAGGAGTGGCAATGCTTTCACCCGCCGATTCATTCCGAATGGGTCGCACCTGCTTCACTGAGGCGGTGGCTTGCGCGGGAGTCCAAATCGAGACCATAGAACTTTTTCAACTCCTTGATCCGGCGCAAACTGGTTTGGTTAAAGGGACACTTTCCATCAAAAGCATGCAGAACAATGCCTTCGAGCAGATCACCGAGAGTCATATCGTGGTAGTCGGCAAAGGCCCTAAGTACCTTCAGCAGTCGCTTTTCCAGGCGGACTCCCGTTTGCACGCGATCGATCAGGTGTTTGTTATCTGGCATTGCATGTACCTTGGTACCAATATACCATAACCCGCGGGAATGGGACTGCAGGATTCATCGCGTGCCCTGTCCACCGGCTGCTGTCTGAGGCCGGCAAGCCAACACGAGTAGGGCTCTGCGTTGACTTGGGTCGCCTGCGCAGCCTACCATCGGAAAATCTCCTGGGAGCTGGTTCATGATTAGCGAGACCATTTCTCACTACCGCGTCCTGCACCAGCTCGGCGGCGGGGGGATGGGTGTGGTTTACGAGGCGGAGGACCTCAACCTCGGCCGCCATGTTGCGCTCAAGTTTCTGCCGGAGGAACTGGAAAAGGACCAAGCGTCTCTTGAGCGCTTCCAGCGCGAGGCACGGGCGGCGTCGGCTTTGAATCATCCCAACATCTGCACCATTTACGAAATTGGACAGGTCGAAGGCCGTTACTTCATTGCCATGGAACTGCTGGAAGGGCAGACCCTCAAGCAGCGCATCGGAAAGCAGCCCATGGAGATGGACGTCCTCCTGAAGCTGGCCATCCAGATCGCCGACGCTCTTGACGCCGCTCACGCCAAAGGCATCATTCATCGCGACATTAAGCCAGCAAACATCTTTGTTACTACTCGCAACCAGGCCAAGGTGTTGGATTTTGGCCTCGCTAAGCAAACCCTCAAGTCAGAAGCCTTGTTGGGTGGCCCGACCCTCGGTTCGGCGGCGACTGTAGACACGGTAGGCGGAGATATGCTGACTAGTCCCGGATCCACCGTCGGCACCGTCGCATACATGTCTCCGGAGCAGGCACGAGGCAAGGAGCTGGATCCGCGCACCGATCTATTTTCCTTCGGTGCCGTGCTCTATGAGATGGCGACCGGCGCGTTACCCTTCCGTGGCGACACATCGCCCGTTATCTTCGACGCCATCCTGAACCGGCCGGCAGTGGCGCCAGTGCGGCTGAACCCTGACGTCCCCTTACAACTGGAAGACATCATCACCAAGCTCTTGGAGAAAGATCGCGATCTCCGCTACCAGAGTGCGGCTGAGGTACGTGCCGACCTGAAGCGCTTGAAACGTGACACCGAGTCAGGCGTGACCTCCGCGGCTACGACTTCGTCGAGTGCTGCGCGGGCGAGGGTGGCGCATCCGGCGGGCCGTCGAAATCTTTGGAACTACGTCGTGATGGCCGTGGTCGTCGTCTCCGTCATTGGTTTAGCGATGACGTTTTTCGCTCGCCGTGGCCGCGCCGTAATGACTGAGAAGGACGCGATCCTGCTCACCGATTTCGTGAATACCACAGCCGATCCGGTGTTCGATGGGGCGCTCAAGAAGGCGTTGGCGGTCGATCTCGAGCAGTCTCCCTATCTCAATGTCTTCCCCGAACAGAAGGTGCGACAGACCTTGCAGTTCATGGGTCGCGCACCTGATACGCGCATCACGACGGAGGTCGGACGGGAGGTGTGCCAACGGGACGCCATCAAAGCGATGCTGAATGGCTCGATCGCCAACATGGGAAGCCAGTACGTGATCAGCCTGGACGCTGTGAACGCAGCTACCGGGGACTCGCTGGCCAGAGAAGAGGTGCAGGCAGCAAGAAAAGAAGATGTACTGAACTCTCTCCACCAGGCCGGCTCCGACTTGCGAAGAAAGCTGGGAGAGTCTCTGGGCTCGGTACAGAAATACGACAAGCCTTTGTCCGAGGCCACCACCTCATCGTTGGAAGCGCTCAAGGCCCTCAGCCTGGGAGACGCGAAACACCAGGTGGGGGATGAACTGGCCGCGCTGCCACTTTATCAGCGAGCCGTGGAACTGGACCCGAACTTTGCCATGGCCTACGCGCGCATTGGCGCGGTGTACAACAACCTGGGCCAGACTGAAATCTCGGAACAAAATCGGCAAAAGGCGTTTGAGTTGCGCGACCGGGCCAGCGAACACGAAAAGCTCTACATCATGTCGCACTACTTCGCCGATTCGGGACAACTGGATAAAGGAATCACTGCCCTAGAACTGTACAAGCAGACTTATCCCAGAGATTCGATTCCCTATAACAATCTGGCCAACATTTATTGCCAACTGGGCCAGTTTGAGAATTGCTTGGACAACGCCCGGCAGTCAGTCGAACTGGATCCCGGAAGCCTGAGCGGTTACTCCAACGTGGCGAATGCTTATGTCGGGCTCAACCGTCTGGATGAGGCCAAAGCCACACTTAACCAGGCTTTGCAGCGTAACCTTGCCGGATTTACATCTCACTTGCAGTTGGCCGGAATTGCCTGGGTGCAGAATGATATCCCGACCATGGAGCGTGAACTCGATTTGGCGGCCAAATCTGGACCGGCGGGCGAAGCCACCTCGCTGGGATTTAGGTCAGGAGTCGCCGCCGCCCGAGGACAGGCGCGGCAGGCGGCCGATTTCGGTCAGAAAACCAGAGAAGCTGCCCAACGTCTGGGCCTGAAAGAGGCAATCGCTAACGAATATTCACAAGAAGCCATGGCCGAAGCCATCTTTCTATATAAGTCTCGCGCCCAGGACAGTGCGGCACAAGCTTTGAAGATATCGCAGTCGCCGAACGTGACGCTAAGCTCAGCCTTAGCGCTGGCCCTCAATGGCGACGACCAGAAAGCGGGCAAGTTGGCGGACGACATTGCCCACAAGCGTCCCTACGATACTTTGGCGCAGTTTGTCTTCGTACCCCTGGTGAAAGCCCAGACCGAAATCAATCGTGGCAATCCTGCGAAGGCGATCGATCTGCTGGATAACGCCATGGTCTACGCTCGCGTAAATTCCAACGTACTGTACGTTCGCGGAAATGCCTACCTGAAAGCCGGGCGCGCTGCCGATGCTGTCCAGGCATATCAGCGACTACTGGAAATGAAGAGCTATATCGGTGTGGATCCCTTGGTCCCGTTAACTCATCTCGGACTGGCCCGCGCCTACGCGCAGCAAGGGGACAAGGCCAATAGCCGCCTCGCCTACCAGGACTTCTTCGGCCTGTGGAAGGACGCCGACCCCGACATCCCCCTCCTGCATCAGGCCAAAGCCGAGTACGTCAAAGTTCAGTAAAGCCTCGCCATTTCTGATCTATGCTTGCGCCGAGTGAATAAGGCTGTCCTCGCTCGCGCTTTTCGCCAAAGGTGGGTAGCAAGACGTCAGTATGGCATGTCCGAGGTAAAAGAAAGCTAATTGCAATCGCCTTGTCATGTCACTGCTGCAGGCCGTACACTCCGTTTTCACTTTTCGCGAACCGTTGCAAACATGCAGGATGAAATCAATTTCGGCGGCACCGGTAATTTTCCGGCCACGCGCTGGTCACTCATTCTCGCGGCGCGCAGTGGTCAGGCAGACGAACGAGAGCGGGCTCTCAATACGTTGATTGCCGCGTACTGGAAGCCGGTTTACAAATACATCCGCCTGGGTTGGAGGAAGGACAATGAGCAAGCTCAGGACCTAACCCAGGAGTTTTTCACGCGCTTGCTCGAAAAAGATTTCCTCGAAAGCTACGACCCCAGCCGGGCACGATTACGAACATTTCTGCGGGTATGCATCGATCGCTTTGTCGCAAACGAGGAAAAAGCTGCCCACCGCTTAAAGCGCGGCGGCGCCGTCCAGTTTCTCGCCCTCGATTTCGAGTCGGCTGAGGGCGAATTGCGGCAAATCGAAATACCATCGCCCGAAACGATGGATGACTTTTTCGCGCGAGAGTGGGTACGCAGCGTCTTCAGCCTCGCCTTGGGGCGGTTGCGTCAGGAGTGTGAAGTGCATGGAAAGCAGATGCAGTTTCGCTTGCTGGAACTCTACGACATCGACGAGGGCAGCAAAGGGTTGACTTACGAACAGGTGGCAGCTCAGTTTGGATTGAAGCCTTCTGACGTGACCAACTATCTCGCGTACGCGCGCCGGGAGTTTCGCCGAATCGTCCTGGAGCAACTGCGGGAGATGACCGCCAGCGACGACGAATTCCGGCGCGAGGCGCGAGCCCTGTTAGGTATGGATATGCCATGAACACGGTTGCCCCGCTAAAGTGGCTCTCCGATTCCGCACTTGACCGTTTGCGTGCCGCGGTGGACATCCCCGATCTGAGCGGCACTCGTTACCTGTTGCTGGATAAGCTCGGCCAGGGCGGAATGAGCAGTGTGTATCGAGCCGAGGACACTGTACTGGGCCGACACGTGGCACTCAAGGTCATCGGGTTCGCAGATGCCAGTGGTGAACTCGCCGCGCGGCTGCTTCACGAGGCCAAGGTGATCGCGCAGCTGGAGCATCCTGGGATTGTCCCGGTGCACGATGTGGGGACTCTCCCCGACGGCCGACTCTTCTACACCATGAAACTGGTGCAGGGCCAGCGATTAGACCAGCGTGTGGCGAAATTTGGAGGATTGCCGGAGCGCTTGCGGATGTTCCAGAGAATCTGTGAAGCCGTGTCCTTCGCTCACGCGCACGGCGTGTTGCATCGCGACCTCAAACCCCAAAATGTCATGGTCGGACCGTTTGGTGAGGTCCTGGTGATGGACTGGGGTCTCTCGAAGTTCTTGTGCGCGAAAAATGATGTGGTCACAGAAGAGCTGCGCCCGAGCTCACCGTCAGCAAAGCAGACTCTTGCAACAGGCACCTCTCATGGCACGATTCTGGGCACGCCGGGCTATATGGCACCGGAACAAGCCCGCGGAGACGTCACGACGCTCGATCAAAGAGCGGATATTTATTCCCTCGGGGAAGTATTGAAGTTCCTGTTAGAGGGCGCTTTTCGGGATCCTATACCGAAGGCATTGACAGCGATCTGCGGTAAGGCGTCAGCCGCCGAGCCGCAACAGCGGTACGACTCGGCACAAGAATTGGCGAGCGATGTAGCCCATTATCTCGATGGGCTGCCCGTCAAAGCCTATCCCGAGCGTCCATTCGCCCGCCTGTGGCGCTGGACGGCCAAAAACAGCGCATGGCTACTGCTGATCCTCGCCTACATCTTGATGCGGGCTTTGTTGATCCTATGGCGAATACGACAGTGTTTCTGAAGCAGGAACCACAGCCTAAAGAATTTCTCCCTGACGTTGAATAGAACGTCAGCGGACAAGAAGTCCGCTAGGAGATCACATGAACAAAATAGTGCTGGGGCTGTTGCTGGGCGGATTTCTCGGAATTTTCGATGGCCTGACTGCATGGTTCACTCCCGAGGTGCGATCGCAACTGCTGGGCATCGTCATCGGATCCACCTTCAAAGGCCTGATCACGGGCGTGCTCATCGGCTACTTCGCTAAGAAGGTGAATTCTCTGCCGCTGGGGATCATCTTTGGGCTGGCCGTCGGCTTGATTCTTGCTTTCCTCGTGGCAGTAATGCCGAATCCGGCCGGCAAACACTATTATTTCGAAATCATGTTGCCGGGCGGCATTCTGGGGATGATTGTCGGTTATGCCACTCAGCGCTTTGGTCAGGCAAGCCAAGCGGCCAGGAGTTGATCGCGCAGTCTGCCGTTGTTCGCGAAAACGCGAAGAAGAGCCACATATCCGTCCCTTCGTTCTGGACGACAGCAGTTGGTGTGCTGGTCAAGAACGCGATAGAGTAGGCGGTCGCGACAATTGCGATCACTCGGCATGGCCAACGACAATGAAAAAGAAGCCGCAGCGAGCGCCAGCCTGCGCTTTGTTCGCGACGGAGATATCGTCGGTCTGGGGACGGGCTCGACCGCTGTGCATGCCGTTCGGCTTCTCGGCGAACAGGTACGCGCTGGACTCAAGATTCGCGGAATTCCCACTTCCGCTGCCACCCAGGAACTGGCTGCCAGCGTCGGCATCCCTCTGACCACACTCGATGAGTTTCAACAGATTGATGTGACCATCGACGGTGCCGACGAAGTTGATCCCAACCTGCGACTGATCAAAGGAGGTGGGGGCGCGCTGCTGCATGAAAAAATCGTTGCGTCGGCCTCGCAAAAGTGCGTAATCATAGTGGACTCCAGCAAACAAGTTTCGATGCTGGGTAAATTTCCGCTGCCGGTCGAGATAGTTCCTTTCGCACGGGCGTTGCTGGCAAAGAATATTGCCGCGCTCGGCGCGTCGGTCAGCTTGCGCATGAATCCTTCGGGCAAGCCGTTCATTACCGACGAAGGTCACTACATTTTGGACTGCACCTTCGGCCAGATCTCCGATCCGGAGAGTTTGGCTCGGGCACTGGAGGAAATGCCCGGCATCGTGGAGCACGGCTTGTTTATTGGGATGGCTGACGTGGTCCTGGTTGGCAAAGGTGACAAAGTATTAGAAATTGCGTAAGCGAAGGAGCAACGGAATATCTCTCCTTGCTACCTCTTTCTTCATTCTGCGCCCCAAACTTCTCCCAGTACCCGATAGAAGTTCTTACCTAAAACTTTTTCGATCACGTCAGACGAGTAGCCCAGCTTGCTCAAACCCGTAGCGATGATTTCCAGGCGATCGGTTCGATCCAAATCGGGCGAGTACGGTGGGCGGTCTTCTTCGGGAGCGGCGACCCCGGACTTTTTCCGGCTGGCAATGTGCTCCTGGAACGCCTTGCGCTGCTCCGGCGTATCCGGGTAGGTGTCCAGGATGCCGTCACTGCCAATTCCCACGTGGTCGGTACCACAGACTTTGAGGGCGTGGTCCAGATGCTGTAGGGCGTGATCGCGAGTCGGAGAAATAGGGCTGGCAACCAGGTACGGCATAAAGTAAATACCGGCAACGCCGCCACGATCCGCCAGGGATCGCAGTTCGCGATCTTCCTTGTTGCGCGGATGCGGATGCACTGCATAGCAACCGATATGGGTAAAAAGCACAGGTTTGCTGGAGGCCTCGATAGCCTCATCGCTGGTGCGCTGCCCGCAGTGGCTCAGGTCGACGGCGATGCCCCGGTCATTCATCTTGGTGATAGCCGCGCGTCCCAGCTTGCTGAGTCCAGCGTTGCCCGGCTCGAGGCAGCCATCACCGTACAGTCCGCGGTTGTTGTAAGTGAGCTGAATGATGCGAACCCCGAGCCGCCGGAACACCTCGATACGATCCAAATTCGATCCCAGGCACTGGGGTTCCTGGAATCCCAACATAATGCCGATTTTTTGCTCGCGTTTGGCCCGGTCGAGGTCGGAATGGCGGCGAACCACCAACCAGTGCCCAGGATCACTTTCAGCAAGCCCGTTGACGAACGCAATGTACGAAACCGTGTCTTCGAACTCCGGCAGCGAGACCGTCCAGTTGATCGCACTCACTCCCGCTTCAAGAGCCTGTTTTGTGATCTCACGTTTAAGTGGCAGATCGAAGGAGTCGGCTCGTATGGCGGCGCACGCATCAATGACCAAGGTCCTGTGATAAAGAGCAGCGATCGCCGGAGTAATGCCGGCCTCCTGCGCGAGCAGGCTGGCCGGAGCCAGTTTTAATAGACAGGCAATTTGCGCGGAGTTGGCCAGGAAAACCCGGCGATTCATGAGCCATTCTCCCTTTCAACGCGTCCTCTTCAACCCATCATGTTGGCATGTTCAGGCTGGATCTTGTACACCACCCGCACTTCTCCCGCTTGGCGATATGGATATTTGTCCACCCCGAGGTATTTCTTGGCCAGCTTGTCGATGTGAGCATCGGCACCTTGCTCGGTGATTTCCACTACACGCCCGCGGATTTCTAGATAGCGGTAGGGATTGTCGGGATCGATGATCGCCAGTGCGACGCGCGGATCGCGGCGTATATTGCGGTCTTTCTGGCGACCCTTGGCAGAATTGAAAACCACGTGGTCGCCTTCCAAATCGCACCATACCGGCGTTACTTGGGGGCTGCCGTCCGGCATCAGTGTGCCCAGACTGGCAAACGCGCGCTTGCTGAACAGATCACGATACTTTTCGGGAATGGACTGAGACATGACACCTCCTGAGAGAACGATGGTGAAGCTGTCGCCAAGGGATTATAGACGGGCTGCCAAACTGGCGTCACACTCCCGGACACGGGCCCGACGTTCGTAGCAATTTCCAGTTCGCGCGTCCAGCGTTTACAATGTCTGACCTTACTCGAATTGCATAGACTTTGGCGGTGAAAGCGTGAGATGGGTATCCCCCATTAAACGAGTCGACTTTATGAAGCACAAATGCTCAATGGTTCGATTTGGATGCCACCCATCGCTCTCGGCAGTGGCGGCGTTTCTTTTTCTCCTGCTTGGGAGCGGAAAGGCATCACTGGTCGCGCAGTCAACGGCAAATCCTCGGCCCACGATTGTTTTCATGACTGATTTTGGCACGGTGGATGATTCCGTCCCTATTTGTAAAGGCGTCATGTATTCGATAGCTCCCGACGTACGCATTGTGGATCTGACTCACCAGGTCACGCCGTTTTCCATCCTTGACGGAGCTCGCTTTCTCTATGGTGCAAGCGCTTACTTTCCGCCGCGAACAGTTTTTGTCGTGGTCGTCGATCCGGGAGTAGGTAGTCCCCGCAAAGCCGTAGTGGTGAAATCGAAGCGCGGGCAATATTTTGTTCTTCCCGACAACGGTCTGGTGACCCTGGTTCAGGATCGCGATGGAATCGAAGGCGCCCGCGAGATCACAAGTCGTGACTGGATGATCGGCGCGGCGTTGTCGTCCACGTTCCACGGACGCGATATTTTTTCCCCGACAGGTGCGCATCTTGCCCACGGTGAAGACTGGACACAGGTTGGTCCGGAACTCGACGTCAGCAAGCTGGTTCGGCTCGACCTTGTGCCCGCGAACCTGGATGAACGTGGTTTGACCGGTGAGATCATCGCCACGGATGGCCCCTTCGGAAACCTGGTCACCAATATCAGTGGAGAAGACTTTCTCAAGCTGGGCTACGGGCGGGGCCAAAACGTACGCATGACTATCGGCAACGCCGAAATGAATATGCCCTTCGTTCGCACCTTCAGCGATGTGCCCCTGAAGAAACCGCTTTTGTATATTGACTCGCGCGGACATCTTGGGCTCGCAGCAAACCAGGGCAGCTTTACGGCGATTTACGGGATCAAGCCGCCGGTGCGGATTTTCATCCCTAGGGCGAAAAACTGAAAACCGAATTGTGAAGCGGAAGTCGAATATCGATAGTGACCAAGTCAACCAATTGTAGGGGAAGCAGGAGAAAGAAGACATGAGCCAGCAACTGGCAGCCAATGCAAAATTTGAAGTTAAGCGTTCAATACTTAGTCGCCTGATCGCTCTGGCTGTGGTGCTGCTGATTCCATGTCTCCTTCTGGCGCAAAGCTATCGTGGATCCATTCGCGGCCACGTGTCCGATCCCGGCGGAGCTCTTGTGGCCGGCGCCAAGGTCACCGCAAAGAACAGCGACACGGGCGTTACCCGTGAAACAGTCACTGGGGTCGACGGTGGTTACGTTCTGGCGGAATTGCCCGCGGGCCGATACGTGGTCATGGCGCAAGCTGCCAACTTCAATCCCGTGGCACAAAACGTCATCGTGAGCATCGGTCTGGATACCTCCGCGAACTTCGACCTGACGCAACTAGAAAGACGGCAGGAGTTGGTGACAGTTACCGAGGAGACTCCGCTCGTGGACAGTACGCGCGACGTGTTGGGCGAGGTTGTGAACCAGCAACTGGTAACCGATTTGCCGTTGAATGGCCGTGATTTTGGCAAACTTGTGGCTTTGGTGCCAGGCGCAACGGTGGAGCCCTCCGGTGTGGCTGCCATCCAAAGCGGATTTGGACAGTTTTCGATCAATGGGAACCGAGACCGCTCGAACAACTACGCCTTGGATGGCACCGACAACAACGATCCTTTCTTCAACAATTCAGCCTTTAACCAGACCGGCATCGGCGGGGCGCCGGCTTCGGTACTGCCGATTGATGCTATCCAGGAATTCAATTTGCAATCTCAGTTCGGCGCTGAATATGGCCGCAACAGCGGCTCGGTCGTCAACATCATCACCAAATCGGGGACGAATCACCTTCACGGTTCCGCATTCGAATTCCTGCGTAACGACGCTCTTGACGCGAGAAACTTTTTCAACCGCGATCCCGCGCACAAAAGTGCTTTCCGTAACAACCAGTTTGGCGCCTCATTAGGCGGACCGATCATCCGAGACAGGACTTTCTTCTTCGGCGCATATGAAGGCCAGCGCGAGCGTGTCACCTCAGACTTCAGCCTACAGGTGCCAACGCAGGTTCAAATTACCCAGGCGCAGCAGTTGGTTGCTGGCAACGGCATGGCTCCGAGCCAGGCGCTCACCAACATGCTTGCCTTGTTCCCGGCCTCCACTACCGGAGCTGCGCCCGGAAGCGTGGAGGACAAAAACGATGTGGACAGCTTTATTGTGAAGGTTGACCACCAGCTCACTTCGACCGAGTCGATTACAGGACGTTACGCTTTTGCCCGCAGCCAACAGGTTTTTCCATTGGGAGGGTTGGGATTTGGCGCGGGGTCGCGTCTACCTCAGTTTGCCCAGACTTCACCGACGCGGGTACAACTGGTATCGGCCAGCCTGCTTTCTACTCTCGGCTACGGGAAAATCAACGAAATCCGCTTCGGATACAGCCGGTACCGCACGTCTTTCAGTTCGCTCGATGCCAACTTCGATCCGGCGAGTCTCGGTACTCCGACTTCGCCATTCAATCTCGGCACCGGGAAGCTTGGCCTGCCTGAGGTCGATTTCGGTGGAGTTTTCGAGAACCTCGGCGCCAGCGCCTTCAGCATCCCTCGCGGACGCACCAGTCAGAGCTTCCAGATTCTCGACAATTTCACCTGGATTATCGGACGCCACACGATAAAATTCGGCGGCGAATACCGGAGAGCCGTGATCGACAGCTTCAACGACAACTTGGAGCGCGGGCTGTTCTCCTTCAGCGCAGATCCAACCTCTCTGATCGTGTGTGGAGGAAAGACTCCGCCTGCGTCGTGCAACGATTCGGGAGCGCTTGTTCTCGCCAACTTTTATCTTGGGAATACCTTTCCTTCGGCGGACGCGGGCAATACGCACCGCAACACTTTCAACAACGGCATGAGTTTCTTCGTTCAGGATGACCTCCGCCTGCGCCCCACCTTTACCCTCAACTTCGGTCTGCGCTGGGAATATTTCGGTCCACTCGGCGAAAGCCACAACCTGCTTTCCAACCTGGGACGCGATGGCAATCTGGCCCTGGTCGGTAGCGATGGCCTAGACGGCGCTTACCAGCGCGATATCAACAACTTTGGTCCACGCATCGGCTTCGCCTGGAATGCGCTGCACAAAACGATCATTCGCGGAGGGTACGGGGTCTACTTCGATTACATTCCGCAAGATCTTCTGATTGCGAACTTCACAAATTCCGCCGGACTTGCTACCAACCCGATTGGTCCGCAGGCGGTGGTGTCTCTCGCCAACAACTACGATTCCACCGCTTTCAATGGCACCAATCCTGGAGCACCCATCTTCTCTACGCCGACCCCGCCGTTTCCGGCTCCAGGGGCGGATATTTTCTTCACTCCTCGCAACCTTCTCACTCCGTATGTGCAGAGCTGGAACTTAAATATCCAGCAGGATCTGGCCGGCACTGTTGCGTTCCAGTTGGGTTACGTGGGCAGCAAGGGGACCAAATTGGTTCGCTTACGAGACGCTAACCAACCCGATGTTAACGGCAACCGCCCCAATCCGAATTACGGCTTCATGGATGAATTCGCCACGATCAGCTCATCCACTTACCATGCTCTGCAGGCTACATTGCGCAGCCGTGACTGGCACGGTCTCTCCGGATTCACCGGCTACACCTGGTCAAAGTCTCTCGACGATGCATCCGATGGCATTGACTTCAATTTCGCCACCGTAGCCATTCCGCAGGATTCGAACAACCTCCGCGCCGAGCATGGACCGTCAAACTTTGATACTCGTCACCGTTTCACCGCGGCATTCAGCTACAGTTTGCCCAATTTTGGCGGCCCCAAGCGCCTGACTCAAGGCTGGGAGTTCAATACCATCGTCACCGCGCAGAGCGGGCGGCCAGTTCCGATCGTTAACTCTAACGATACCAGCGGCACAAGTTTTCCGACGCCTTCCAACTTCCATCAACGGCCCAACGTGGTGCCCGGTGTCAATCCCATTAACTCCAACTGGGAGTCAGGCCCGGACACTATCGGCTATTTGAACGGCAATGCTTTCGTAAATCCTCCATCTGGCACGTTCGGCGATCTCGGCCGTAACGAAATTTACGGCCCGCATTTCTGGGATGTGGATTTCGCGGTCGTTAAGAACACGAGGCTTTTCGAGCGCGTGAATCTGCAGTTGCGGGCAGAGTTCTTCAACATCTTCAATCATCCCAATTTCGCGCTGCCGAATTTCTTCGTCAACCCTGGTTCCGCGAATCAGGGACTGATCACGCAAACTCCCGACCAGGCCCAAACCAACCCTGGCCTCGGCGGGGGCGGACCGCGAGTGATTCAGTTGGCGGCAAAGTTTACTTTCTGAGCGAAATCACCGCGTGCAGCGGGCGCCCTCGCTGCGCTTGCTTTTCGAAGGGAACCGCGCCCGATATTCGTGTGGTTTAACGGAAGAATTTAGGACTACGCTTCCACATCCTGCGCAATCGCCGGCAGCACCGCGCGCAGCAGAGCCACGAAATCTCCCTGTACTCGCTTAGTGGTTTCAAGAACTTCTTCGTGATTGAGCACTTGGTCAAGGATTCCAGCCGCCATATTGGTTACGCAGGAGACTGCCAGCACCTTCATTCCCATGTGACGGGCTGCGATCACTTCAGAAATCGTGGACATGCCGACCAGATCCGCGCCGATCGTGCGCAGATAACGAATCTCTGCCGGAGTCTCGTAGCTTGGACCGGCCAGCGCGGCGTACACGCCTTGATAGACCGTCTTCCCCAACTTCCTAGCGGCTTGCAGAGCAATTTCGCGATAAGGTTTCCAATACGCCCGCGTCACGTCAGGAAAACGCGGGCCAAAACGGTCATCGTTTGGTCCGATGAGAGGATTCTGACCCTGCAGGTTAATGTGGTCGGTAATGATGACTAGCGCACCCTGCTTATATTCCAGACTGACGCCGCCGGCTGCGTTGGTCAGGACGACCGCTCGAATGCCCATGCGGCCAAACACGCGCATCGGGAAAGCGACTTCTTGGGGCGAATAACCCTCGTAAAGATGGACGCGCCCCTGCATCGTTGCAACAGGAATACCGTCCGCCTTGCCGATCACCATCTGGCCGGCGTGTCCAACGGCGGTCGAGAGCGGAAAAAACGGAATGTTAGTGTAGGGAATCCGCGTCTGATCAGACAGTTCGTCAGCAAAATCACCTAAGCCGGAGCCAAGAACGAGTCCAATCCTGGGACAGAGTGGAGTCTGCGAGAGCAGGAAGTGCGCGGCCGCTTCAGCGTTACTGAAATCGTCTGACATAAACCAGCTGTTGGCCCTGGGCCGTTCGCTTTAGCTCGATCTTCAGATGTACGTGTAACTGGAAGACTCGACCGGCTCAATCCTACACGCGTCCAAATTCGCACCTGATATTACGCTACGCAGCTCTATGTCTAAAAGGCATGGCCCGATGCAGATCGCAAATGTCGATGCAGGCATGCGTGATGTGTGACGCGAGGAGCGTGCACTTTCACCGCACAGGCTCAACATCGGTTCATGAAGACCGCATCCGGCGCGGTTTTCGCTGAGATTTTCACAATCGTGAAACAGCAATGCAATCTTGCATCCCCTTAAAGCGGGCCGCATGAATGCTCGCCAAAACTTGTCACCGTGGAATCATTGTCAATCCGCGATCCGCGGCTTGCACAATTCTTGCTGCACATGGCTGTGGATGCCACGCATCTGATTGCAAACAAATAAGATACAGCGCTTTGTTTTTTGTTGACTCCAAAAATGAGAAGAGTAAAAAGATACTCGTTCTTTGACAGCTTCTGAAGTTTACCCGGTTGGTGCGGCGTCCGGGGCTCAAGCGAAGTCACTCTCTACATTGCAAAATGATTGAGAGAAGGCTAGCGAGGGTCTATAGCAAAGCGCTGGTCGAGGCGAACAAGAAGATATGTTGAAGGCAAGATAGAGTCCCGAGGCGTCAGACTGGTTTATCCGGTTGGCGGTAAGCCCGGAGCCCAAGTAATGATCGC
>JABCYV010000015.1 GCA_013290025.1 Acidobacteriota bacterium
CGCACCTCGACGACTGGACGGCTGCTCGCCAGCGTAATGCCAAACGCTACGATCGGCTTTTTGCGGAGACTGGCTTGCCCATCGTTCTTCCCACCGTGGTTACCAATCGCCACATCTTTAATCAATATGTTGTTCGCGTCCCTGCCCGCGATGAATTGCAGGCTTTCCTTCAGAAAAAAGGCGTCGCAACCGAGGTGTACTACCCGGTGCCGATGCACCTGCAGGACTGCTTTGCTTACCTCGGATATAAAGCTGGCGCGTTTCCCGAGAGTGAGCGGGCGGCGAAAGAATCTCTCGCGTTACCTGTCTACCCGGAGCTCACCGAATCACAGGCGCAGTATGTCGTGGACTGTGTCTGCGAGTTTCTCTCCAAAGAAACACTCTCCCTTGCGGGTGCTCATGGAACTCGTTAAGTGAGGCCAAGCCCTTCCTATTGATCTAGCTGAACGTCCCTGACATGACATGACGTCGCTCCCTACCTACGTTCTTATCACCCCGGCGCGTAATGAAGCTCAATTCATCGAGGGGACCATAGAGTCCGTGGTGGCGCAAACGGTGCGCCCTCTTAAATGGATCATCGTCAGCGACGGCTCAACGGACGGGACAGATGAGCTCGTGCGCAAGTACGCGACTCATTTCCCGTGGATTGAATTGGTCCGGATGCCGGAACGCAGCGAACGGCATTTCGCTGGAAAGGTTTATGCCTTTAACGCGGGCTACGCCAGGACACAAGGCGTAGAGTATGACGTGATCGCCAGCTTGGATGCCGACGTTTCGTTCAGCGCAGAGTACTTCGAGTTTCTGCTTCAGAAGCTGGCTGAGGATCCTACGCTAGGGCTGGTAGGAACACCTTTCACGGAAGGCTCGAACCAGACGTATGACTATCGTTTCACAAGCATTGAGCACGTTTCTGGCGCTTGCCAGGTGTTTCGCCGCGCATGCTTAGAGGATATCGGCGGGTACGTGCCGGTAAAAAATGGGATTGATCATATTGCGGTGGTTACCGCCAGGATGAGGGGCTGGAAAACAAGAACATTTCCGGAAAAGCTTTGCTTCCATCATCGGGCAATGGGGACGGCCCAGGGAGGCGCACTGACGGCTAGATTCAGAATAGGTGCGAACGACTACGCCATCGGGAATCACCCGCTCTGGGAAACGTTCCGAACGTTCTACCAGATGAGCAAAAAGCCTTATCTCATCGGAGGCTTGGCAATACTATCCGGCTATTTGTGGGCAACGATCCGGCGACCTGGGAGGCCTGTGTCGCGCGAACTGGTGAGCTTTTGTCGTGGCGAACAACTGCGGCGGCTTGCGCGACTCCTGGCTAGGAATAAAGTGCCTCGTACCACGCTCCAATCGAGCGGTGTCATCGGCCACGGTCGTAAGCCACACGAGGTAGAAAAAGGAGACGAACACGCGTCCATTTGTCCTAACATGCCCTCCTGTGATTCCAATTCTCCGAAGCAGCGCTGCGTTGAGGATGCGGAGTTAGCCAAGCACATCAGTGTTTGCATCTGTACTTATAAACGAACCCACCTCCTGATACGCCTGCTCCGGGAGCTTGGCGCTCAAGAGACGGAGGGGCTCTTCACGTACTCAATCGTCGTTGTAGACAATGATTCCCAACGGTCTGCCGAGTCTGCGGTGGTGGAATTTGGGGCGACATCGTCTACTAATGTCAAATACTACGTAGAGACCGAACAGAGCATTGCTCGGGCAAGGAACCGGGCCGTGGCAAGTGCGGAGGGTGATTTTCTCGCATTCATCGACGACGACGAGTTTCCGATCAAGAACTGGCTACTGACTTTGTTCAAAGCCTGCCACGAGTATCGCGTCGATGGAGTGCTCGGACCTGTAAAGCCATGTTTTCAGGACAAATCGCCGGAGTGGGTTGTAAAGGGAAGATTCTACGAACGGCAGACTTATCCGACGGGCAGCCTAGTTGACGGAAGTAAAGGGCGGACGGGCAATGTACTGCTGAGGAAAGAAGTTTTTGCTGGTTCAGATGAACCTTTCAAACCGGAATTCCGCTCAGGTGAAGACCAGGACTTCTTCACGAGAATGATCGCACATGGGCATGTATTCGTCTGGTGCGATGAGGCGGTAACTTACGAGGTTGTACCTCCGAGTCGCTGGAAGCGCAGCTTCATGATAAGAAGAGCGTTGCTGCGGGGTGCGATGCAACCAAGGAAAGCAGATTTTGGGATTCGCAGTATTGCAAAATCGGCCGTTGCAATTCCCGCTTATTTGTTAGCTCTACCTTTTGGCTTACTGTTGGGTCATCACCGGTTCATGGCGATCCTCATCAGACTCTGTGATCACCTAGGTAAGCTGCTGATGCTCGTGGGAATCGACCCTATTAGGGTTCCATACGTTGTTGAGTAGCTAATGTCAGCAAGAGCGTGAAAGCAGAGGAGCACCATTCGAGGGAGTCGGGCCCAGTAGACGACATGAAGAGCATAATTTGAAATGAAAAAGATAATTGAGAAGTGTGGCAATGAGATTCGGATTACGGGCCGACTGCTTCGCATCGGTCAACCGGAGGGCGATGGTTATCAGTCTCTCGACGCCCCGGAAACGATGCTTGAGAGTTTGCGGACTTCTGGAGTTCGCGTCGACCTCTTTACGTTCCTCGAACTGCAACCCGGAGCCCAGCCACGATATCAGTACCCTGTGGAGTGGGACAACGCAGCCGTAGTTCCGGTATCCACCTTTAATCAGTGGTGGAACCACCAGATTCGTCCCGAAGCGCGTAATCGAGCTCGGCAAGCCGAGAAGAAGGGGGTTGTCATCCGCGAGATACCCTTCGATGACACTCTCGTGAAAGGAATCTGGGAGATCTACAATGAGTCTCCACTGCGTCAGGGAAGACGCTTTCCTCACTACGGGAAGGATTTCAAAACCGTGTACGCTGAGGCAGCGACATTCCTCGATAGCAGCTTTTTCATCGGCGCATTTATCGGTGACAGGCTAATCGGCTTCGTGAAGTTGACGATGGATGAATCCAGAACACGGGTCAACCTGATGAATATTCTCTCGCTGATCGAACACCGGGATAAGGCTCCGACCAACGCTCTCATTGCCCACTCAGTGCGCGCTTGTGAGGCGCGAGGTATTACGCAGCTTGTTTACCAACGGTTCGCTTATGGGAGCAAGCAGACGGACGGCATCATGAAATTCAAGCAGGTTAATGGGTTCCAGCGGGTCGACCTGCCTCGCTACTATGTTCCGCTGACTCTCCTCGGCCGGGTTGCTTTGCGCTTGGGATTACACCACCCTCTGGTCAACCATCTTCCCGAATCCGTGAAAGTGAAGCTGCGATGGCTTCGGGACTTCTGCTATGGTCGAATGCTTCAGACAGTAAAGGGATCAGCTTAGAATCATGCCTGGCATTGTGGGTCTGATTACGCGCATGCCTGCCGAACGTGCGCGGCGGGAATTGTGCGGAATGGTGGAAACCCTCTGTCACGAATCCTCCTATGTAACCGGGATTCGCACGGATGCGGATTTGGGAGTATACGTTGGGTGGGTCGCGCGGAGAGGTTCGTTGTCGGATGGAATGCCGCTCCGCAATGAGCGCAGTGATGTCTGCCTGACGTTCTCCGGTGAGGACTTCCCGGAGCCTGGAACTGTTGCCCGCCTGAGAGAGCGGGGGCACTCGGTTAACATCGAGGGACCAGCATACCTCGTCCATTTGTTCGAACAGGATCCCACCTTCCCGGCCGGCTTAAACGGGCGGTTTCACGGCGTTCTGACTGATCGCACGCAGGCCCATACGATGCTCTTCAATGATCGTTACGGGATGCACCGACTTTATTATCACCAGTCGAAGGAAGCGTTCTATTTCGCAGCAGAAGCCAAGGCCATTCTCGCTGTCCGTCCAGAACTTCGACGGATTGACTGCAGGGGGCTTGGTGAGTTCGTTGCCTGCGGCTGTGTGCTTGAAAATCGGACCCTTTTCGAAGGCATTCATGTTCTGCCGCCGGCTTCGGCCTGGCTCTTTCGCAACGCCACTCTAGCAAACCGAGGAACATACTTCCACCCTCAGGAATGGGAAGACCAGGAACTCCTGGAACCGGAGTCCTACTATAAACAACTGCGCCAGGTTTTTTCGGGCAACCTGCCCCGGTACTTTCATGCCGGTCAGGACGTCGGCTTGTCGTTGACCGCAGGGCTTGATACGCGAATGATCATGGCGTGGCACAAGCCTCCTCAGGGATCTCTGCCTTGTTATTCGTTCGGGGGAATGTTCCGTGATTCTCAGGACGTAGTGGTCGCACGACAAGTGGCTCGCGCATGTGGACAGCCGCACCAAGTAATCTCAGTTGGCAACGAGTTCCTATCACGGTTTCCGCACTATGCGGAGCGTACGGTTCGGCTGACCGACGGATGCGTCGGTGTGAACCATTCTCCTGACCTATATGTAAACGAGCGGGCAGCGGAGATTGCTCCGGTACGCATGACGGGAAACTACGGGGGCGAGGTACTACGGCAAGTGCGGGCCTTTAAGCCAGCGCAGCCACTCAGCGATCTGTTCTGCCCCGATTTCCTCCCCGAAATCAGGGCTGCCAAACAAACGTACGACGGACTGCTGCAGGGACATCCACTTTCTTTTGCCGTGTTTCGCCAAGCGCCGTGGCATCATTACGGCTTGCTTGGGCTGGAGGAAACCCAGCTTTCATTGCGATCTCCGTATCTCGACAATGACTTCGTTCGAACGGTTTTCCGTGCCCCGAACTCTGCTGCGTCCAACAGTGACGTCTCGCGTCGGTTGATCACGGATGGGAACCCCAAACTCTCTCTGATACGAACCGACCGTACGCCAATTTCCGGGCGAAATGGTTGGCGCACCCAGGCTATACGAAGCTTTCTGGATCTTACGCTGAAGGCTGAATACGCCTACGACTACGGTATGCCCCAATGGGCTGCCCCCATCGACTGGGCGCTTGCGCCCCTCCACCCCGAAAGACTCTTTCTCGGCAGGCACAAGTTTTATCATTTTCGGGTCTGGTATCGCGATACTCTGTCTGCCTACATTCAGGAGATGCTGCTCGATCCGCGGACCCTTAACCGCCCATACCTTCAACGGTCCACGGTGGAAAATATTGTACGCAACCACGTCAAAGGCGTCCGCAACTACACTGCCGCAATACACACGGTTCTGACCTTAGAACTAATCAACCGGCTTTTTGTAGATTCGTAGTATGTGCTTCCCTTTATCTCTTGCCACCAGCCCGATGCGTTACGCTTTGCAACCTGGCCAACACGGCAAGCCCAGCAAGGCTATCCAAGCTCACGAGAAGTAAATAGATGAAACCGTTGATTGCGGCAATCTGCACCGGTTTTGTAATCCTATATCTCTGGCAGCTCGATTCAGACAAGAGAGTTAGAATTTCAAAGGCTGTCTGGATATCTTTTGTCTGGCTGTTGATCGGCAGCTCACGACCAGTGAGTGAGTGGTTCGGCGGGAGCTTCGGGGCGGGCAATTATGAAGACGGGAGTCCGCTAGACCGCACCATTCTGACGGTCTTGCTCGCGTTGGGCTTAGTCGCACTTTCTAAGAGGATGCATCGGATTAAGCCTATCTTACGGGTGAACTTACCTATCGTCGTATTCTTTCTATACTGCTTGGTCAGCATCCTCTGGTCTGATTTCCCGTTTGTAACCTTCAAACGATGGACCCGCGGAGTAGCGGACGTCGTGATGATATTCGTTGTCATTACGGATCCATATTGGCAAGCCGCCTTGAATTGGCTGCTCAGCCGAGTCGCATTCCTGCTCATACCTTTGTCCGTTCTGTTGATCAGATTTATTCCCCAATATGGCCGGTCTTATAGCATTGGCGGCGCTCAAATGTGGACAGGTGTGTGTACAGACAAGAATGGTCTCGGCGCGATCTGTATGGTCTTCGGAACTGCAGTATTGTGGCAAATGTTACGGGTTTCCCGAGACACCAAAAGCCTGAGCAGGCGAGAACTCATTGCGAAGGGATCGGTATTTGCGATGACCCTCTATTTGATTTGGGTTATCGATTCCAAGACGGCGTTGACGTGCTTTTTGCTCGCAAATACGTTGATTGTTCTTACGTGGTTTGGGCCGCGGTTCCGCAAACCGGCGATACTGACGATTATTGTAGCGGGTATGATCATTTCTTGTTTTTGCGTTCTATTTCTCGGTATCGGGAGCGGTGCCTTGGAGACGATGGGTAGAAAGGCCGATCTAACAGGTCGAACAGAGATCTGGGCCACTGTGCTCCCCCTTGCCAAGAACTCTCTATTGGGAACCGGCTACGAAGATTTCTGGATGGGAGATCGGCAGGCGACCGTCGCCCGCAATCTTGTGTATCTTAACCAAGCCCACAATGGATATCTTGAAATATACCTGAATCTCGGTTGGATCGGTTTGATTCTGCTTGGCACAATTATTGTGACCGGGTATCGAAACATAATGTTGGAGCTTCGCCACAACCTCGAAATGGGACGGCTGAAGCTGGCATTTTTCACTATATGCTTGGTCTACAATTTCACCGAAGCGACATTCAAAATGCAGGCGCCAGTCTGGATCTTTTTCCTTTGGGCGGCGATGGCTGCTCCGAAATTGCGTGTCCGGACGCGAATATCTGCTCCAGCGATTCAGAGTCAATATTTGGTAGAGGTTGACAGGTGTGAAACGCCCTCAAGCTTACCGCATTGGACGAGAGCATGATCCAGTGGCCCGTGCACCACAGCCCAGTTTCCTAGTTATCTCTAACTGCAAAGCAAAAGACAGCCAAGCTAGTAGCCTGACGTAATCGTAATCGTAATTCAAGTACCACCTCAGAATCTCGGTAAATCGCGATGTTATTCAATTCGATCGACTTCGCTATCTTCTTCCCCGTTGTAGTCGCCATCTTCTTCCTTTCACCGCAACGGTGGAGAGTGAGCCTTTTGTTAGCTGCCAGTTGCCTTTTTTACATGGCCTTCATACCGGTCTATATTTTGATCCTGTTAGTCACGATTCTTATTGACTACTTTGCGGGCATGTATATCGAGCGGGTCGAGGGAAGGAAGAAAAAGGCATTGCTGTGGTTGAGCATTGTATCTACCTGCACGGTACTATTTGTGTTCAAGTACTTCGGCTTTTTTACAAGCAGCTTCGCAGGCTTAGCGAGCCTTGTTGGATGGCAGTTACCTCACACATTTGTGAAGATTATCTTACCCATCGGGCTCTCATTTCATACGTTTCAGAGTTTAAGCTATGTGGTGGAGGTTTACCGCGGAAAACAAGCCGCAGAGCGAGATTTCATCGTATACGCCACCTATGTCATGTTCTTTCCTCAATTGGTGGCTGGGCCGATCGAACGTCCACAGAACCTCTTACATCAATTCCGGGAGTGGCATGACTTTAACTACATCAACGTTACTTGCGGCTTGAGACGAATGGCGTGGGGCTTTTATAAAAAACTGGTGGTGGCTGACCGGCTGGCACTCTATGTGAACGATGTTTACGGGGCGCCACGCAATTACAACGGCCTTCAACTGACTCTTGCTACCTTCTTCTTCTCATACCAAATCTATTGCGATTTCTCTGGCTACTCCGATATAGCCATCGGCGCCGCGCAGGTGCTCGGATTTCGATTGATGGAAAACTTCAGGACTCCATATTACTCGTTGTCGGTGGCTGAATTCTGGCATCGCTGGCATATATCGCTGTCAACATGGTTCAAGGATTATGTTTATATCCCGATGGGAGGCAGCCGCGTAAGCCGGAGGCGGTACATAGCAAACTTGTTAGTCACATTCGGAATCAGCGGCCTGTGGCATGGGGCGAATTGGACTTATGTATTCTGGGGACTCTTAAATGGCTTGTATCTGGTGATGGGAGGGCTGACCAAGGACTGGCGAAACCGTCTCTTTAGCGCCATCGACTTGGAGGAGCACACCCTGATCCGAAAGGCGATCATGCTTGTCACTACTTTCGTATTGACGTGCCTCGCATGGATCGTTTTTCGAGCACGCACTTTGGGAGATGCGGGATACGTCGTGCGACAGCTCGCGCGCGGATGGGACTTTGGGTCCATCGGAACACCACAGTTCTTGCTCCGGCAACTACCGGTCGCCGTTGCGGCCATTCTTGTCCTGGAAATTGGCCAGTTACTCACGCGGAGTACGGTCTCGTTGCCTTCCATGCTGAGTGGATTGCCGCTACCTGCGCGGTGGGCGGCGTATGCCGCCTTCGTCATGCTTGTGCTGATGTTTGGTGTGTACCAGAACGCGCAGTTCATCTACTTCCAATTTTAGAGGCCATCAAGTGCATAACCAGGGTGGTTCAATCGAGCATCTTCGCGGTTGCAACTCAGCTGTTGTTGTTCAAGAGCCGCGGGATCGGCTAAGCGATGAACGCTCGCCTGCCCTGACAGGAGCCGGCTCTAGGGAAATCATAATACCGGGCAGATGGTTCGCAGTTAGACGGATATCTTGCTTCTTCGCCCTGATCACTGTGCTCGCGTTTGGACTGGATGCGATGATTACTTCTGGCCTGCGACGGATCAAGACATCCCAGTATGGAGTTTCGAACCGGATCATGGAAGGCAAGGTTAACGCTCAGATTGTCATCACTGGTTCGTCCCGCGCGGTGTCCCATTACGACCCACGCATCATTCAAACCCAGACAGGGCGCCGCGCTTTCAACCTGGGCCGAAACGGATCGCAGACTGACATGCAAGTTGCTGTTCTAAAGGCGTATCTCGAGCACAACCAGAAGCCTGACATCGTGATCCACAATCTTGATGCTTTCAGCTTCGTAACCACTCGCGAAGTTTACGCCCCGGCTCAGTATGTTCCGTATCTGTACGACGAGGAACTTTATAAGGCACTGCGGAAAATCGATCGGAACATCTGGAAGAGTCGCTATGTGCCATTATACGGGTACGTGGTCGACGATATGAACTTCTCCTGGATCCCTGGATTGAGAGGATTCTTTGGCTGGTCGCCGCGTGAGGATTTCTTCCAAGGCTTCAACCCTCGATCAAAGAAATGGACCGATGATTTCCAACGTTTTAAGGCCGCGAATCCCGACGGCGTGAGTTGGCAGGTCGAGCCTTCGGGCATCACGGTCCTGGAAGACTTGATCCGTTTGTGCCACGAACGCGGAATTCGATTGATATTTGTATACTCTCCGGAATACGCGGAGGTGCAGAAGTTGACGAAGAACCGCGCGGAAGTTTTCGACCATTTTTATGAATTGGCCGATCGCTATCACGTGCCTCTTTGGGATTACAGTGATTGGCGATTTGCAGCGGACACAGAATATTTCACTAATTCCCAACACTTGAATGCCGAGGGAGCGGCGCTCTTTTCAGACGATGTGGCGAACCGCATGAAAGAATACATCGCTGCGCAATCCCGAACCGCTCCCTTGCAGGCTTCGAGATGAGCCGCTCGTTCGCTTGGACGGGACCAATAGCGTGGGACGGCTCAGGGAAAACGAAGAAGTGAGAAGTTAGGACCTATCGTCGCCGTAGCCGGTCCCAACCCAGACAGTGCCGAGAATCGCAGACCCACAAGGACAGCGACCTTTGGTGCACGGGGGCACCGAGCGGGATGTACTACTGGAACCTTCCCTGTTCGTTCCAGAACCAAGACAATCGTGGTAACGCACCGAATTTCGATTGCTAGGAACTGGAATGATGAATCGAGCATTGGGTTGTCTTGCTGTGGCGGTTTGGATGATGTTGTCAGTTTCCGCATGGGCGTCGTGCACCGGAAGTGGCACGTCCTGGTCCTGTCCTGCAGGGGCGAGCGTTTCCGACGTACAGACCGCAGTTAGTTCAGCTACCGACGGGGCGACGATAACACTCTCAAACGGTTCCTATAGCTGGACGGGTTCAGGTCCGGTCCATTTGCAAAATTCCAAGGGCGTTACGATTATTTGCGCCACGGTGCATGGTTGCACGATTGTCAGTAGTGGGTTGATTTTTGACATGCCAGTTTGGTCAGGAACCATTACCAGCCTATACCGGATATCGGGATTCAACCTGGTGCAAAACGGCGCGGGACAGTTCACGATCTGGTTCTGTAGTGGTGGTGGGTGTTCGGGCACCCTGACGCAAGTTCGTGTCGACAACAATGATGTTACCGGAGCAACTGGATCATTCCTCTTGGTGCTGGGCGAATCGAAGAGTCTAACCAACATCTACGGAGTCATGGACCATAACAGCTTCCATGCTCCCGGCAGTATTGAAATTCTCTATATGCTCGGAGATACGAATCCTTCCCCACCTGTTCCCTCCCAGGGAACCGGGAACAACTTCTTCGTGGAAGATAACACCGTCACCGTCGCCACGATGACCAACGCCGGGCTTGGCTGCATGGACGGCTGGTCAAGCACGATGCGGGTAGTGTGGCGGCACAATATCACAACCAATTGTCTGGTGACAGCGCACGGCGTTACGCACGCTGGCGGGCCAGACAACGTAGAACTGTACAACAACCAGATGATCGTGGGCCCTGGTGCTGTATCGCAGGGTTTTGCCGATTGCTACCGATGTTTTCATCATCAGGGGTCGGGAATGTTGGTCGCCTTCAACAACAGCTTTACCGGGTTCAGCGGCAAGAGTGGCGGGGCTCTCCAACTCTTGCATTATCGGGATTACAACGGTTCCATTGACGGGATGTTGCCTTATTGTGACGGTACTCAATCGAGAGATGGCAACCGCTCACCCGTCACTACCAACCACGGCTATCCGTGTTGGCATCAGCCCGGACGAGATACGAATGGGAGGTACAAACCGCTGTACGCTTGGAATAATTACTGGTCGGACACGCTTGCCCAGTTGACATTGACTTCTCCGGATGGAGCGTATGGCAACCCCGATTACCAGCCACAGCACGTGCAGGAAGGACGAGAATTTTACAACGCAGTTTCGGCGTCAGCGCAAAACTCTCCAAGTTCTCCATTTGATGGAACTATCGGCATGGGGTTCGGGAGCCTAGCCAATCGCCCGACGAGCTGTATGACTAATTCAACCGAGAACGGCGCGGGCGTGGGTTATTTCGCAACAGATGACGGAGCGCAAGGAACTCTGTATACCTGCTCGGCAACCAACACTTGGACTGTTTACTATACCCCCTATGTTTATCCGCACCCCTTGGCGAGTGGAGGAACGGGAACTGGAGACGTACAACCACCTCAAAACCTCCAAGCTATTGTGAATTGATTTATCGTCGGCTGGGATCTGAGTCTCATGGCACTCTCGATACCCAGCCCTGATGCCAAAATGGTGCGGCTCGGTTCTAACTTCTGCGCTTCGTGACGGACCAAAACTCTTCATCCTCGGTCCGGGCTTGCCTCGGAATAACTACAGTTGCAATAAAATGGCTTGACTTCTCGAGACTTGTGCTTGGGGAGCGGTCATCGAGCCGCACGAATCGTCGATACACCTCAAACTCGATACGTGAAAACTGAAGCGGAAACTCGTTCGATGGTAACTCCTGTGCAAAACGAAGACGTTACGACGGTGAACCTGTCGCTCCCAGAAGACCGGCATCACCACGATCAACGTTTTGCCGCTTCGGCAGAAGCTGTACTGGAGGCGGAACAGATCGCCACGTCTACGGAGGAAACTTACGGCGAGATTCTGAAGTCCTCGGCGCTAGTCGGGGGTTCGTCGGCACTGAACATTGTGATCCGAATTGTCCGCACGAAGGCTATGGCGTTTCTGCTTGGTCCGGCGGGCTTTGGCTTGGCTGGTCTCTATGGGGCCGTCGAAAGCTTTACTGAGAATGTTGCTGGAATGGGCATCAACAGCAGTGGAGTGCGTCAGATTGCCGAGGCGGTCGGTTCCAACGACAGTGAGCGGATCGCACAAACTGCCGCTGTACTACGACGAGCCTCGATCGTTCTCGGACTGCTAGGAACGGTTTTGCTCATCGTATTTTCACGTCAAGTGTCAACCTTGACTTTTGGAGACACAAAACACGTACCCGGGGTGTGCTTTCTGTCTATTGCCGTCTTTCTCCAACTGGTGTCCTACGGCCAGGGCGCACTGATTCAGGGAACCAGGCGCATTGCGGATCTGGCCAAGATGACTGTGTTGGGCGCGGTCTTCGGTACCCTGGTCGGCGTGCCGGTGGTTTACTTCCTGCGGCAGGATGGGGTGGTGCCGTCACTGGTTTGTGTTGCGGCAACGGCTGTCATTACTTCCTGGTGGTATAGCCGGAAGATACCGATCAGCGCCCCGGTGATGACGGCTTCCCAGATCGCACAGGAAGCCGCGGCCCTTCTAAAGCTGGGCGCCGCGTTTATGGCCAGCGGCATGATGTTAACCGGCATGGCCTATTTGATTCGGATTCTAGTCCTTCGCCGGGTTGGCTTTGAGGCAACCGGGTTATATCAATCGGCCTGGACTCTCGGCGGGCTCTATGTGGGATTCGTTATCCAGGCCATGGCTGCGGACTTTTACCCGCGTTTGACGGCCAGCGCAGCCGATGACACAGTCTGTAACCGTCTGGTCAACGAGCAGGTCAGGGTCGGCCTGTTATTGGCCGGGCCAGGTGTGATAGCGACGCTCACCTTTGCGCCACTCGTAATCGCCCTTTTTTATACGTCGAAGTTCGGCGCCGCGGTGGGTGTTCTGCGATGGATATGTCTTGGAACGACACTGCAAGTGGTGACCTGGCCAATGGGTTTCATCATCGTCGCCAAAGGCAGGCGCGCAATCTTTTTCTGGTCTGAGCTGGCATGCGCCGCCATATATGCTGTTCTGGCATGGTTCTGTGTCAGTTCGTTCGGTTTGAATGGCGCCGGCATTGCATTCTTCGGATACTGTCTGTTTCACGGCTTTCTGCACTATCCGATCGTCCACCGGTTGAGCGGATTTCGGTGGTCGTCGGCGAACAAGCGTACGGGTCTGTTTTTTCTTGGATCGATCGCAATCGTATTTTGCGGACTCCGGTTGCTCCCATTTGTGCCGGCTGTCTGCCTGGGTACGTTAGCTGCTGTTATCACCGGTGTTTACTCGATTCGAGCCTTGTTCACCCTTGTACCCTGGAACCAGATTCCCCGGCCTTTGCGACGATTGATGATTGGGTTTGGTCTGGTCCCGAGGGCTGCCCGGTAGCCAGGTAATGCAAGGTCTCTTACAACAACACCTCGGGCTGGCGACCACATGATGAATGACGGCGCAGGGCTAAGTGTGTCCCAGTTGGCGAGAAGAGCTCGAGGCAAGTATCAGCGGATCACCGCCCACTATCTTTCCCAGAGGCCATTTGCGATCAAGTCTCAAATTCCTATTGTTTCATTTACCTTCGATGATTTTCCCCGGTCGGCGCTGTTGACTGGCGGCGTAATTCTCCAATCCTTTGGACTAGCGGGTACCTATTACGCGTCGCTCGGTCTCATTGGAACGCAAAGCGATACAGGCGCCATGTTTCTTTTGGAGGACTTGAAGGCCCTCACGGCACAAGGGCACGAGTTAGGATGCCACACCTTCAATCATTGTCACGCGTGGAACACCAGTCCGCGCTTATTTGAAGAGTCAGTTATTGAGAACCGGAGAGTTCTGAGCACACTCATGCCCGCGACGTTTTTCAAGACATTGTCATACCCGGTAAGCGTGCCGCGGGGGCGGACGAAGCGGAGAGTCTCCGAGTACTTCGCTTGCTGTCGCGGCGGGGGGCAGACTTTTAATGCGGGCAAGGCAGATCTCAATTATCTTTCCGCTTTTTTCCTGGAGCAGGCCAGAGACAATCCCGCGGCAATAAAACACGTGATTGAACAGAATTCCAAAGCGAAAGGGTGGCTTATATTCGCGACGCACGATATCAGTGAGCAGCCTACTCAGTGGGGATGCACTCCGGATTTCTTTGAAGATGTTGTTCAGCATTCGGTACATTCGGGTGCGCGCATTTTGCCGGTTTTCCAGGCGTACGAAGCCCTGGGTGGCAAAACTTCATCGTGAGATTCCAATGCAACAACCCGGCAAAATGGGGCTGCGCAGGCAATACAGCCCCAATTGTTATATTCAGGTCAGTGCGTGTTGCATGGCAAGAATTTCAGACGAATTTTCACCGATTGCGCCATTTGAGCCTCGCGATCTTTGAATTCGATTCCTTCGACCGGCCTTGCGAATTTACTACGATGTCCTCGGTATTTCCCGTTCTAAGGCATAACCGATGACCCCACAACAGCGAAGCGACAGGTCGGGGCAAGTCACCTTTCCTGACGGCGATGGACATGCACAGCCGGGAGCCCTGGATGGCATGACGATCATGCGATATGCGCATATCTATCGCGACCGGAGATCCGGAGGAGTTGAGCAGTATTTGCGTCTGTTAGATCAAGCTCTGCTGCAGAGGCATCGGCTTACGGTGCTGCAAGTGTACTTGACCACGGACGAACGAAATGACGTAATTGAAATTCAGAATGTCGGACTGGGCCGCATCTTGTGGGTGCCAGTAGCAATGCGCCAATCGACGTCCATCCTCTCCGATCTGCCGAAGCGAGTCGGACAACTATATCGTCGAGCTCTCAAACTTTCACGCGTGGAAGCGAAAGGACAAAGCCACGCAATAATGTCCTCGATAAGAAATCTGGTGCGACACAATGCCGGCCACTTCCGTTATAGGACAATGATATTGAGTGATCACTTATGCCGGATACTCGAAACGCACCATGTTAATTTGCTCGCGCTTCACTGGTCGAGCTACGAGACCGGCGATTTGATTGCTTGTGCTCTGAAACGCGGAATTCCTTTCGTCTTCGTGAATCACTTTGACAATGGTCGGCTGTCTTCGGGCCCAATACGCACTTGGATAGCTCATGCCGAGGCGATTGGAACTGTCTCGGACCAAGGAGTTCCCAGCGAGTTCCGCGATCGGTACGTCAACCTGTCGGATGCGATTGATATCAACTTCTTTTCTCCCATGAAGGCTGTCGCTGAACAGAGTCCTGCCCGTCCAATCATCCTATTGCCAGCGCGAGTCGAGGTGGGTAAAGGTCATCGTGACTTGCTAAAGGCGGCGCGGGTCCTGAACGAGCGAGGTGTACAGTTTGATCTTTGGTTCGCGGGTGCCGTTGAGTCTCAACGTCTGCAGCGGGAACTGCTCAGCTCCGTAGCTGCGATTGGTATGGGAAAGAACGTTTGCTTTCTGGGCGAGAAGACACCAGAGCAGATTCGAGACTGTTATGCAACGAGCTCGATCGTTGTTCTTCCCACATACTCCGAAGGGCTGGGCCGAGTTGTTCTCGAAGCGCAGGCCATGAATAAGCCCGTTGTGGCTTACGAATGTGGTGGAACGCCGGACGCGCTCCTGCCCGACCAGAGCGGGTTTCTGGTGAAAAAGGGCGATGTTCTGACTTTGGCGAATAAGCTCAACTTTCTTCTTACAAACGAAGAAGAAAGGCGACGTATGGGTGATCGAGGCAGGGAGTTCGTCTCTCGTAAGTTCGGCCTTTCCGGGTTGGTTCAGCGTCACGAAGCCTTCTACATGCAGGCACTGGCCGGGCGTTCCGTTAAAGTCCCCTGACGCTTTTGGGGTGAAGTACTGGTGCTGAAGTCGTCCGTTGCAAGCCTGGAGGTCGCATTAGCACAACAAACAAATCGCTTCGCATTCTGTACGTGTCATCTTTCTGGCCTGAAAAGGTAGCCGAGGGCGCGGAAGGCGTCCGCCGTGGAGGTTCCCAGCTACGATCGCTCGCCGTGTTGAGGGCCCTACAGGAGATAGGAAATGTGCAAGTTCTGGCCCTGCACGACGAGGGTACGAACGGGGACGGCGTCCCAGACTTGAGTTGCGAGTCCTCGCAGCCATTCAACTGCGCGATGAAGCAGCGGCCGAGCAGGGGATTGATCGAAAAGTTGCGTTGGACGTTTGACCCGACGAGCAATTATCCGTTTGGATATGGCGTGGATGCGACTGCGAGGCGTCGGGTTCTGTCCAGCCTAGACAAGTTCGATCTGGTCTGGTTCTTCAAGTTGCGCTCTGCGGACATGTTTCCGAACTCGGCCTGGCCCCGCTCGGTACTAGACATCGACGACTTACCCAGCACCTGGCACCAGACCACTCTGGAAACCGATATTGGCCTGACGGAACGCTTTCTTACCCTCAGGAGGCTTCACAGCTGGAGACGGCGGGAGAAGCTCTTAGGAGAGAGATTCACATCGCTGTCGGTTTGCAGCCAGGAGGACAAGCAATATCTTAGGCGCCTGGGAGTGCAGGCCCCTATTCAGGTGATTCCCAACGGGTTTGAAAGGCCCGTGAGCGAACCAATCCGCCATCCGGCAACTCCTCCAAGGATCGGATTCATTGGTTTGTTCGATCACTTCGCGAATGTCGACGGTATCCGCTGGTTCATCGAGAAATGCTGGCCGCTCATCAAACGGGAGGTACCGGATGCTCGCCTAAGACTGGCTGGCCCGGGAAGCGACGGACGTGTTCGGTCTCTGGGTCCGGATATCGACGGACTGGGGTGGTTGACGAATCCAGAGGAGGAAATTACGACCTGGTCTGTGATGGCGATACCCATACGGCTCGGGGCCGGCACCCGTATCAAGATCGCTCACGGCTTCAGCCGGAAATGCCCGATCGTGTCAACCTCATTTGGAGCGTACGGTTATCCCGTGCAATCAGGACGCGAAATTTACCTGGCGGACTCAGCTGAGGCTTTCTCCGCAGCGTGTGTTGCCGCAATTCGCAAGCCAGAAGAGGCGGCACAAATAGCCGAACGGGCCTGGAATGCGTTCTTAGAGAAGTGGACCTGGAACGCAATCTCTCCTTCAGTTTGGGCGGCGGCGGAAGAATGTCTGCAGCTTGAACGCCACCGCCGCGCGAGCGCAGGCCGGAATGTGGAGCCAGCGATCAGTGTGTCCAGTATGCCAGCGGAATGGCCGGTTCCGACAGACGTGAGGAAAGGCGTGCCACTGGTGAGCATAGTGACGCCGGTATACAACGAAGCCGAATATCTCCCGCAGTGTATTGAGAGCGTTCTCGGCCAGACATACACCAACTGGGATTACACCATTGTAGATAATTGCAGTACCGACGGATCGGCGGAAATTGTGCGGAAATACGCAGCGGCGGACTCGCGAATCCGACTTGTACAGAACAAGGACTTTCTGCAAGCAATCCCCAATCACAACGCTGCATTGCGTTACGTATCTCCGCAAAGTAAATACTGCAAAATCTTGTTTGGGGACGACTGGATGTTCCCCGGCTGTCTGGATCAGATGGTGGGCCTGGCGGAAGAGCAACCATCGGTTGGTATTGTCGGTGCGTACAGCCTCCAAGACGAGCGCGTAATGTGGTCAGGGCTTCCCTATCCTTGTCGCAAAATATCTGGTCGCGAGATATGTCGGCGCCTGTTTCTGGAAGGCCTATACGTTTTCGGGTCAGCTACTAGTGTGCTTTACCGGACTGATCTGGTACGGGGCCGTGAACCATTCTTTAACGAGTCGAACTTCCATGCAGACTCAGAGGCGTGCATAGTGCTGCTCAAGAATTCAGACTTCGGATTTGTCCACCAGGTCTTAACCTTTCAGAGAATGCGTTCTGCCTCGCTTACCACTTTTTCCAGCGATGTCAACACCTACAGAGCTGGCAAACTGCAAGAATTGATGTTGCACGGTCGAGATTTCCTTAGCCCGGAAGAATTTGACACCTGCGTGCATCGGCTGCTCACGGGTTACTACGAGAACCTTGTAGGGGCGATTTGGAGGCGTCGCGATAGAAAATATTGGGCATATCACAGGCAAAAGCTGACCGATATCGGAGTCGGGTTCAGCCGCAGACGTCTGGCGACAGTTGCGCTCTCAAAGTTGTTCGGCGCTCTTCTAAACCCAAAAAACAGCATCGAGAAATTCATTGGAATAAGGAAAGAAGCGAAACAGGCGCAATTGGGGCGCAGAGTCCAGGATAACGTTGGGACCTGTGCTGACAAACCTAAGTTCGGCATGTCTTCGCAATGGAAAGCATTCAAACATGGCGGGAGAACGTGAGCTTCAGAAGCAAACCAAAAGTCGGCGACTGGGTTGAGGTCCGCAGCAAGGAAGAAATCCTGCGCACGCTTGACGCCCAGGGGCAACTAGACAGCATGCCGTTCATGCCCGAAATGTTTGTCTTCTGCGGCCGGAGATTTCGCATTTACAAGCGGGCACACAAGACCTGTGACACTGTATTCCCGATTCGCGGACGCCGTGTCAGCCGTGCAGTTCATCTCGAGACCCGTTGCGATGGATCGGCGCACGGCGGATGTCAGGCAGGCTGCCTTGTTTTCTGGAAAGAGGAATGGCTGAAACCCGTCGGCGACAATTCACCGTTAACTTCTGGCCCGGGCCATCACGCCCATTTTAGTATCGTAAATACAGCGCCTGGAGGCCCATGTACAGAAGCAGGGGTGTGGGCTGGCGCCGAATCCACAGTTCCGTCCGGCGAAACGCCCACTTACGTCTGCCAGGCTACGAGATTGCCCTATGCGTCGACTGATCTGGAATGGTGGGACGTTCGGCAGTATGTCGAAGACTATCTCTCCGGCAATGTGGGGCTCGGCCGGGTTGTTAGGGGCCTGATCTTTTCTATCTTTTACAACCTCAGCCAGGCCGGCATTGGACTGGGGCCGACAATGCGCTGGTTCTACGAAAGGATTTGCTGGCTTTGGGGCGCCTCGCGGTTCCCGCGCGCCAGCGGAAACATCGCTGGGGGACAGCCTACTCCGTCCGTAGGGCTGAATCTGCAACCCGGAGAACTGGTGCGGGTGAAGTCCCACCAGGAAATTCTTCGCACCCTAACTGCAGGGAGCAAGAACCGGGGCATGTCATGGGATGCTGAGATGGTTCCTTATTGTGGCGGAACTTATCGAGTACTCAAGCGGGTCGCAAGGATCCTGGACGAGAAGACTGGAAAGATGCAGGACATGAAAAATCCATGCATCATTCTCGATACGGTGGTTTGCCAGGCCCGTTACAGTGGATGCCGCATGTTTTGTCCCAGGAGCATCTATCCGTACTGGCGTGAGATCTGGCTGGAGCGGGTCGGACCAAACGCTAGCGCCGACAGCTCGGACGAAAGAGTAGTTTCAGCCCCATTATCCGCGCTGGCGGTTCCCCCTGCGCAAGCGATGCCGGCCACGGAACGTTAATCTCGCATGCCCCTTATCATTCGCATAGATGTAGATCGGCCTTATGGTCGGCATCCATTCGCTCGGCATCTTCTAAGCCGTCTAAGTTCTGATCTCTATTTCCCCAAGGTCGCCAGATTCGGGTACCTGACTGAGTTGAAGACGATGCTGACGTGGCTTAACGAAGCAGGGGCACGCGCCTACGCTTTTTTTCGACGTTGTACGCTTCCTTCCCCAACGGTCCTTGCGTTGCTCGATATTGGCCACCACGAAATCGGGCTCCACGTGGAAGATTCTCGTTCTTACGCCAATTTCCTTGAGGAGAAGCAGATAGTTGAGCGCCACGCTGGAAGGAAAGTTCTCGCTTTCTCTAAACACGGATCAGGTGGCGCGAAATATGGCTTGTACCACTACGCACCGTACGAACCAGAGCGGTACATCGAGTGGGCGGAGCAGACATCAATGCGGTTGTTTTTGGGCAATCTGCAGGACCCATCTCTTCAGCCCACGAAGACAAGCAAAAATCTGTCAGTATTCCCCTCAGCATTCTGGCTCGAGCCGTTCTGGAGGGATACAAGAAAGTTCACTGTGAATTGGCTACTCGATCACGGCAAGCGGCATGACATCGTGCTGCTGGTGCATCCGGAAAACGTGCTGGCTGATCCTAGATTGGTTGCGGACTTCAAGAGAGTCATCGGATCACTTGAATCGAGAATTCTGCCTTGACCCAAAAGACGCAGGGTGTAACTGTCCTTATGATGGCTTACAGCTACTATGAGTCAGATCCGCGCGTAATCCGCGAGGCCGAGGCCGCTGTGGGAGCGGGATTTGAAGTTGACTTCTTGGCGCTCTGGCGACCGGGTACGGCACAAGAGGAAATGATCCATGGGGTACGGGTGATCCGACTGAATCAAGGCAAATACCGGGGTGGTGGGCACTTCAGCTACCTGCTTGCGTATGTGGAGTTTTTTCTCCGGTGTTTCGTAAGAACAACTATTCTGTTCTTTAAACGGAGATATCGGGCAATCCACGTTAATAACATGCCCGACTTTCTTGTGTTCACCACCCTGGTGCCGCGTTTGTTCGGAGTGAAAGTTATTTTGGATATACACGATCCGATGCCCAACACGTTCGCCTCAAAGTTCAAGAGTGGTGAGGAGGGTTTCTTCTTTCGGTTATTGCTCTGGCAGGAACGGTTGAGCGCTGCGTATTCAAGCCGCGTGGTTACGGTGCACCATCCGGTGAGAGACGGGATTCTGCTGAAACATGGCCTGGCTCCCGATTCTATAGAGGTAATTGCCAACTTTGCCGATGGCGAGCTCTTTCCCCTGCGAAAGTCTTTCTCCATTAATGGCAAGATACGATTCGTGTTTCACGGAACCATCCTCGAGCGTTCGGGCCTTCGAGTATTGATGGCTGCTTTGGCGCAAGTTCGCAATAAGGACCGAATCTCAGTGAAAATCATTGGAGAGGGAGACTTCAGTCAGGCACTGAAGGGAATGATTCAGGGATTTAAACTCGAGGACATCGTCGAGTTTGACAACCGCAGTTACCCTGTGCACGCAATTCCCGGCCAGATCGACGACTGCGACGTAGGGCTGGTGCCGTTAGAGATTTCTTCAGTCACAAACTATGCCCTACCCTTGAAGTTGCTCGAATACATTTCTTTGGGACTTCCGGTGGTTACGGTTCGTAGCGACGCTATTTCATACTATTTCGGCGAGGAAGACTGCATGTTTTTTCAATGGAACGATCCTTCATCGCTGAGTGACACATTGGATCGCATTGTCGAAAACCCGGAGGGTCTTTTCCGCTATCGGGAGCGTGCTGTGGCCTTGCGCGAACAGTTTTCTTGGGCTGGCGAGAAAGTGAAATACGTGGCCTTATTGCGACAACTCACCGGTGCCACCGAGAGCACCGCTGCTTCCTGAGAACATGGACAAGACCTTCCAGGAGAGCGCAGAGCAAGTTGCCCGTTGGGTGGAAGCGCACAAGTATCAAGCCTACGACCCCGGTGACGGCGACCTGTCATTTCTTCGCTATCTGACTTTCGATGTTCATTTTCTTCGGCGACTCCTGACCGGCGCCGTGCTACGGGTGCCGTTCCACATAAGGCCCTGGATCGGGATCAGACCTCATACCTCGACTAAGGGCATGGGATACATGGGGTGGGGTTACGTCAAGATGTACGCATTGACGAGAGATGAAGCCTATCGCGGGAAAGCCCAATTCTGCTTTGATTGGCTGATGAAGAATCGGTCACCGGCCCACGAGCAATACTGTTGGGGCAACCACTTTTCATTTTCAACCCGAGCTGGCACCATACCCAAGCAAATGCCTACCATCGTCTGGAGCAGCCTGATTGGTTTGGCCTTTTTGGAAGCCTACGAGGTGCTGGGCGAGGTCAAATACCTGGATGTGGCTCGGAGTGCAGTGGAGTGGGTGAAGAGTCTGCCGCGGGAGAATACCAGTCGCGGAACCTGTCTCAGTTACGTTCCTTTCAAGCAGAGCTCGATTCACAACTCAAATATGCTGGGTGCGGCTCTGCTCGCGCGGGTTGCCTCCCACACTAAGGATCAGGGCGCGCTTGAGTTGGCAAAAGATGCCATGGTCTATAGCTGTGCCAGACAGATGGCCGATGGCGCATGGTTCTACGGAGAGGAGCCAAGATATCACTGGATCGATAATTTTCACACTGGGTATAACCTTGACTGCCTAAAACGCTATATGGATAGCACAGACGATCCGGAATTCAACCCAAACCTGCGGAGTGGTTTCGAATACTTCCGACTTCATTTCTTCGAGCCCGACGGATGTCCGAAATACTACCATCAAAAAGCCGGTCCCATCGACATTCAGTGCGCTGCCCAAGCAATCGATACACTCGCATTTTTCTCGGACACCGCACCAGGATCGCTTGAATTGGGTAAAAAAGTTGCCCGCTGGACTATCGACAATATGCAGGCTGAGGATGGGCATTTCTACTACCGGGATTTGGGGTGGAAAAAAGTGAAGACGCCAATGCTCCACTGGGGGCAAGGCACAATGTTTAAGGGCCTGGCACACCTCTTAAATAAGGCCAACGGTGATGGACGGGAATGCGAGTCGCCTCAACTGTCAGAGTCTGCGCGATAGTATTGCCTTGGGTTGCATCGAAGATGCAGGCAAGTAAGAATCAAAAACGCATCGCCAATAAGTGGCCATTTACATCACAAATCCGCTTTCTGACCGCCGTTGGGATGATCTGGTAGCGTGCCACCCAAGAGCATCGGCATTCCATCAACGAGGTTGGATCGAGGCACTGACGCGCACATACGGCTACGAACCCTTCGTGCTAACGACCTCCTCCCCGGATAAGCCGCTAAATGATGGCATCGTGCTGTGCCGCGTCTCGAGTTGGATAACAGGAACGCGTCTTGTGTCGCTGCCATTTTCGGACCATTGCGAACCCTTATTGGACAATCTCTCCGAGTCGCTCGAGTTCCTCAATTGGTTGCGGGCGGAAGCGGGTCGTCGGCGGTGCAACTATGTTGAGCTTCGCCCTCTGTACGGTATCGACGGCCCAGCCTGCGACCTGCGCCCCAGCCAGTCGTACTATTTCCACGAGCTAGATGTAAGACCAAGTCTGGAGCAGATTCGTCGAGGAATGCACAAGGATTCTATTCAGCGGCGGATCGACCGGGCTCGCAGGGAAGGGCTGACCTGCGAAACAGGTCGCTCTGAACTCGTGGGCGATTTCTACCGCCTTTTGATAATTACCAGAAGGCGCCATCAGTTGCTTCCTCAACCCCGCGCCTGGTTCACAAACCTGGTCAATGCGATGGGTGACAAAGTTGAGATCAGGGTAGCCCGTACCAATGGCACGCCAATCGCGGCCCTGCTGACGCTCCGACATCGAACAACCGTCGTCTACAAGTATGGCTGCTCAGATCAAAAATTCCACCACCTGGGCGGTATGCCGTTACTCTTCTGGAGGCTGATCGAAGATAGCAGAGCGTCCGGGGCAGAGAAAATCGACTTCGGGCGTTCCGACCTCGACAATGATGGCCTGGTGGTTTTCAAGAATCGACTCGGCACTGTCAGCAAGACGCTGACTTATTACCGATACCAGAACACAGGAAGACGTCCGGCCCACAGCCGGCGGAATTCCCATAGGATACGGCAATTGTTTTCCGTATTGCCCGACCCCGTCTTTTCGGCGGCAGGACGGCTCCTGTATCGCCACATGGGCTGATTGCCATTCTGCGAGGGGCGAATGCCAGCGATGGACCGCAGACCACCCGAGTATAGGACTATTGAAGACACGCAAGCTGAGTAAGTAAAGCATCGGAGTATGACCTTTCAGGAAACCAAGTTGCCGGGAGTTTTCGAAATTCAGCTTCAACCTCTCTCCGATGAGCGGGGTTTCTTTGCCCGTAGTTGGTGTCAGAAGGAGTTTGAAACTCATAACTTGAGTCCTAAGGTCGTGCAGTGCAACGTGTCGTTCAATATACGCAAGGGAACCCTTCGCGGTATTCATTATCAGGCGGAGCCCCATCAGGAAGCTAAGGTGGTGCGCTGCACGATGGGAGGGATCTATGATGTGGTCGTTGATTTGCGCCCGCAGTCTCCTACCTTCAAAGAGTGGATTGGAGTTGTTTTGACGGCTGCTAACCGGCACATGCTTTACGTGCCCGAAGGCTGCGGCCACGGTTTCTTGACCCTGGAGGATGAGACCGAAGTCTTCTACCAGATGTCGGAGTTCTTCCACCCCGAGCTGGCGCGGGGGGTTCGTTGGAACGATCCGGCATTTCAGATTGTTTGGCCGGCCGCAGTGAAGGTTATTTCCGAACGGGACCGCGCTTATCCCGACCTGTCGGAGTTGCGATGGGCTTGAAGGAGGAAATCGAGGGACAAAATCCGGTGCAGCTGGGCAATGAATTGTACCGGTTTGCGGCCGATCTCTACCCGATTTGTCGGAGCATCACCGGCGATGGAATCCGGCAGACTCTGGCCAGAATCAGAGATCGGATTTCGCTGCAGATATTTGAAGTCCCAACGGGAACGGCCGTCTTCGACTGGACTGTACCCAAAGAATGGAATATTTGCGATGCCTATATCAAGGATCGCGATGGGAACCGGGTAATCGACTTCCAGCGATGTAACCTGCATGTCGTGAATTACAGCACCCCGATTCACTCAAGCATGACGCTGTCCGAACTCAAGCCACACCTGGTGACCCTGCCTGAGCATCCCGACTGGATTCCTTATAAAACGTCCTATTACAAAGAGGATTGGGGATTTTGCCTGTCCCATAATCAAATGTTGGGACTGAAGGACGGCGAATACGAAGTATGCATTCAATCGAATCTCGAAACCGGACACCTAACCTACGGTGAATGTTATATTCGCGGTCGCACGGCCGACGAAGTGCTGATCTCCTGTCATGCCTGTCATCCGTCCTTGGCCAATGACAACCTCTCGGGATTAGTGGTGGCTACCTTTCTGGCCCGGGCGCTGAGTGGCGAGGATCTCCGTTATTCATACCGTTTTTTATTCATTCCGGGCACGATCGGCGCCATCACCTGGCTCGCGCGCAATCGAGAGATGGTTGGACGTATCCGCCATGGCTTAGTGTTAACCGGCATTGGAGATGCGGGCGGGTTTCACTACAAGAAAAGCCGGCGCGGAGATGCTGAGATCGATCAGGCAGCGGAGCACGTTCTCCGCCACTCCGGTGAATCCGCTGAGATTCTGGAGTTCTCTCCCTACGGTTATGATGAGCGGCAGTATTGCTCTCCCGGATTCAATTTGCCAGTCGGTTGCCTAATGCGTAGTGTCTGGGGAAGCTTTCCGGAATATCACACCTCTGCGGACAATCTGGCCTTTATCTTTCCACAAAAACTCGCAGAATCGCTCCATGTCTGCGCTGGCATAGTGGAAGTGCTGGAAAACAACGGGCGATATCGCAACCTGAGCCCTTATGGTGAGCCGCAATTGGGGAAGCGGAATCTCTATCGGCCCATGGGCGGACAGACTATTGGACAGGAGATCAATGCGCGCCTTTGGGTGCTGAATCTTTCAGACGGCGATCACTCGCTTCTGGATATTGCGAACCGCTCCGGTATTTCGTTCCCTCTCATTCGTGACGCTGCTAAGCTGTTATGTGAGCACGGATTAATGGCAGGCGTTCCCGACCGCACTATTGCCGAAACTGCCGAATCGGCGGCATGTAACGATACCAAAGTTACCCATTAGCGGTAACCAAAGGGCTATTCCGGAAGTCGTGATTACATGCAAGGATTGTGACGATCTTGGCTGCCTTCATCGGGTCCATACCCGCTGCTTGACGACCTGGTGCCTTCTGATTGAATGCGCGGGATGCTCTGCAAGCAATCCCGAGAAGTGATGAACGGCCACAATCTGGTTTCATTTCTAACGCGGAAGCACCTTTTCTCGACGGGAGTGGCATGAGAATTCTTCTTACCGGTCATAAAGGGTATATCGGCGCGGTTGCTGGACCCGTTCTGCGTTCCGTCGGCCATGAGGTGGTAGGCCTGGACACAGATCTGTTCAGTGGCTGTGACTTCGGCCAGCTATTGCCAGAGTTCCCCGAAGTCCGTAAGGACATCCGCAATCTGACAAGGGCAGATCTTGAAGGTTTCGATGCAGTGGTGCATCTTGCGGCGTTGTCGAATGACCCGCTGGGCAATCTGGACGCTGAGCTCACTTACGACATTAATCATCGCGCATCGGTGAAGCTAGCCGAGCTGGCCAAAGCCGCCGGGGTGAAGCGTTTCGTCTTCTCCTCTTCTTGCAGCACCTACGGAGCGGCAGGTGATGGATCCCTGGACGAGACGGCTACGCTGAATCCAGTCACTCCTTATGGCGAGTCTAAGGTCTTCGTTGAGCGCAACGTGGTCCCGTTAGCAGGAGAAGATTTCAGCCCGACATACCTGCGGAACGCGACGGCTTATGGGGTGTCTCCGCGGTTACGACTGGATGTGGTCCTGAACGATTTCGTAGCCGCCGCATTCGCCACCGGCAGGATCTATATTAAGAGCGATGGCACGCCCTGGCGTCCACTGGTGCATATACGGGACATCGTAGCTGCCATCCTGAGCGTGCTGGACGCTCCCCGGGAACTCATTCACAACCAAGTCTTCAATGTCGGTCGGACCGAGGAGAACTATCGCATCAGCGAACTGGCGAAAATCGTCTCCGAAACCATACTTGGTTGCCGCATCGAGTACGCCCCCGGAGGCGGCCCAGATAAACGATGCTATCGAGTTAATTGCGATAAGATTCGACATGTGCTACCGAGTTTTCGGCCGGAGTGGACGGCTCTCAAGGGCGCCCAAGAACTCCACGAGGCTTATCGCAATATTGGACTCACGGCTGAGGACCTGGAGGGTGGCCGCTACATTCGCATCGCCCACATCCAACGTCTGCTGAACGCCGGAACGATCGACGCATCGCTGCATTGGAGCCGCAAGCCTCGCGAAGCGGCAGTAATTGCCTGATTGCACGTCACGAGCTTTGATGGGCGCAATGACCTCCGCACCGCTTGTTTCCGACACGCAGTCACCAGCCGCGGCCAGATCCTGTCGTTTCTGCGCCGCAGACCTACGGCGGACCTTTGTTGACCTGGGCATGTCACCGCTCTGCGAAACCTATCCGTCGGCCTCCGATCTGAATCGCGGCGAGGTCTACTATCCGCTCCACGTCTATGTTTGCGAAGAATGCTTCCTGGTTCAATTGGAACAATATGAGAGTCCACAGAATATTTTCAGCGACTACGCATATTTCTCTTCCTATTCCGAATCCTGGCTCAAACATTGTGAAAAGTACTGCCACAAGATGGCAACCCGGTTCGGCCTGAACGCGCGGAGTTACGTGGTCGAAGTGGCTAGCAACGATGGCTATCTGCTGCAGTATTTCGTCCGGCAAAAGGTGCCGGTGTTGGGGATCGAACCGGCGGCAAATGTTGCCAGGGTGGCGGAGGAAAAGGGAGTTCCCACCCTGGTGCAGTTCTTCGGCACCCGACTGGCGAAGCAATTGGCCGCCGACGGGCGCTGTGCGGATCTGGTACTCGGCAATAACGTCCTGGCGCAAGTGCCCGACCTGAACGACTTCGTGGAAGGCCTCAAGACCCTGTTGAAGCCTCACGGCGTTTTGACGCTGGAGTTTCCACACTTGCTGAAGCTGATTGAACTCAATGAGTTCGATACGATTTACCACGAACACTTCTCTTACTTCTCGATGCTCACCACGGTGCGCATCATGGAAGCCCACGGACTGAAGGTGTTCGACGTAGAGGAACTCAAATCGCATGGGGGTTCTCTGCGGGTGTATGCGTGCCGTGCGGAGGACAAAACGCACCCGATCGAGTCCAGCGTGGCCCAGTTAATCTCTGTGGAAGAACGCTTCGGCCTAGCTTCCGTCGAGGGTTATAAGAGCTTTGCACTGCAGGTGAGAGAAGCCAAGTTTGCGTTGGTGGATTTCCTGATAGCGGCGGCGCGACAGGGGAAAAAAGTGGCGGGCTATGGAGCGCCAGGCAAGAGCGCAACCCTGCTGCATTACTGCGGCATCGGGAAAGACCTGATCCAATACACGGTCGATCGCAGCCCCTACAAGCAAGGACGTTTCCTGCCCGGCAGTCGCATCCCCATTTGTCATCCGGAGCGGATTCGGGAAACCAAACCAGACTATGTCCTGATCCTGCCGTGGAACTTGAGAGACGAAATCATGCAGCAGTTGCAGTTCATTCGTGAGTGGGGTGGACGCTTCGTTGTTCCTATTCCGAAAGTGGCCGTCGATTAGGAAGTAAAGCACGGAGGTGAGTGATGAAAGTCGTTCTCTTTTGCGGGGGAGCCGGCATGCGACTCCGTGGATACTCCGACGAAGTCCCCAAACCCATGGTGCAGATCGGGATGCGACCGATTCTGTGGCACCTGATGAAATATTACGCTCACTTCGGGCACAAGGACTTCATCCTCTGCCTGGGATACAAGGGCAACGTCATCAAGGACTACTTCCTTCGCTACGATGAATCCGTCTCTAACGATTTTGTCTGGTCGAGAGGTGGAAAGAACATCGAGTATTTGAATCGTGACATTGACGATTGGACGATCACTTTCGTGGAAACCGGAGCAAATGCCAATATCGGGGAGCGCCTGAAGGCCATTGAATCCTACCTCCAGGGCGAAGAAATGTTTCTGGCAAACTACGCCGACGGACTCAGCGACGTTCAACTCCCCGATATGCTGGAAACGTTCCGCCAAAGTAATGCTGCGGCTTCTCTACTCCTGGTCCAGCCCACCGCGAGTTTCGACATTGTTAGCGCCGGCCCCGGGGGGATGGTCCGGGACATTTCCGCGCTGAGCCGTACGGACATTTGGATCAATGGCGGCTTCTTCATCATGCGCAATGAGATTTTCCGGCACATTCGGCCAGGCGAAGAACTGGTACGGGAGCCGTTTCAGCGACTGATTGAGAAACAGGCTTTGTTAGCCTACAAGTACACCGGCTTCTGGCAGTGCATGGATACCTTTAAGGACAAGGAGCGCCTGGAGGAACTGGATCAAGGCGGGGCACCCTGGAAGATCTGGAACCCGGTCGCCAAAGCAAACTCGAAGCCCCCGGCGGTGGCGTCGGCTCGGGTATGATCCATCTAAACTTGGACCTCAGGGCCACGACGTCGTTGACAGTCCTGTGCCTGGGCGCCCACTGTGATGACATAGAAATCGGTTGTGGGGGAACGATTCTCCGGTTGGCCGAGCAGTGCCCAGGTTGCGAGTTTCACTGGGCGGTCTTTAGTGCCACTGGCGTTCGAGCGGTCGAGGCGCAAAGCGCGGCCGCGCTGTTCGCTGGGTCCCACCTGAAGGCTCCTCTATTGAAAACTTTTGAGGACGGGTACCTCCCGTATTGGGGGGCCGATGTCAAAACAGTTTTTGAAAGGGAACTGAAGCAACTGTCTCCTGATCTAGTATTCACCCACAATGGCCAAGACGCGCACCAGGACCATCGCTTGATAGCGGAATTGACCTGGAATACGTTTCGTGACCACTTGATTCTGGAGTACGAAATTCCAAAATACGACGGCGATATTGGACGGCCAAGCGTGTTTGCTCCCCTGGAGCAAGAGGTCTACGAGAAAAAAGTCAGATACATTATGGATGTCTTCCAGTCCCAGCGCACGAAACGCTGGTTTCAGCCCGAAACATTTCTGTCTCTCATGCGCCTGCGAGGTATGGAATGTAATTCCCCCAGCGGCTACGCTGAGGCCTTTTATTGCCGCAAGATGGTTTTGTAAATGAAGGATCTGAAAGAGAAGACGATTCGTGGAGGACTGGCAAGAATCATAGCCCAAGGCGTCAACTTTGCGTTTCGTCTGGGTTCGCTCATGGTATTGGCGCGGTTGCTGGGTCCCCGAGACTTCGGCCTAGTGGGAATGGTCACGGCTTTTACCGGAGTGCTCGGTCTGTTCCGGGATTTCGGGCTGTCTACCGCCTCGGTCCAGCGCGCGCATGTGACCGAAGAACAGATCTCGACCCTCTTTTGGATCAATGCTTTGGTCGGAGTCCTCCTTGCAGTTCTAGTCTCTGCCCTTGCTCCCGTAATTGCGAGTTTTTACCACGAGCCTCGCTTGGTGTGGGTGGCAGTGGTTTTGGCAACAGGATTTCTGTTCAACGCAGCTGGCGTCCAGCACTCGGCGATTCTGCAACGCGAACTACGCTTTACTGCCCTGGCGGTGATCAGCACCGTGGCGTTGGTTGTAAGTACTGTGGTCGCCATCTGCTTGGCCGAGCTTGGTTACGGCTACTGGGCCCTCGTGGCGATGACTGTCGCGCTTCCGCTCATTAACACCATTGGATGCTGGATAACTACAAAGTGGATTCCGGGGGCGCCACGGCGGCGAGTCGGCATTCGGTCGATGATGCGCTTTGGCGGCACCATTACTTTGAATGGCCTTGTCGTTTACGTTGCCTACAATCTGGAGAAGGTCCTTTTAGGCCGGTTCTGGGGAGCCGACGCCATTGGGATTTATGGCCGCGCCTATCAGCTGATCAACATCCCGACCGACAACATGAATTCTGCGGTCGGGGAAGTTGCCTTTTCGGCGTTGTCACGGGTTCAGGACGATCCAAGCCGGCTCCGAAGCTACTTCTTGAAAGGGTACTCTCTCGTCATCGGTGTAACCTTACCGATCACGCTGGCTTGCGCTCTTTTCTCGAACGATCTCATTTTTGTTCTGCTCGGACCAAAGTGGACGGGGGCAGCGGCAATTTTTCGTCTGCTGGCTCCGACCATCTTGATCTTTGCGATGATTAATCCTCTGGGGTGGTTGCTTTTGTCCCTTGGGTTGGTCGGACGGAGTTTGAAGATCGCCTTGGTGATCGCTCCTCTAGTCATTACAGGTTACGTTGCAGGATTGCCCTACGGAGTCAAGGGAGTAGCTCTGGGCTACTCGTTGGCCATGACCTTGTGGGTTATCCCACATATCGTTTGGTGTGTGCACGGTACCGGTGTTTCGGTGCGAGATATAGGGCTGACCGTGAGTCGGCCGCTATTGTCGGGCGTAGTGGCTGCTTTGCTCGCCTTCGGAGTGCAAATGTTTTACGGCCAGTCATTGCGTCCGATTGCGAGACTTGCATTAGGCGGCACTGTCTTGTTCAGCGCATACCTTGCAACGCTGCTATACGTTATGGGTCAGAAGGCCCTATATCTGGATCTGATTCGAGGATTCCGGCGGCGTTCGGTAGTAACCGACGAGGTTCTGGCTTCGGTGTAAGCCACCGAAAAAAGCGCTTTTAATGCGAACCAGCTTAGTTTCTCTTCATTTAACCGACAATAAGAGGATAGTACACGAGTGGTGCTAGATGAGGGTATTGGCGTGCAGCAACAGCCCGAGCGGTGTTTGGAAGCAGACTCTGGGTCGTGCGAGAGCGCACTGAAGACTGCCGATACCCTCAGCCGAGCCCTGAACGATCGTTATCGTTTTCCGAAAGGCTTCCTGAATTTTGCTTTAGATGGGAATCTGTCCACTGAAAAGGGATACTTCCGATTCGGTTCAAATGCAATCTGCTATGGCCGTTCCACTAGGGGAAAGCGCAAACCTGAGGTCGGGTCCGACCTCTACGATGCCCTCAATGACGTCACGGTAAACGACGGCAAACTCACGTTGCCATTCGACCCCTCTGAGGTAATCGATAACCTTCGCCTGGAGCGTTATGCAAGCGGCTGTGGTGCGCGCTACAGTTTCGAGAACATTCTCCGGAAGCTGTATTACCTGGTAAGGCCGCTTACCAATCCCCGTGTGCGAAGACAGGTTAAGAGGTTCCGGGCGAGCAATTGGAATAAGCTGCCCTTCCCTCAGTGGCCTGTAGATACCACTGTCGAGAATATTTGCCAGCGGCTCCTGCGTTTGTCTATGGCCGCCAAAGGCGTGGATCGCGTGCCATTCGTCTGGTTCTGGCCCCAAGGTGCTCAGGGCTGTGTTGTGATGACACATGATGTCGAGACCGAGGCGGGAAGAGATGCTTGTGCCGCCCTAATGGACCTGGACGATGAATACGGAATTAAGGCTTCCTTCAATATCGTTCCCGAGGAACGTTATACGGTATCTTCGGCTTTCCTGGCTGCGGTTCGAAGCCGGGGGTTTGAAATTGGTATCCAGGATTTGAACCATGATGGTTGGCTCTTTGACGGCCGGAAAGAATTTCTTCGTCGGGCGAAGATCATCAACCGCTACGCGAGTGATTATGGCGCCGAGGGGTTCCGGGCCGGAGCCCTTTATCGAAATCCCGAGTGGTATCACGCCTTCAGTTTCTCTTTCGACATGTCCATACCTAATGTCGCGCATCTGGATCCCCAGCGTGGTGGTTGTTGCACCGTGATGCCTTATTTTATCGGGGATATCCTCGAACTCCCGGTCACCACGACTCAAGACTACATGTTGTTTCATCTTTTGAATCACCGCTCGATCGCCTTATGGAAAAACCAGATCGACCTAATCTTGAAAAGCAACGGTTTGGCCAGCTTCATCGTTCATCCTGACTATGTGTTGGAGCCGGATACCAGATCCATCTACCAGGAATTGTTGAACAACCTCCGAAGGTTGCGTCAGGAAACAAACGTTTGGTTTGCCCTTCCGGCTAAGGTCAATCGTTGGTGGCGGGCTCGAAGCCAGATGCGGATCGTGAGAGATGGGGATTCATGGCGAATTGTCGGTCAAGGGGCACACCGCGCGGTGCTAGCGTACGCGAACAACGTTGATGGCAAACTAGTGTACCAACTGGCACCCACCCCTGGGAATTCATGCGCCGCGGATGATGACATCATATCCCTCGAATAGAGTAGGAGTAAGGTTGGGGATTGTCCTGCTCTTGAGCGCGTGTGTTGCGCTGAATGGGTGTGCCCGTGACAGGCGCGCGACGCTCTCGCATGTGTCTTTTTCTCAGTCTGACCAGACCGTAAAGGCGTACGATTTCGTGGAGGTGACCGCGAACGTTTCGTCTCCCCGTGCCACTAACCCTTTTACGGATGTGGCTTTCAGTGGGTGGTTCGAGTCGGTTAATGGACAGAAGCGCTGGAAGGTGGATGGGTTCTGTGACGCGGAAGACGGCAGCGTGTTTCGTATACGATTCATGCCGCCGATGCCGGGGGAATACAGATACTTCGTGGAGTATCGGCAGGGGGACGGGAGCCAGACTTCGACAGGCACGTTTCACGCAACTGAGGGAAATCGTCGTGGTCCAATCCGGGTGGATTCTCAATACCCTTGGCATTTCATATGGGAGGGTACCGGGGAGCATTACTTTTTCAACGGCACCACCGCGTACTGGCTTATGGGGTGGTCGGATGAAAGGGTGATCCACGCAGTTATCGAGCGGCTCTACAACTTGAAAATCAATCGAGTGCGGGTTACGGTCGCCGGCCGGACCAATGTGTTCTACGGCGAACCCGTCATGGTTGGTCCTAATTGGACGGTCTTCATCACGCCATGGCCGGCCCATTTGCCTGAAGACATCTTCCATCCGGGCTTCGATTACACCCGATTTTACCTGCCCTATTGGCAGAAGTTCGAACGTGCGCTCCGACTCGCTCGTGACCGGGACATAATTATTTCTCTGGTCCTGGATATGGATAACAGTCGGATTCACCCCGAAGCTGGAAGCGAAGACGAGCGCCGATTTCTGCGTTACGCTGTCGCACGTTTCGGAGCGTTCTCTAACATTACCTGGGATCTCGGCGATGATCTGGATCAGTATAGGAGCGTCTCGTGGACGCACCATACCGGGGAGATGATCGAGGAATGGGATCCGTACCAGCATCTAGCCACAAGTCATCCTGTGAACAACCGTCATCAGGATCTCACCGCGGGTTGGTTTGGCTTCACCTCATTTCAGGAATGGTCGAGAGACCAGCACGCTTTCATGCTGAGCCAGCGAACACGACAGAAAGCGCTCGGCCGGATTATTCCCCAAACCAATGAAGAGTACGGCTATGAAGACCACTATCCGCTGTGGGCGCAGGGACCTGGATCGGAATCAGCCGACACCTTGCGCCGAACCGCATGGGAAATTGTCATGGCTGGGGGCTACCAAACCACAGGCGAGACCGCACGGCGGGGGACGAACGTCTGGCCGGATACCGGCGGCGGCTGGATGAATGGTCGTGGTGATGACAGTATGACAATGCTTCAGGGTTATGCGCACCTGGTGGAGTTTTTCACCGGCTTCGAATGGTGGAAGACCGAGCCTCACGATGAGCTGGTCACACGTGCCGCGTATTGCATTGCCAAACCTGGAGAGATGTACGCAGCGTATCTGCCGCACGGCGGTACGGTTACGATTCGGCTGCGCGCTGGCCGTTACGAAGGAACGTGGTTTAACACCTCAACCGGCGACAGGACACCCTTACCGCCCGCTGAGGGCCCGGTATGGACTTCACCCGCGGCGCCTGACAGTAATGATTGGGCTCTTCTGTTGAAGAGGAAGCAGGTCTAGGTCGGAAAATAATGGACACGCACGACGAGCACTTGAAGGAGTACTGCCTAACTTGGCGCCTGAACAAATCGATCCTACTAGTCGGTTGACCGGGCGGGTGGCCGTGGTGACCGGAGCGAGCAGAGGGATTGGGCGTGCTATCGCGTTGGCATTGGCGCGTCAAGGGGTGAAGTTGTGCATCTTAGGTAGAGACCCGAGCAAGCTAGCTGAGACGGCGATCGAAGTTCGGCGATATGCACCAGCGACCTGCTTTCAAATCGACTTGACCGTTGAAAAACAGCTTCAACCGCTTCTACAGTACCTGCAGAAGGAGGGAGGTAAACTAGATATTCTGATTCACAGTGCGGGCATCATTCATCAGAGCTCATTGGAGAATGCCCGCATTGAGGATTTGGATGCGCAGTACGCGACCAATGTCCGCGCGCCTTATAGGATGACTCAACAGTTGCTGCCATCGTTGACCGCTGCAAGTGGGCAGATCGTTTTCATCAACTCCAGCGTTGGACTCAAGGTCACGCGACCTGAAGTGGGGCAGTATAGTGCCACCAAGCATGCGCTTAGAGCAGTCGCCGACAGCCTGCGTGAAGAGGTCAATCGTAAGGGGATTCGGGTGCTCACCGTCAATCTTGGGCGCACGGCATCCGAGATGCAAGAGGCAGTTCACAGACAGGAAGGACGGACCTACGATCCGACGAAGCTTTTGCAGCCCGAGGACGTAGCTTCAGTAATTGTTCACTCACTATCGTTACCGCCCACGGCCGAAGTGACCGACGTTTCCATCCGGCCGATGATCCGCACATAGCAGCCGACGTCGCTCGAAGCGTGCAAATGATGCCACCCGAGCGCCTGGGGCAAGTGTTGATGGGTCGCCAATACGACCATCACTGCAAACGCTTACCCAGCGTCCCGGTTCCCGTGTCCGTTTCGCACTTGCCGGTGGCACTCCCGTTGCTGACATAGTTCAGCGTCAGCACCGTACCTGTATTGTCAGGCTTGCCTCGAAACATGATACTGCCGCCATCTGCATCACTACCCGCAAGAACTACTTTCGATCCGGTAATCGTGACCTGAAGGCGCGGGTCTTTTATGCAGTCCGACTCTAAGCTTGACGTGGCGGACAAGACCCCGTTCGAATCTGGAGCGATGACTATAGTGATCGTGAAGGGATTAGCGTTTTGATGTTTGGGCAGGAAAGTGCCTGACCATGTGCCTTGAAGGTCGAGTGTAGTTGCTGTCGTGGACTCGGACTTAGGATTGTTCGTGTGTTCTTCTGCCGCAGCGGCACTGCTCTGTATCCAGAAAACTGAAATTGCGAAAATGCAAAACAAAAGACTGAAACCCTTACTCCTCATGCTGATTCTCCGTTGGCAACATAGAACCGTGGGCTTTCGAGGGGAACCGTTGCTCGCGTGAAAACCTCAAGAGACCAAACTGAGCCGTGGTGATTAGGCATGTTGGTCGAAATCAGCCGGCACAAAGAGGGGGGAGGCGGTGTTGGCGGCCAGAAACACTGCTCGGCGTAATTATACATTAAAATGTCGCTGATCGCTAGATTACGATTGCTAATTCTCTCTGGCAATCCGCGTGGAAACCGTAATCACTGGGGTTTATCTGAAGTATTTGGCAAGGCTGAACTTGACAGCTCAACCCGGACGGGATAAGCTCCCACGACGGCTTGCCGAGCAGTATCTAACCCCCCCGATTTTTAGTTGATTAGAGATAAAAGTCCCTCCCCTGAATCTATCTGCCGCTGAACCCTTCTACCGAACGAGGTGTCTCTCGCATGAGCGCTGCCAGTCCTTGGAGTGTTTCCCGCACGATTGCTTTGCTGTGGCTCCTGTTTAACGCCTTCGTGTCTAGTGCGGCCGGACAGGCGAATGTGCAGGGGCAGTGGACCACGCTGGGCAACCTGATGCCTATCAACCCTGTCCACGTGGCGCTGCTCAGCAACGGTAAGGTTTTGATCGTTGCGGGCTCGGGAAATTGTCCACCGGCCCAGACGGGTTGCCCTTCGGGTCCGCCGTATGGTCCGGCGAATAATTCGGGAGCGGCGGTTTGGGATCCGGGCACCGGGAATTTCACGCAATTCTCATTGACATGGGACATGTTCTGCAACGGTATGGCTCATCTACCCGATGGGCGGGTTCTAATTACAGGCGGAACGTTGCAGTACGATCCGTTTCACGGTGCGCTGAATGCATCCATCTTCGATCCGTCGACCAATAAGTTCACCGGCATCCCAAATATGGCGCAGGGCCGCTGGTACCCAACGGTGACCGCTCTCGGAGACGGAAGGCTGATGACCTTTTCCGGACTGGACGAGAATGGTAACACCACTCCGGCAGTCGAGTTCTACACGGCTGCTTCCGGCTGGAGTCAGCAATACTTGGCGTCCTGGACGCCGCCGCTCTATCCGCGGATGCATGTTCTGCCCAGTGGCAAGGTCTTTTACTCTGGATACGGAACCTCCTCTGCCCTCTTCGACCCTTCGACGACGACTTGGACTCTGAACGTCGCCTCGACCCAGTACCAGGGACAGCGAGTATATGGAAGTTCGGTTCTGCTTCCTCTAACGCCAGCGAACAACTATGACCCAAAGGTAATGATTCTCGGAGGAGGGAATCCCTCAACCAAAACAACCGAAATCATCGATCTGGGTTCTCCAACGCCCGCGTGGCAGTTCGGACCAAGCATGTCGCAGCCGCGCATAGAGATGGATGCGACGATCCTGCCAAACGGAAAAGTTCTCGCGTTGGGAGGATCATTGAATGACGAAGACACATCGACCGCGAGTCTGAATGCGGATCTTTACGATCCGGTTGCAAACACATTTTCATCGGCTGGAGCGAATGCTTACGCGCGCTTGTACCACTCGGTTTCGTTGCTTCTCCCAGATGGAACGGTCTTGTTTGCTGGAGGCAACCCTGACCGTGGCAGCTACGAGCAGCACATGGAGATCTACAAGCCCGCCTATTTATTCAATGCGGACGGTACGTTAGCAGCGCGGCCGACAATTACGGGAGGACCAGCTTCGATCAGCTATGGCACCGGATTTACGGTGCAAACGCCAGATGCGGCCAGTATTTCGTCGGTCGTTCTAATGCGTCTCGGTTCGCCGACCCATGCCTTCGATCAGGACCAGCGCCTAGTGGGAATGTCATTTACCGCAGGGAGTGGCTCGCTCACAGTCACTGCTCCGCCTAATGGCAACATAGCCCCGCCGGGATACTACATGCTCTTCATTCTGAACAACTCCGGGGTGCCTTCAGTCGCGCAGATGGTCCAGCTCGCCCAACAGCCCGACTTTTCGGTTTCCGCCACGCCGACTATCCAATCGGTAGTGGTGGGTGGCATTGCGACTTATACGGTAAATGTGGCAGCCCAGGGAGGTTTCAGCGGGACGGTGGGGCTCGCGATCGGCGGATTACCGACAGGTGCGACGGCGAACTTCAATCCAACGTCCGTGAGCGGCTCGGGCGCATCGACCCTTACCGTAACGACAGCCAGCAACACGCCGGTAGGAAGTAATACGCTGACGATAACCGGGAATAGCGGATCACTGAATCATCAGACCACAGTCACTCTGCAGGTCGTGTCAGCATCGCCGGCGCCGTCGGTGACGAGTGTGACGCCGAACAACGGAGCGGCCGGAGGGGGGACGGGAGTAACGATTGGGGGAACGGGATTCGTATCGGGAGCGACGGTGAAGTTCGGGG
>JABCYV010000016.1 GCA_013290025.1 Acidobacteriota bacterium
TGGAGAATGAGTTGGCAATCGCTCAGGAAGTGCAGGCGCAACTCTTCCCGCAGCATATCTCGCAACTGGCGTCGCTGGAAGTATACGGATTCTGCCGACCCGCCCGCACGGTGAGCGGCGACTATTACGACTTCCTGACCGTAGACTCCGACAAGCTGCTGCTGGCGGTGGGAGACATCAGCGGGAAGGGAATTTCCGCCGCACTGTTGATGGCGACCATCCACTCCGCAGTCCGAGCTTACAGCCTGGAGGGAACTCCTATTCTGCGAGAACCGATCGCTGTAGGCGCCGGTGGAGGCTCGGGCAAAAGGCTGGTCTCCGGCTCGCACGGTAGTGAAGTGTCTCCTGCCACTCTGCTTTCGCTGCTCAACCATCAGCTCTACCAAAGTACACCGCCCGAAAAATATGCGACATTGTTTCTGTGCACTTACGACGAAGAGGATCGCAAGCTGACTTACAGTAACGGCGGACATCTTCCGCCGATCATCCTGAGTGAAGATGGGGCACTGCGAAGGCTGGAGCATGGCGGCACAGTGGTGGGTCTGTTTGAGAGGGTGAGCTATGAAGAGGCTTCGATCCACTTACGCCGCGGCGAGATTTTTCTGGCTTATAGCGACGGCGTCACCGAACCCGAGAACGACTTCGGCGAATTCGGCGAACAGCGCTTGATCGAACTGGTACAAGAGAATCGCCATCTGCCGCTGACTCGAATCACCGAGATCGTGACCGCCGCGGTGGACGACTGGATCGGCGACCAGGAACAGCCAGACGATGTGACGCTGGTGCTGGCCAGGGCACGCTAGTGCGCAAAGATGAAGCGACTGGAGCGGGAGGGACGGGTTCGAGCCGCCGTCACCGGCCCAGAAATCCGGCACATTGTCGAAGTTGTACCCCCTGCCGCGTGAGCCACTCCCCGCTAGATCTTAGCCTCCAGCGCGACTCCCTGTAGCATCTCATCTAGCGTCTTCTGCGCCTGTCCGCGCTTGTGCTGCAGTTCCGAGATCTGCCGGCGCAAGGATTCCATCTGATCCTCTTGCTGGTTGAGTTGATGTGCGTAACGCTCCACGAGAGCCTTTTCCTCGGCGCTGCCCTTCAGCGCCTTCATGTTCTCCCGTACCCGCTGCTGATCCTCGGAAATGCTCTTGATCTGCCCCTTGCGCGAATTGATTTCCGCGTCCAGGCCTGCGACCTCGTTCTTCTGTGCCAGCACCTTCCGTAGCGCTTCTTCCACTTCCGAGTTGATCATCTTCTGGCTAAGAAAAAAGCTGATCTGGTCATCGTCGAGGTTAGTGAGTTCGTAGCGCGTGAACAGCGGATGGTACTCTTTGATCGCGAGAGTCGCCGTCTTTCCCGGTTCGACCGCCAGCCGAAAGCGACGGCAGGAAGCCGTGCTTTCTAGCGGTTCGATGCTGTCCGCCAGTTTCCAGCCTTCGCGGACAGGATGCTCGATTATTACGGTGCGCGGCGAAGTATCACGATTGCGGACGGTATAGATCCGCTCCTGCCGTTCTTCGCTGCTGTGGGTCATGATGCCGCGTCGGATGGCTACCCTGGTGACCTGCTGTCTTTCTTCTTTCTGTTTAGCGTCGACCAGCAGACCTAGATCGGCGGCGTAGGAAAGAAGGCGCTTTTCACCCGGCTTGATGGCATCCACCAGCCCCTCACCAGCAAAGGCATCGTCTTCGAGGACGTTGAAGCTGCCTCCGTCGAGCGTGACGCCGCTGGTGTTGTTGACCCACAGAGCGCGCAGAACGTAGGTTTCGGCCGGGTTCCAAACGGAGACTTTCTCCGCATCGATTCGTGCCTGCAGGATTGGAACCAGCGCCGATTGATTCTTGCGGATGGTCACGCGGTCTTTAAGTTGATATTCGAACAGATCACCTAATTCGCGGCTCTCGGCCACAGTCGGAGTCGTGCTTTGAAGAGCAGCCAAGTTCTGGAGTTGACTAACAGCACGCGCTTTTATCGAATAAGTGCCACCGCCGGTTCCGCCGCCGTGCCCGGGACCCACGCCGGGCCCGGAAGCAGAGGCGATTCCACCGATCACACCGCCCTCGCTGGCGACTCCGCCGGGTACACCACCGACCACGCCGGCTGGAGCTGAGGCTGGAGGCGGGATCTTCGTCGGCATTACTAGTTGGCCGTTCACGACATCCGTTTCCAGTGTCGCCTCATGGGTCTGCGGCGTTATCATGGCATTTTCGGGCAGAGGAACGACTGGCCGGCGTGTGTAGTACGGCTGCGAGAGTTGCTGAACAAACGACTGCGGCGCTCCCGCTACCAGTGATAACTCGACATTGTTCCAGTCCTCGCCGACTGTGTTATCGACGATGGCCCAGCCCTGCAGCAAGGGCTTACCCTCTTTGGGCACGACGATGCGGTAGGTACTTTTCCAGATGGGCACCTCGCTGATGTAGCTCACAAGCAGGTCGCGCTGACCACTCCCGGCGGTGGAGATGGTCAAGCGCCGCACGTCCTGATCGCGAGTGGAAGCCATCAGGTGCATGTATCGGCCGACCTCTTCGTTCAGATCCTTTTCGGCAATGCGAACGCTGGTAGCCGGCGTCAGATCAAATGTTCGCACCTCGCCCGTGTCGCTAATCAGCGATACCTGCTCCACCGTGATTTTCTGGTCGCCCTTCATGGGCAACTCCCGCTGTTCCACGCTCAACAAGCGGCCCGTCGCAGACGCCGAGCCGTCGCGCACGTCAATCCGCGCGCCCCGCATCGCCTGCAGGAACTGGGCTGTGGTCGTATTCTCACTGACCGGCAGACGCAGGGCGCCCAGCCGCTTGTTCAGCGGATCAATCGAGTTGTAAGTCACTCCAGTGATCCGTCCCTTGCCGAGGTCAAGCACTGTGAGTGACTTGAGCACGTCATTCAATTGAGCGGTCGTGAAATCGATATTGACGTCTTCGCCGCCGTCCACGCGTCCGGCATGCTCAAAGTACCCAACCCCGTTCTTGTAGAGGATCACCCGCTTCACTGGAAGCCTTGTTGGGCTTGCCGAGGGGGGCGCTGAAGATTGAGCGAAGACGATCGGTGTAACTACTAACAACAGCAGAAGTCGTATCCACGGGCGCAGAAATCCTCCTTGACGGCAACCGAGCTACACGGAACTATGCATAGAACGCTGAAGCCGGCACAGCTTGCACTTTGCCTTACGAAGGTTAGACACCGTGGCGAGGCACGAATGGTTGTACCGTCACAAATCTTTAGGTAGCGTGACCGCCTGAGCTCTCCGTCTATTTCGCTCTCGATTGCTTCGGCAGAAGGGTGACCCTTGGCGTAACTTGCTGTCCTTTTTCCATGCCGCCAATGATCGCCAAACCTTGAGGCGTCACCACCAATCCGCGATGATCCATGCTGGGATTGGGAGTATTTTCATTGACGACCTCCCACTTGCTACTGCGCAGGTTGAAGGCAAATGTCACGGGCGAAGGTTCGGAGGGCTGCCCGTTGTAGCCGATGCCGTTGAAACTATGTGGATTATCGGTTCCGCCGGAGAAGTAGATCATCTGATCTTTCTCGGACCCGCCGGCGGCGATGCGGAAACGCGCGGTCCCGGGATGGTTGGGTAACTTGGTCCACTGAATTTTTGTGGGGTCACGATGGTCAATCTTGCCCATCCAGCATTCATCTGAAGCAACGTACTTGGGTTGATCGCCGGAGGGATTCTTGTTAGCGCCGTCAACGTAGATGATGGTGTCTCCCACCAGCGCCCCGGCGTGGCCGAAGACCGGCGTTCCGGGAATCGGCGTGGCGTGGGACCACTTGTTCTTCTCGGTGTCGTACAGTTGAACGTCACTCACGGCGTCGATCTTCGACCAGCCGCTGACCAGATAGATGAACCGGTCGCGATACACCCCGACGACCGAGTCGTCCACGGGCACGAGCATATCGGCAGCGCGGAACCAGCGTTCGTTTAGGGGCTCATAAACATTGACATCGGCTACAGTGATCTCTCCGCCCTGGCCATCCACGACATACCCGCCGAATAGAAAGACCTGTCCACGAGCACCCGCCGCCGCAGCGGCGATGCGGCCCGCTGTCCCCGGCACGGGATGTAATTCGGTCCACTTTCCTTCGCCGGCATCGACTGCGTACGCCGCATTTGTGATCGCGTCCCATGTCTTCTTTGGGCCTATTCCCATGAAGCTGAAAATCAGAAGCTGTCGATGTACGTTGAGGCTGGCCACCGCATTGTTCGAAAGCGGCGACGGCAGCGGCTCAATTTTCGTCTGCCCCAGAGCGCCGCACAGCACCACCAAGGAGAAAAGCGCGATTAACTTTTTCATCGAACCAGGATTCTACTAGCTATCGCGTGAATATTGAGGAAGAGTCCGCTAGAACCAGGTCTTTTTTCTGTATTCCTGATAGGCGTTTCCAAACTTATCCTGCAGAACCTTGGCTTCTCTATGGGCGCGTAAAAGCTGGACAGCGATCAATATGGGGACAAATACAAGTGCGCGAGGAATTTGAAGGGCCAGCAATAGGCCGATCACGAACAACGTACTGAAAACATAAATTGGATTTCGAATTTTGGAGTAAATGCCGTGAGTCACCAGTTCGCGGGCCTGCGGTGTAACTGAAAAGGACTTCCCCAATTGATATCGCACCACGAAAAGGGGGATCGCGGCGAGAATCGCAATGATCAAACCGGCCCAACGCGCCGTGTTCCATACTCCAGGACGAAAACTGGCAAGAGCCAAAACCAGCAGGGCCACGCAAAATTGAAGAACAAGAAAAGGTGTGACTCTGGACGTTGGCATCATTCGACCGACTATTCCACCAGTCGTTGCCGAAGGGCGTGAATAAAGTCCGTGTAGGCAGGCGTAAATCCCGCGGCCCGCATGTCAGTCGCGATCTGACCGCGATGATAGGCTGAGTGCATGATGATGTGCTCCACGATGTCATCCTCTAGGCTCCTCCAGTTTTCTCCTTTGCTGTTCTTGTAGTTGACCACACGCGCCAGATCGGCGTCATTTCTCTTGTCGAGGTATTCCTTCCAGCGGACGGACATTTCGGCAACTTCAGCTTCGCACTGTGGCAGTGTGAAATCGGGCCAGACCGGCAGCGTCTGCTTTTGCTGCTCTATGCGCTCCCACCAAAGTTTCTCCGCGGAGAGAATGTGCGCCAGAAGCTTCAGCGAGCGCGCCGGCACAGGTTGTGCCGCCCGCAGGGACGCTAGCACTTCGCGATTGGCCCACTCGTCGTAAGCGAAGAGGCGACGCAGGTGTTCGATTCTATTCATGACGGCGTTCCCGGAGAAGTGCACTCGAGCGGAACCGACTACTTTAAACGGAACTTCACTGAACGGCAAAGCCCGCGATTACTTATGCTAGTCTCGAATTCCATGAAGGTGGTTCGGGTCGCAATCGTCTGCTGCATTTTCTCCGCGGCCGTTTGTCCAGAGGGACCGGTACAGAAGACGGCATCTCAACCCAACGTTTTCCTGATTACCATTGATACTCTTCGCGCTGACCACGTTCACTGCTACGGGTATGACCAGATCCAGACACCCACACTCGACAGCCTGGCAAAAGACGGTATTCGCTTCGCACAGGCCTTTACGCCCAGCCCTATCACCAACACTTCGCATACGACGATTCTGACAGGGCTTCTACCGAGCACGCATGGAGTCACCGATTTCGCGGTGCCGTTGGCAGCTACTCATCCCACGTGGGCGGAGTTGTTAAAAAAGAAGGGATACCACACCGCCGCGTTCATCGGCGCGGTCATCCTCGACAGCAAGACGCTCGCTCCTGGATTGGACCGCGGATTCGATTTCTATGACAACTTCCCGGAGCATCCCCGGACGAAATCGCGTTGGGGGCGAGTGGAACGCCGCGGCATGGACGTGGTCCAACATACTGAAAACTGGCTGACCGCTCATCCAATGGGCCCGCATTTTGTCTGGGTGCATCTCTATGACCCGCACGATCCCTACGAGCCGCCGCCTCCCTACTCGGTGAAATACAAAGACCGCCTGTACGATGGGGAAATTGCCTACGCGGATTCGGCGTTAGGGAATTTCGTCGCTTATCTAAAAAAACTCGGATGGTATGAAAATAGTCTCATCGTCATAGTCGGAGACCACGGCGAGGGGCTGGGAGAACATCACGAAGATACCCATGGCATATTTCTCTACGACTCGACCACGCATGTCCCGTTGATTGTGAAATTCCGGGGCGATGGCAGTGCTGGCCGCGTGGTGGACGCCCAAGTGCGCACCACCGATATCTTGCCGACTATGATCGATCTTCTAGACCTGCCTGCGCCCGCACGCTTGGACGGGGAATCGTTGCGGCCGTACTTCGGCGGCGAGCAGCCGGCCTCGCGAATCGCTTTCGGGGAAACAGATTATCCTCTGCGCTTCGGCTGGGCCCCCCTGCGCTCGGTGCGTGCGGAGGGATTCAAGTTCATCGAAGCGCCTCGGCCGGAACTTTACGACCTGCATTCAGATCCCAAGGAGCTGAAGAACAACTACCAACCGTGGGATACATCCGTGCAGAAGTTTCGCGTGATGTTGGCGGACCTGCGGGCCAAAATGCCTCCTCCTGTGCCTTCCGCGGGATCGGTCGGACAGGGCACGGTCGACGAACTAAAAGCCTTGGGTTACTTGGGTCGCGCCGATGTCGGCAGTTCCACTAATGTCCCCGAGCCGTCGCTATTGCCCGATCCCAAGGACAAGATTGAAGAACAGAATCTGCTGCACACCGCGATGATCGCTTCGGAGGACAATCGCTCCAGCGAAGCGCGTGCCGCGCTGGAAAGAGCGCTCCAGCTTGATCCCAAGTCTCCGACGGCACTGCGGCAATTAGGAGAGCTGGAATTGCAGGCGGGCGATTATGCAAAGGCAGCCGAGCATCTTAAGCGCGCTCGTGAGATTCGGCCGGAGGATGTTGCCGCTGCATTCCAAGAGGGTCAGGCTTTGGAGAAAACCGGCGATCTGGCCGGCGCTCGCGACGCGCTGGAAGCAAGCCTGAAGTTTACTCCAGGACAATTTCCAGCCCGCTTCCTACTAGGCCAGGTTTATCTGGGCCTGAAGGACCAAAAAGCGGCGGAAGACCAGTTTGAGGCCGCGCTTCTGCTAGAGCCGACAAGTGTAGAGGCACAGATCGGCCTAGCGAAGGCGCACATCGGCGAGGGCGCGTTCGCAGATGCGATTAAGCAACTCGATCCACTGGCGAAGTCGCAGCCGAGTAATGCAGAAGTATTTGAGCTCCTGGGGCAGGCTTACGCGGGGATGGGCAACAAACAAGAGGCACAGCGCGCCCAGGATCGAGCTAATCTTTTGCGAAAGAAGAAGCCGCAGTAGCAATTTTGGACTGGCGACCGGGGACCTACCGACAGCTCTTACGACTCTGCTTCGCAATGTTCTCTACCTGCTGCAGGTGATTCAAATCGTGACCAGCGATCATGCGCACAATGTGATCCACGGTCTCCTGCCCACGTTCCTGGTGCATACCGTAGTTCTGCCATGAACTCCTTGGAACGGACTTCAAGGTTCTGAGGTTGTTTTCCCGCAGCACACGAAAAGTCTCGAGCGAGGTCTTGGGATCGCGCCGGGCATATTTGAAAGTTTCCGCCCAGACATCCTGATCGAAAGCCTGGATAGGCGTGCCGTTGGCGCCAAGGATGAGCCGCATGCGCCAACCTATAACCAGCTCCGCATCCGCCAGATGAGCCAGAATCTCCGCGATCGACCATTTTCCAGGCGCTGGCCGGCGAGTGAGATGCTCTTTGCTGAGCCGCTTCGTCAGGGCCGCGAGTTTCTTCGGAGCCGCTTGTTGCAAGCGCACAGGGTCCTTGCCGGCACTGTGGCTGAGCATGCGTTGGGTGTACTGTTGCGGTGTTTCCTGCATGGTTTTCTCCTGAACCGATGTCCTAAGCACTCCAAGAACGCCTAATCATGAGGTACGAAACGAGCCAGCGGCTAAAGCCGCTTCCTTCTTGATCATAACGGCACGGCTGAAAGCCGTGCCCTTCCACGACGAGCGCGGCCGCATTTATGAAACGTACTCCGGTGGCGGATTTACTCTGGCTTACTTCTGTGCCACTTTGCTGCCCGGGTTCTCGAAAATCTCGGTTAGCACGTGGCCGCGCATCTGTTTCGGCTGCTCTATTCCATAGATGTGCAGGATGGTGGGCGCGAGATCATACACCGAAGCTTCGAACCCCATCAGGCGCAGGTCGTGCTTGATCCCGGGCCCCATGGCGAAGAACGAGCCCGGTACGTCGTCGCCATCAGCGAAGTCGTGCTTGGCAATCACCGGTGTCGTTTTCTCATGGTCCATGTGGGCGTGCGGATCGGTCTCTTCGAACTCGCGCAGCGGCTTGATGCCATGATCCGAAATGATGAATACGTATGTGTTGTCGTCCACATGCTTCAGGATCGTGCCCAGTACTTTGTCGAAGGCGATGTACTGGTCGGGAAACGCATCGGTGCGAACGGCATTGATCTTAGGGTTGTAGCCGACGTTGTAAGGAGCGATGGGATACAGCCAATGCCCAGTGCGATCTTCGCAGGATTGTGCCAGCCAGGTGAATTCCGTGGGATGTGTGTTCAGCACGTAATCGAAAAGCTGGGTTTGCTGATCGCGTATCAACTGAACCTTCTTCAGCCAGGCATCAATGACCGCAGTCTCGTTCCCTCTCAACTGCTCAGCCGAAGGCATGCGTTCACAATCGATGTAGAAGTCGCCCACATTCCTCAGCAACTCCGCCTTCATGGCCGCGGGATAAACCGCATCTCCGCCCTCCACTTCGGAGAGCTTGGGAGCGCAAAGCACACCGTCTTCACAGTTCTTGCCCCGGGTCAGCATGCCGCTAATCATGTAGCCGTTGACCGGCATCACCGGAAATGTCGCGGGAACATTGGCCATACCAACAGTTACGCCGCTTTTGGAGAGAATCGACCAGATGGGCTCTTCCTTCAGCATATTGGTATTCGCCGTGATTCCGCCCACGATGAAGCCGCTGACGCCGTGTTCTTCGGGCTTGGTGCTGGTGAAGAGAGTGCTATAGACCCGCGGGCAATTCGGGGCAGAAACGGTGCGCAACTTGCCGTAAGCACCGCTCTTAATGACCCGCGCCAAGTTCGGCATTTCGCCCTTTAACAGCAGAGGACGAATCACGTCCAACTCCATCCCGTTTACACCCACCACTACTACGCGAGGCCTGGGTTTCGGGGTGCTCTGGGCCTGTCCGAATAGGGGAAGGGTGAGCAAGCAGAACAGAAGGAAGTTTTGGGGGCGCTTCAAGAAAATCATGGAAAACCTCACCAGCTGCTAAAGTCAGCGTTTCTAAGGTTGTGCAATTATACTCCCGCAAAGCGGGGCCACCGGCACAGTTCAGGGCTGCATCCAACCTGAAGGATTGGTGTTATTGTCGATTTCGGGTGAATTTCTAGCTTGCATGAGTAAGGGACTACGTGTCCGCCGGGTTCATGTTTCACCCCTAGAATCTTTGCTTGATTTTACGCCTTACGATCCTGGGAGGATTATGTCGTGAAATGGACGAACAGGATTTCTAGCGTCGTGGCAATCGCGGTCTGCAGTCTGATTCTAGCGGCTTGTCCAACCCGGACGAGCATCGCGAAAATAAATCTCGATCCGGGGCGCTTTGCCAATCGGGAGGTCACCATAGCCGGCCAGGTAACGAATTCTTTTGGCGCCATGGGCTCGGGCGTTTTTCAGGTCGATGACGGCTCTGGGACAATGTGGGTTTTCAGCCAGAGTTATGGCGTCCCCGGCAATGGCGCAAAAGTGGCTGTGACGGGCGTGATCTCTCAAGGGTTCAGCTTCGGGGGCCGCAACTTCGCAACCATCATGAAGCAGACCAAGAGTCGGTAGGAATAGATGCAGTTCAGCTATGGCGAGAAGGATTGGGGTTGGGGATCTGATCCGGCTGGGCTTGGGATTCGCGAACCTCAAGCCGCGTCTGGCGGAGATTGGTGGCTTCTTGCGGATCCATTCCGGGCTTGAGGTCAGTTGGCTCCAGAAAATAGCGCCAACCTGCGTGACGATCCTCGGAACTCTGGCCACTTTCGAATTGCAGCACGCGGGTCTTGGCACTCTCTCGACCCTTGACCACTAGCACGACCCCTCCGGACTCATAAGTCCGGATATTGTGGCGGATGATTGCGAAAGAAAGTTTGGACTCGTCCTGCTTCAGATGCACCCCGCTCAGAGTGTGGTATCGGGGGATACGTGGATAGTTTGGGCGGCGTGTCCGCGCGTTGGTTGTCGCTGCGGACACGCGTTCCTATTGAGATGCTGCCGCTTTACAGCGGACGAACGTTCTCAGCCTGCCAGCCCTTCGGCCCTTTGGTGACATCGAACTCCACACTCTGCCCCTCCTGCAAGCTGCGGAAACCGCCTGCCTGGATAGCCGAGAAGTGCACAAAAACATCTTCGCCACTCTGCCGGCTGATAAAGCCGTAGCCCTTGGCGTCGTTAAACCACTTTACTGTTCCTTGTTCTGCCATTTTGTTGCTTTGTATCCTTTTCGATTTATTTACGCTGAAAACAGTCGGAGGTACTAAGGGCAGGACTAGCTGGTTTGCAAGAAGCTGCTCACAACCGATTCTGATCAAACGCACTTATAGTCTAGCAGAACCCGCGACTTAAGTGTTAGCTAAATCTGGTGGGTCTTCGCCAGGGCTTGCCCCACCTGACGTAGCAGAGATTCCGCCGAGAATGGTTTGGGGAGGTAGAAGACCCTGTTTGTTTGAGCCCTTTGCGGGTGACCGAGTTTTCAGGATAGCCGGAAATAAAGATTGTTCTCAGCCCGAGGCTCATGGCTTTGAGATCGTGGGCGAGGTTGAAGCCGTTTTGGCCGGGCATGACAACATCGGTGAGCAGAAGCTGCACTTCGTCGCGGTACTGGCGAAATGTGCGCATGGCATCGGCTGCGTTTCGAGCTTTCAGGACGCGATAACCTGCCGACTGCAGAATTTCGCCAGTTACGTCGCGGACAAAATTCTCATCCTCAACTAGAAGAACGGTTTCCCGGGCCCACGCCCTTTCCGTACCCATCCCAATGGCAGGCGCTGTCCGATCCGTCTCTGACTTACGTTCTATCCATTGCACGCTTCACCTCCAGCCTTGCGTCATTACTTTGCACTCCCGCTTCCATCCGGCGCCTGGCTTAATAAGTGTGGCTCACGAGTGCATCAGCAACGGGTTAGAACGCAGAGAGCCAACGCAGATCACTGTTGGGGAATGGGAAAGGAGAGAGATAGATGTCCTTTCGGGAAGGGCGCGGCGACGTTTCGGGAAATCTAGCCTGAAGTGGCGCTAAGCTCGACCGCTATCGAACTCGCACCAACAGAGTCTGATTAGGATCTAGTACGACCTTTTGGGTGCCTGCGGGGGCAGCCAGGTGGAACTGCGTCTCGGCTCCGTCTGCGAACACGCGTCCCAGCAATACCGTCTTCCTGGAGACTACCGCATAGACCGGAACCGACGTCACCAAGTCGTCCGAAGCGAACTTCTGCAGAATTGTGCCACTGACTACGGTCGAGTCACCCTTATCGCTGTACCTGGCTCCTTCCAATTCGAGCCGCGGAACCGCCGTACCATTCACCCATCCACGGTAAAACCAGTCCAGCGATTTTCGTCCCTCATACCAGAGGGAGGGTGGCAACTCCTCTTCAAATACCTGCAGTAGTTCGCGGGTGCTGATCGATTTCCGCTGATAACGTTCCCTGACCTTTCGCAGTGCGCGCACGAAAGGCTCATCCGCCGCATCTGATCCCGCGACACCGGCGGTGTGCACTGCGCTTTTTCGCTCAGCATCACGCATCATGTAGCGCAACATGTGGAAAAGCCAAGTCCCGCGACCGTAACTGATGGCATCATAACCATTCGGAAAATGCGAGCAGGAAAGCCGCGCCCCGAAGGTCACTGGACCGGCCTCCATCAACGGGACACCGTCTAGATTTTTCTGCAGCAGCTCTTCCCTATATTTTTCCATAGCCGCGCGGAATTGAGCGGGATCTCGCGACTCCAGCAGCATCATCGAACTATAGTTCGCCAAAGCTTCCATCATCCATTGGTCGCTGTAGCCGCTCCACACCACTGTGTCACCCCACCACTGGTGGGCAGTCTCGTGGGCGATTACCGCATTGCTCAAAGTTCTTTGCACTGGACTCATGTGGAGGTCGGATTTTTGAGCCGGGGTGAGAAACGAGAAACTGGAAAGGAAGATTAACCCCGGCCAGCCCTGGCTTAGGGCGCCCGGCATTTGCGTCAGGGCCAATTGACTGTATGGATATGGGCCGAAGCGCTGGGCGAAGAACTCGACGGCGCGTGCCGAAGTTTCCGCCACAGCTTGGGCGTTTCGGGCCGGAGAAGGTTCAGGTGCCGCGGCCACCACGGTTCGCCGGTGTCGGCGTAAGCCCGGAATCATTAGTTCCGGCTCAACTTCCTCCTCTACGCTTTTCGGAAATTCGCGCTCCATCCTCAAAGCAGCATAGGTCTCTACTAATACACTGCCTGCGTATGCGGCCGCACGAGAATATTTGCCCAGGTTGAACCCCGCCAGCGGGATCGGACCGTCGGAGACCCAGCGGGTTTCTTGCTCTCTGGATGGCGATTCCGTGGATGCGCCCCCATTATCGCTGGCGACCGTCAGACGCGTATCTTGCCGCTTTCCTGTCGCAACTAACGTCCAGCCCGTTGGATAGCGAAACTGGAGATCGAAGTTCGACATCGCCATTCCACGATTCGGATACCAGGTTCCACGGGCCCCCACATACAGCAATCCTCCTCCTGCCTCGGAAAGGACATCCCCGGCGTAGCGGAAGCGCAAAAGAATCTTCTGTCCGGTTTCCAGCGGTCTGGGAAATATCACAGCAACTAGATCGTTGCCACGGCGCTCCAGCTGCGTGCCCTCCAGCGCCTGGTTGTGGATAAACTCCAAAGTATGCCCGGCGGTCTCCACTGCTTTAATCTGGAGGAACCTCGACAACTCGAACAAAACCGCGCGCTGCCCTCCCTGGCGCACTTCCATTTCCAATGTTGCGTCGACGCTAAGTTCGGTTGGCGGTTTTACTTCTGTCTTGATCTTGTAGTCCGAAATATTGATCTTGTCTGGTTTACCTTCTTCCCCAAGAATACTATTCAGGTTGTCCTGGCGTGTTGCCGATGAAGCCGGCGAAAACAAAGTCCACACGTCGTAATAGCTGTCGCCTTTCACCGTTTTAAATTGTCCCGCCCAGATCTGCTCCGTCGCCGCAGAATCGAAATAAAGGTCGAAGTTGCCCAACTTCACTCCCTGCACGCGCGCGTGAAGCATGCGGTCGCCTTTTTGTTCGTCGCTTGCCGCTGATGGCGGCTTGGGTCCTTGGCCCGCGAAAGGGAGAAGCCGACTGAAGCTCATCAGCAATCGCAGTCCGTCACTTTCCGCCAGGTTGTGGGCAGTCTCATTCCATTGGGAAACGAATTCCGCGCCATTTTCTGCGGGCCGCAGCGAAGGTTGCAGTTCAGCGAAAGTATCATCATTAAAGCGAAAGTAAGCTGTACCAAATCGTTCTTCCAAAATGGCCGCGCCCGTAAACAGAGCCATGGACGCGCGTTCGACTCGGTTGGGAGGAATCAGCAGAATCTCGCCTTCTCCCTGAAAAAACGCGCCGGTCACGCGGCCCGCCACGTCTTCGGTGAACGCAATAGTTCCATCCTCCAGGGTGATGTGGAAGGCGGCGCGATCAAATGATGTCTCGCGGACCTGATAAACCCGTGACTTGTCCAGACCAACGCTGCACAATTGCCGGTAAAGAGTTTCAGCCGGATGATCTGGCAACGCTGTCGCTCTCTGGAATGCGCTTTGACCGGGCACTCCGGATGGCCGGACGGCTTCTTGCGTCCAGCTCAGCGTCACTGCCGCCAGCGACAAATACGCCATCGACAGTGTTGCTCCGCGAATATTCCTCGTTACCTTTGTCACCTACGCCACGGTTCCTCTCCGTTGCTAGAATGCGCCCTAGTGCACTCACCTGTCACCTCCTTCTTATTGTCGGGACTCTTATGGCTACTGCCGGCCACAGTCTGTGCGCCAGCGGATGTCATCCACCTCAAGAATGGCCGCACCATATGGGCGGATCGCGTCCATGAGAACGGGGCTCATCTTGAATACGATATCGGCGACGACTCTTACGCTATTCCCAGGTCAGTCGTAGAGCGCGTTGAAGCCGGGGGTATTCCTCCTGAGCGTACTGCTTCAGGAGAAAGCAGCAATAACAAGGATCCCCATGTTGTCCCGGCCTTTGCGCCTGTCGAACACCTCGCGAATGAGTCGGCGCTCACGGAGAAGATTGTCCACGAGGGCCGCGTGGATGCAGATGCGCTGATGGCCCTTGAGCACGAAGGTGATACTAGAAAGACGGCGGCTGGGTACTTCATCGCCGGGAAATTCGAGTTCGAGCATGGAAATTTCAGCAAAGCGCGTTCTTACTTCGAAATTGGCCTGCGATTCGATTCTCAGAACCCGACGATCCTGAACTACTACGCGGCATTGCTAGTGCGGACAGGCAACGCTGGCGAAGCATTGCCCTATGCTGAGCGGGCGGTCCGCATCGCGCCCAATTCGCCTGATGCCCTGGACGTCCTCGGGTATGCGCAGTTCGCCGCCGATCACAATCGCGATGCTATTCAAAGCTGGAAGCGTTCCCTGCAGCTCCGTCCGAGCGGCACCGTGCAGCAACTTCTGGCCAAAGCGGAGCGGGAGGCCAGCGCAGAAAACGACTACTCACAACGCGAAAGCAGTCACTTCACTCTGCGGTACGAGGGTAAACAAACTCCGGAATCTCTGCGCAGCGAGTTGGTCGCTACACTGGAGTCGGAATACGATGACCTGGTACGTGAGTTGGGCATCGCTCCGCGCAGCAGCATCGCAGTTGTGCTCTACACCGGTCAAGCCTTTTTTGATGTTACCCAATCGCCCTCATGGGTCGGTGCGGTCAACGATGGCAAACTGCGCATTCCGGTGGAGGGGCTCACCACAGTCACTCCGGAGCTGGCGCGCGTACTGAAGCACGAGTTGGCACACTCCTTTATCAATCAGCTTTCTGGAGGACGTTGTCCGCAGTGGCTAAACGAAGGCCTGGCCCAGGTAGTGGAACCGAAATCGGTGTCTTCTCGTGGTCGCCGGCTGGCACAACTCTTTCAGAGCCAGCACGAGATTCCGTTCAACGCATTGGAGGGCGGATTCATGCGTTTTTCAGGAGTCGAAGCGCTGCTGGCCTACGACGAATCCCTTGCCGCTGTCGAATACATCCGGGACACCTACGGCATGAGCGACTTGCAGCGCATCCTGGAAAGACTTGGCCAGGGCAACTCGAGCGAGGCCGCGCTCCGCGCTACCATCCATTCGGGATACGGGCAACTCGAAAGCGAAGTCGCTAAATATCTCGTGAACAAGTACGGAGATTAGAAGACGAACTCCCGAGCTTCGAGCACTGAACGGGCGAGGGCGCCCATTCTTCCACGGGATCAGTCGATGTGCACCAGACTATTCGCTCCAGAGACTGCAGCGGGTGCCGGACGCTGCGGAGCCCGCCACGAATCAAAAATTGACACCTGGTGGACGCAGGAGACCGTGCAGTGAGGAGCGCACGATTTTTCGGTTACATACTCGCGGCGGATGTCCGCCACGGTGTACTTCTCTAGCGGAATTCCTGGATAACCGCGTTGCTGCGAGCAGTAATGCACCAGCCCGTCTTCGCAAATGTAGAGATAGCGCGAGCCGGCACGGCAGCGCCACTGGTTGGGGCGGCCCTGAGCGATGTTATCCTGGAAGGCGTTCACCCGGGTGAAGGTGCGCTTCTCCAACGCTTTCATCTCATGGTAGATGCGGCGCTCTTCATCGCCCAAAGGCTGCAGTTGTCCGCTGCCATCGTGGATGATCCCAATAGTTGAACTGAAACCCAACTCAAGCGCTCGTTTGCCAATGGTCAGCGCATCCTGTGGATTGCGCACCCCCCCGCCCACCACGGAATTAATATTCACGTGGAAATCAGCGTGCCGCGCCAGAAGCTCAAGCTTCTTGTCCAAAACTTTCAGGCTTTTTTTGGAAACGTCATCTGGCGTAACGTTATCGATGGAAATCTGCAGCCATTCGAGACCGGCTTTGTTCAGCCGCTCGATGCGGTCGGCAACCAGCAGATAGCCGTTCGTGATAAGGCCGGCAATCATGCTGTGCTTGCGAATGCGGTGGATGATCTCATCCAGTTCAGGATGCAGTAGCGGTTCACCGCCACTGATGGTAATGATCGAAGTGCCGAGCTCGGCGAGCTTGTCCACCCTCTGAAACATGATTTCGGTCGTTACTGGCTGAGAAAAATCGTCGTACTCGTTGCAGTACTCGCAGGCCAGATTGCAGCGGCGGATCGGAATGAGGTGGGCGAGCACTGGATGCTCGGTGGACATGAAGGCACGAGCGACCATTCGCGCGCCCCGGAGATTCCGACCGAGCGATCTTAGACGGCGGCGCAGATTTATAGGGTTAGAAGCCATTGAATGAAGGTTTCTGATATTAGAGCATAGCTGAGCCACCGAGGGCATCGGTTTGAACAGTGTTCGGCGACATTTTGAGGTTGAACGGGGAAGGAAAGCGTTATCGCGGCGCACGCCTGAAACGGCCATCCCGAGCGAAGTCGCCCCAAACGTATCTGCCTTACAGCGGACTATTCGGTTCCTACCGCTTTTCTCAGCGCCGCCCGGGCCAGCAAGCGCGTCGAATCCAGTGTGGGCAGCGGCGACGAATCCGCTGAGACTAGCAGCGGGATCTCGGTGCAGCCCAGTACGACAGCATCGCATCCTTCGTCCGCTAGGGCTCGAATTACTTCGGTGAAGTAAGCCTGGGAACGGGGTATGAACTGTGCATTCACCAGTTCATCGAATATGATCTGGTTAATCTTCTCCCGCTCTTTGAGGCCAGGAATTCGATGTTCGAGTCCGACGGCTTTTAGCTTCGCAGGATACACCGGACCTTCCATGAGATACTGCGTACCCAACACGCCTAAGCGCCTGTAATGGCAATGCTGGGCTTCTCTTGCCACCTCTTCCGCAATGTGCAGCCAGGGGCGCGGGGAGCGGTGCGCCACCAGATCGAAGGACTGGTGGATAGTATTGTCCGGACAGATCAGGAAATCCGCGCCGGCTTTTGCCAGCTTCTCCGCCGATGACAGCATCAGTTCCGCCACGCCCGCCCAATCATCCGCGTAAACGCACGCCATGTAGCGGGCCAGCGGGTGGGTGTGCATCGAGACCTCGGGATGATCGTGCCGCCCAAGCAGTTCCGTACCTTCCAGGCAAATTGTGCGATAGCAAAGCGCCGCTCCCTCCGCGCTGCAAGCCACGATTCCGATATGTTGAGGCATGGCTTTCCGTGCTATTGCTTTGCCGCCGCTTGCCCTACTTGGTCGAGCATCTCATCCAGGATTCGGCGGGAGTAATATTTTCCTCCCACCACTACGGCAAAAATCCTGCGAGTGTTGCGGATGTCCTCGACCGGATTTGCATCCAGCAACACCAGATCGGCTACGTGACCAGGCTCGACTACTCCGTACTGGTCCGACTTGAGCAGAAATACCGCTGGGTTGATTGTAGCTGCCTGCAACGCTTGCAAAGGCGTAAACCCGCTCTTTACCAGCCACCCCAATTCGTCATGCAGGCTGAATCCGGGAAATACATAAGGGTCAGGCCCATCAGTCCCGGCCAGGAACTGTACTCCCGTCTCGTGCATGGCGTTAACCAGCTCGAGGTCACGAGCCGCTTCCGTCCTCGAAGCGGCCAATTGCTGCGGTGGCGTCTGTTTGAGCAGCTTCTCAGGTGCCCACTGCTCCTTCACCGAAGCGGGGACATACTTCAGTTTGGGATCTGCTCCCAGATTTGGGGCGTCGATGCTCGCGCTGGTCTCGGTCGAGACCAGTGTCGGCACCTGCCAGGTGTTGTTCTTAGCCAGCTCGAAGAACAGGTGGTGGGCTTTGTCGGGGTCGTAGGTCGCCATCAATTGCTTTGAAATCCCCGAAAATGCGGCGTAATCATGATTCGCTCGTGCTTTCAACCTCTCCTCACGGAGTTCGCTTTCATGGTACGAACAGGCCAGCAAGACCCCGGTCAGATGTTCGATACTCTTCTGTCCCGCTGACGAAGCTTCAGCCACACTGATGGAATCGGGTACGTGACCTACAAAAGGAATCTTCTCTTTCTCGGTTTCCTGCGCAATCGCGAAGTAGGACTCGCGGGAGAGGTCGGACAGAATCTTCACAAAGTCAACCCCTCGCGTCTTCAAAGTGTCCACCGCCTTGCGAGCGTCTTCAGGCGTGGTCACTTTGATCGTCTGGCGATCAGGTTTCGCGTCTACTAGAAACGGCCCCGCGATGATCATGCGTGGACCGACCAATTCTCCACGTGCGATGCGGGCGCGTCTTTGCTCCAGCAGATCGAGATCTCCACCCATATCACGTATGCCCGTCACTCCGTTGGCGATGTAGAGCGGATAGATGATCCTTTCATCCCAAGTACCGGGGACAAATGCGCTGTGAACGTGCATGTCCCACAAGCCTGGAATCAGGTATTTTCCGTGGGCATTGATCACGCGAATGTGATGTCCTTGGCCAATCAGCCCTACTCTCGCAACCGCCGTGATCCGACCGCCTTTTATCACTACGGTCATGTTGTGGTTTACTTCGCCCTGGCGCGTGTCCACAACATTGATATTCGTAAGGATGAGAGCTTCCGGGGATGAGGCCGGCCGGGGCGCGGCCCAAAGGAATGTAGTCGAGCACAAAGTAGTGAGGCAGAAACAAGCAACCCGGGATACTCTCATGCCAGACTCCACGTACGAGGTAGCGATCCAAAAAAGGTTACGGTCGCACCACTGTGGCGTCAAACAAATTCAGAAAATTCAGTTTCTTTTCCGCGGGAAGGAAGGATGCTTCGAAGGAGTTGCGTGCTAACTCGCGCAGATGCTCATCAGTGAAGCCGAATGACTCTCGGGCCAGTTGATATTCCTGAGCTAGGGATGTACGAAACATCGCTGGGTCGTCAGTGTTAAGCGTAACCATCAAGCCCTGATCAAAATATCTTCGAACCGGATGATCCGCCAGCTCGCGGCAGCAACCGGTCCGCAGATTACTGCTGATGCAAATCTCCATCGGAATCTGCCTGGTAGTCAGCTCTTCCACCAGTTCGGGATCCTGCCAAGCCGTAAGTCCGTGCCCGATGCGCTCGGCGCGGAGGTTCAAGGCGCCCCAAATGGACTCCGGACCGGCAGTCTCCCCGGCGTGAGCCGTCAGGCGTAACCCTTGATCGGCCGCATACGCGTAGGCGTCGCGGAACAGTTCCGCAGGGCCTTTCTGCTCGTCGCCGCCAATGCCGATTCCCACAACATGACGATCACGATAGCGCGCCGCGAGTTCAAACACGCTTTGAGCCGCTTCGGCGCCAAACTGGCGTACTGCGTCAAAAATCCACAGTAACGATACGCCGAAATCGCGTTCACCGCGCTCTCGCCCGCGTTCCAGTCCTTCAAAGATTCGATCGAAGTCCTGCTTGCGCCACAGACATACGCCGACGGATACGTACACTTCCGCGTGCAATACGCTTTCCGCCTTGAGCTTTTCCATCAGACGGTAGGTGACGAGTTCGTAATCTTCGGCAGTCCGCAAGTCTTCCGTCACGGCTTTGAATGCCATGAGGAAGCCGTTAAAGTCGGCATAGCGATAAAGTTGCTCGACCTCGGCGAGCGTGCCTTCCTTGCCATGTTTTTGCCATAGTTCGAGCAGAGTCGCGGGATCGATTGCACCTTCCAGGTGCAAATGCAACTCAGCCTTGGGCAGGGAAAGAATAAACGGACTGGACCGCGAGCTCACAATCTAAGATTGTAGATTCTAGATTGCAGATTTCCTACTTCTTAGATCCTACGATTTCCATTGTTCAGTCTGAAGTCTGCAATCTGAGATCAGAGATTAGCTCTTGGCCTTGGCAAACTCGCTGTGGCGGCGGCTGTAGAAAATGTAAATACACAGTCCGATGGTGAGCCACACCACAAAGCGGATCCAGGTGATGACCGTCAAGCCCGTCATCAGGCCGCCACACAGGATGATTGAGATCAGGGGGAACCACGGAACGAAGGGAACGCGGAAAGCGCGCCGACGGTCGGGTTGCTTGCGGCGTAATAAGATTACGCCGAGAGAAACGAGTACAAAGGCAAACAGCGTGCCGATGTTAGAAAGGTCGGCAGCGTCGCCGATGTCCACGAGGCCGGCCGGAATTCCAACCGCAAAGCAGGCAATCCAGGTGGACCAATGCGGTGTCTTGAACTTGGGATGGACGGCGGAGAACAGTTTGGGCAACAAGCCATCCCGAGACATGGCGTACCAGATCCGCGCCTGTCCATATTGAAAGACGAGCAGTGACGAAATCATGCCCGTCAAAGCCCCTACTATGATCACCGAACGGAAAAACGGACGCGCGCCTAACTGCTGCAGCGCATACGCGACCGGCGCCTCGGCGGCTTTTCCGGAAACGAAGGTGGTGTACTTCATCATGCCCAGCAACACGATCGCTACGCCCACATAGAGTATGGTGCAGATAATCAAGGACGCGATGATGCCGAAGGGCAGATCACGTTGTGGGTTGCGACACTCCTCCGCCGCCGTCGATACTGAGTCGAAACCAATGTAGGTGAAGAATACGATGGCTCCGCCAGTAACGATCCCAGCAAATCCGGACGGAGCAAACGGTTTCCAGTTGGCGGGATTGACTAGCATGCCGCCGATTACCAGGAACGTAAGAATGGCGCCGATTTTGATGGTGACCATTACGTTGTTGGCTTCCGCCGACTCGCGCACGCCCCGTACCAACAGTAAGGTCAGGATGAAAACAATGAGGAAGCCGGGAAGGTTAAAATAGGCGCCCGTCCAGTGTCCACCGGCCCGCACTGGACTGGCCCACTTGTCCGATAGGATCAAGCCGAATGCCGCCAGTTGGGCCTTGATGTAGCCGCTGAAACCTACAGCAACCGCAACATTGCTGACCACATATTCCAGAATCAAGTCCCAGCCGATAATCCACGCAAAAATCTCGCCCAGCGTAGCGTAGGAATAGGTATAGGCGCTGCCCGCGATCGGGATCATCGACGCCAGTTCCGCGTAACACAGTCCAGCAAAGCTGCACGCGAACGCCACCAAGACGAAGGAGATGGCGATGGACGGCCCTGCCGGCGGACGCCCGTGCATTAATGCACCCGCCGTACTTCCGTGTCTTACAAGGTTGACGACTAGGTCCATGAGCTGAGTGCGCAATATGGAGGGCGCCTCAAAATACTCGCCGGCTGCCGCCGTTCCAGTGAGGACGAATATGCCCGAACCTATGATTGCGCCGATGCCTAGGGCAGTCAGCGACCATGGGCCGAGGGTCTTCTTCAGTCTATGACCGGGTTCATCGGCCTCAGCGATCAGCTTGTCGATGGATTTGCAACAGAGGAGTTGGTTGTCCGATGTTCGGATGACCTCTTTGGTCGGGTTGGTGGTTATCGGTGGTTGTGCCAAAGGGCGGCTTCTCCTGAATCCCGCTCAACGCAGCGCGGCGCGGGCGAGTTGCCCGCACCGCTCAGCACTATCTCTTCGCCGTGCCGCGTGCCATCTTCTTTACTTTGCGTTTCTTGGCGCCTCGCGCGTAGTCGCGCTGCGCCAGCGGCTTTTCCGTCTTGTGCTTCTTGCGCGCTGCCCGCTTTTTCTTCTTACGTTCTTCCCTGCTCAAGCCCTTGCTATTAGCCATTAGTCCTCTCGTTAAAAACTTAAGATCAAGCCTGCTCCAACTGAGCGTACTTCTCCACCAACTTCTTCAGACCGAAGCGAGGGAATTGTACCGTAATCTTGGCTTCTTCACCGTCTCCTTCGCGCTGATAGACGGTGCCCTCGCCATATTTGGGATGTCGTACTTTCTGCCCTGGCCGGAATCCTTTCTTGCCCTTTGGCTCTTCTATCGGCAGCTTCGGAAGGCTGAACTTCTTGCCGCGCGAGGCAAAGAATTCTGCGATGTTTTCAATCGAGTTGTACGCCTTCCCTGAATATGTCGCAGCCGGAGTGCGCCGCTTCTGGCGTCCCGCCCAACTTACCGACTGATCTTCGTCTTCGTAGGCATAGTGTCCGTCATGTGGCGCGGACCTGCCCTGAGCGCCAGTGGAAGGGGCCCCCGCCCGCGATAGAGCTGCATGTCTGCGAGGTGTTCCCAGTTGTTCCACTAGCTGTGAGGGGATTTCTTCCAGAAAGCGTGAGGGTACACTGGCCTCAGGCAGATCGGTTCCGTAGCGGCGGCGATACACCGCCCGGCTCAGGACAAGGATGTCCATGGCCCGGGTCATGCCCACGTAACACAGTCTCCGCTCCTCCTCGATATCGTCAGGATGCAGGAACGTACGAGAGTGCGGAAACAATCCCTCTTCCAACCCACACAGGAATACCAACGGAAACTCTAGCCCCTTGGCCGCGTGCAATGTCATTAAGGTGATTTGGGCACGCTCGTCATAGGCGTCGGCGTCGCTTACCAATGCCGCGTGATCCAGGAACTGGTCGAGCGTTTCACCGCGATCGCGTGAATCCATGGCTGCGTTGACTAGTTCACGGAGGTTTTCAATCCGAGAGTACGCTTCCGGCGTGTCTTCTTCCTCGAGCAGCTTGATATAACCAGTGCGGTCGATGAGGAACTTCAAAATGTCGGCTGTGTTAGCCGCACTCCCTGGAGTACGGAACCCAGAGTCGTCATCGGTTCGTGTGCTGCGCAAGCCCTCGCCCGCTTTCGCGGTTGGTTCATCAACGGTCGCATCCAGAGTGTGATCATCAGCCGTCCCGAAGTCGAATGAGATGTTGTCGTCTTCAGTTGGATCGAAAGCAATGTCTTCTTCCGAGCGCCACGCTTCGGACTGCGGGGCCTCGACCTGCGGGACAGCTTGTCTTTCCTCCGACGCGGGCGAGGGCCCCTTCGACTCTCGCTCAGGGCGGGTCCGCGCTGCACTCTGTTCCAGCCGTTCCACGTAGGTCCCAGCCAACATGGCGCGCCCATCTTCGATCAGGTCCCGGAAGCTCCGGAGCGCGGCCAACGCTCTTTGCGGAAGCAGTTGCCGTTTGATTGCCTCCTCGATTGCGTCCCACAACGAGACGCCAGTTTCCAGCGCGACTCGCTCCAGCGTCTCCATAGACGTTTTGCCGATTCCGCGCACCGGCGTATTGATCACCCGGAGCAGCGAGATTGAATCATCTGGATTGTGAATTACTTTTAAGTACGAAATCATGTCCTTGATTTCGGCCCGCTCGTAGAACGAAAAGCCGCCGACCACGTGATATTTCAACTGATAACGGCGCATGGCCTCTTCAAACAGCCGCGATTGCGAGTTAGTCCGATAGAGCACCGCGGCGCGAGCGTTCTCGCCCTGGTCGACCGCTTCGCGAAGATATTTTGCAACATAGTCGGCGGCGAACAAGGCCTCGTTCTCGCCGTCCGGCGCTTCGTAACAGCCGATCTTCGTTCCGCCCTGGCGTGATGTCCAAAGGTTCTTGCCCTTACGCTTGAGATTATTCGCAACCACGGCCGACGCGCCCTGCAAAATGTTCTGGGTCGAGCGGTAGTTCTGCTCTAGCCGGATAATCTTTGCTTCTGGGAAGTCCTGCTCAAACTCGAGAATGTTGCGGATATCAGCTCCCCGCCACGAATAAATGGATTGGTCTTCGTCACCAACCGCGCAAACATTGTGCCGGTCCCCGGCCAGCAAGCGCATCAGTTCGTATTGCGGGCGGTTCGTGTCCTGGTACTCGTCAATCATGACGTACTGAAAACGCCGGTTGTAGTATTCACGGACCGCTGGCGCGGCCTTCAGCAGACGCACGGCTTCAAGCAGAAGGTCGTCGAAATCGAGCGCATTGGCTTTGGCCAGTTCTTTCTTATACTCAGCGTAAATCTGGGCCACGCGCTCAGTATTGGGGTCGGCCGACTGCAGGTAGACCTCCTGAGGATCGAGCATATGATTCTTGGCCCAGGAAATATGCGCCAGCACGGAGCGTGGCGTATTCTGCTTGTCGTCAATCCCCAGCCTCCGCATAACTGACTTGACTACCTGCTGCTGATCGGTCTCGTCGTAAATGACAAAGCTCTTGGTGTGTCCGATCGGCGGTACACCGGGCACGGCGGCGGGAATGCGAAGCGCTTCGATGTCCCGTCGCAGCATCCGGACACAGAATGAGTGGAAAGTAGCGATGACCGGCTTGGCGATGGAGAATCCGCCCACCAACTTGTTCACGCGCTCGACCATTTCTGCTGCGGCTTTGTTGGTAAAGGTCATCGCCAGGATAGATTCGGGCATGACACTCAGATTCTCGATCAGATGGGCGATGCGATAGGTGATAACACGCGTCTTCCCGCTGCCCGCCCCCGCCAGAATGAGCACCGGGCCTTCCGTGGTTTCGACGGCTTCACGCTGCTGCGGATTGAGTTGATCGAGAAACGACAACTAGAAAGGCTCCGAGATCGCTGAATAGATTTTACAGGGGATTGGTAATTCATGATTGCGAAGAGCGCTCGGCCAAGGCAAGGCTTTGTTTTCCAGCGACCCTTCTGTAGCCTTGGCAGGTTTTTGAAGACTTTATTACATTGTCATTCCGAGGGCACCGAGGGATCTGCAGTTCGCGTCTTCTATTGGATTAGCTAGCACGCGAAAACCCAGACGGAAGCAGCTGAGGGAAATTTTGTGGTGTTATCTCATCCTGGCGGCTGACTGGAGAGCTTTGCACTCTTCGCAGGGGCATACATCGCGTAGAAATTGCCAGGAATAAATCCCTAACTCGTGTCCATCATTGAAATGAAACTTGATGGCGTACTTGCCCACGCCTTCCGCCGAGGTCGCCTTGACGGCCGGCTTGAACATGGGCAGCGCGCCCGGCGCCGTTTTAGGAGGGTCTCCGGGCTTCCGGCCACTCCTTGCACGCTCATCATCACAGAGAGCGCAGGGACAGGCATCGCGCAGAAATATGAACGAGTAGTGCGAACGATGGCCGTCCTTCCACTCAATCTCTACGCCCGATCCGGTCGTCAGGCCGACCTTGACCGACTTAGGATCCGCCGATGGCTCCATGATTTCAGTATCGCACAGGCACTGTCATGCTGAGCGAATCTGACCTCTCGCTTGCGAGAGGCCAGAGAAGTCGAAAGCCTGCCCTGAGCGCAGTCGAAGGGCATCCCTACCCCCTTTCTTCACTTCCTGAGCAGGGGTTCCTCGCTTCGCTCGGAATGACAGTGATGACGAAAATGCTCGACCTCTAAAGTTGTCCCTCGCCCCGCTGGTGAGAGCGCGGGGCCTCGGGATCACACCAGTGTGGAACGATCCGCCACCCAACCGGAAGAATTGGCTAAACGCGCTAAAATCCGGTAAAATCTATGCTTTACACTTCAATTTTGAACTGATCTGGAGCAGTCATGGCACAAGTTTGTGACGTCTGCGGCAAAGGGCCGCAATTTGGAAACGCCATCAGCCACGCGCACAACGTGAGCAAGCGGCGTTGGAATGTAAATCTTCGCCCGGTGCGGGCCAAGGTCAAGGGTGCTACCAAGCGGATGCGCGTCTGCACTTCCTGCCTGCGCAGCGGCAAAGTAGTCAAGGCCTAAGAGCAAGAAAACCACAAAGGACACTAAAGCCCACGAAGGAAATCTTTCGTTCTTCGCTTCGTGCGACTTAGTGCCCTTCGTGGTTAAAATCCTACTGCACGCCCATCAGTTCCACATCGAAGATTAGTGCTGCGCTCGGCGGTATGGCGCCGGGATAGCCGCGTTCTCCATAGGCGAGATCGGGAGGGATTTTCAGTTGCCGTTTGCCTCCCACCTTCATTCCGCCCACTCCTTCGTCCCAACCCTTGATCACTTCATGGGCGCCCAGAGTGAATTCAAAGGGCTTGCCGCCTATTGAGCTGTCAAATTTCTTACCATTGGTCAGCCAGCCGGTGTAATGAACCTGAACCGTCTGGCCCGCCGCCGGGCTTGGACCCGTTCCGACCTTGATCTCCCAGTATTCCAGCCCTGAAGGCGTCTTTGTGGGCTCGCCCGTCACCTTCGTGGGTCCGCTAGCAGGTGGAGCAGTCTTTTTCTTAACTGTGCTGCTCTGCGCAAAAGCAGTGGTAGCCGCAAGCACAAGGATGGCAATCAAAAGCATTTTGCTAAGCATTCATGCCCTCCAGATCCTTGGGTGCCAATTCCGCGTTGCATTGGGAACCGGCAAGCGACCTTGGATTCTACCCCACTAACCCGAATCCCAAACTGCAAAATCCTACGCCAGTGCGATCACGTCAATTTCCACCAGCACATCCTTAGGCAAACGGGCAACTTCCACGGTCGATCTGGCCGGCGGCGCGGATGAGAAGTATTTGCCATAGACTTCATTCATCGCCGCGAAGTCACCTATGTTCTTCAGAAACACGGTGGAGCGGACAACCTTCTCCAGTCCGCTTCCCGCTGCTTTCAGAATTCCGGCAAGGTTTTTCATCACGCGCTCAGTCTGCGCCGCTACATCGCCGCTGATGACCTGCTGACTAGTCGGATCAATCGCTACCTGTCCCGAGACAAACACAAATCCATTCGCCTTGATAGCCTGGGAGTAGGGGCCGATGGCCTGGGGCCCGTCTTTGGTGGAAATAACTTCGCGCATGAGAGATTCTCCGCCGCTAATTAACGATGTTCACGATGTTACCCCAAGTTACACCTTCGTAATCATCGCGCTTGCTCAGGATTCTCCTAAACTCCAATTACCGTGCCCACCACCACACCTACACCGACGACCTTCGCATCATCGGCAGAAACTGCGTCACATACCATGACCGCAGGTGCGCTTGGGCAGAGCCTCCTCAGCGGTTGCAGCACCTTGGACTAGTCCTGTGGGTGGGCCTTTCGATGCCAGTTGCTGGTTCTGTTTACTTCCTGCTTGGCGGTACTGCGCCAAGTGCACCAATGCAACAACAGTTTCGACTCATAGGAGCCTTGATAACGCAAGCAACCTCACTGACGGTGCTCTGGTACGTAATGTCTATGCAAGGCAAAACGTGGAAGGACATCGGATGGAAGCTTGAGTTCGCTGATGTCCCAAGGGCGCTGGGGCTTCTCGAGGTAGCCTATGTAGCCACCTACCTCTTCTTGGTTCCCCTCCAATACTGTTATAGGGCATACGCAGGACACTTTTTCGTGCCAAAGCCACTAAACTCAATGTTCGGATTTGGACTCTCTTCTCTGTCGATTGCGTTCATTTGTTTGAACCCATTCTTCGAGGAGTTGATCGTTCGCGCCTACACTATGTCGGAGGTCATGAATTTCGGCGGAAGCCGCGGACTAGCAGTCATCGTCAGCGTTGTTGCCCAGATGAGCTATCACCTATACCAAGGGCCAGCAAACGGGCTGGCACTGACATTTTTCTTCACGGTGTTTTCAATCTACTATGTACGAACCCGAAGAATCATCCCGGCGATTCTGGCTCACCTGTGTGTAGATATGTTGGGCCTCATCCGAGGGGCGTTCTAATCGCGTTGAGAAGCACTGGGCTCTGTCGCCTCGTACTGATTCGAGGATCGTTGACGCAACGGGCCACTTTCCATACTTTCAACGGAACACAGCGTGGCCTTCAGCCGCCATTACCTCTCACACTCTCTGCAGCCGCTGCACATCGTGCACGCCAGGAATCTTGCGCACGCCGTTGATGATGTTCTCCAGGTGCTTGAGGTCAGCGATATCGAGGATCACATCGACATTGGCTTGGCCGTTGGAGGTGCGGGCTTCGACGTTGCGGATGTTGGTCTGGGTGTCGCTGATGACCGCAGTGATCTGCTTCAACATGCCGAATCGGTCGTCGCAGTAGACGGTCAGCTTCACGGGGTAAGAGGTTGGTGTTTCATCATCACGAGACCATTCCACGTCGATCCGCCGCTCCGGTTCGTACATCAGATTCATCACATTGGGACAGTTGAGAGCGTGCACAGCCACGCCTTTGCCTCGCGTTACATAACCGACGACCGACTCGCCACGGATAGGATTACAACATCGGGCACGGTAAACGAGGAGGTCGCCATGTCCCTTGACCCGGATGGCGTTGTTGTTATGGTCTCCGCCGAAAACGCGCCGCACTACGCTGGCAATTCCGCCGGATTTCTCCCCCTCGCCTTCAGTGGCCGGCTCACTGGCCGCCGGAGCGAGCCGCGCCAACACTTGTCGCGCCGAGAATTTGCCATAACCAATGCCAGCCATCAAGTCATCAGGACGGCCTACGCCATAATCGGAAGCAATCTTTAGCAGCTCTTCGTCTTTGATTTCCTTGAGAGCGACCCTATACTTGCGCGCCTCCTTCTCAATCAGCTTGCGGCCGATTTCAATGGCGCGCTCGCGCTGGTGCAGGTTGAGCCAATGCTTGATCTTATTGCGGGCGCGCGATGATTTGGCAATTCCCAACCAATCCCGGCTCGGCTTGTGCCCCGGCTGGGTGAGGATCTCCACGATGTCGCCGCTATGCAACTTGAAGCGCAGCGGTACCATGCGCCCATTCACCTTCGCGCCGACGCAACTGTGGCCTACTTCGGTGTGAATCGAATAGGCAAAATCAATGGGCGAGGCGTCCCGGGGCAATACCACGACTTTGCCCTTGGGCGTAAAGGTGTAGACCTCCTCCGGGTACAGATCGATTTTCAGGGTTGAGAGGAACTCGCCGGGATCGGATACGTCGCGCTGCCATTCCACTACCTGCCGCAGCCACGCCAACCGCTGCTCATCCTGGGCTGAAACCGGACCGTCCTTGTATTTCCAGTGGGCGGCGATTCCCTCTTCTGCCATCTTGTGCATTTCTTCGGTGCGAATCTGCACCTCAAATGGCGTGCCTTCCTCCGAAATGACCGAAGTATGCAGCGACTGGTAAAAATTCGGCCGAGGCATGGCGATAAAGTCCTTGATTCGACCGGGCACAGGTCGCCACAGGTTGTGAATGATTCCCAGCACCGCGTAGCAGTCCTGCACAGACTCAGTGATTACCCGCATTGCATAAAGGTCGTATACCTGTTCCACGGCGATATGTTGCCGCTGCAGCTTCTTGTGGATGCTGTACAGGCGCTTGATCCGGCTCTCGACCTTCGCGGTAATTCCAGCCTCGTTCAGTTTGTCGTGGAATATCTGTTCCACGCGCCCCAGGAAAGCTTCTCCCGCCTTGCGTCGCGCTTCTACAGCTTCTTCCACTTGCTGGTAGGAAATCGGGTCAACGTAACGGAAGCCGAGGTCCTCCAGTTCGCCACGAATCTTGCCCATGCCCAACCGGTGGGCGATGGGGGCATAAATATCCAGTGTCTCCCTGGCGATCTTCTGCTGCCGCTCGGGCTGCAGATGTTCCAGCGTGCGCATATTGTGCAGGCGATCGGCCAGCTTTATCAGCACCACCCGGATGTCGTCCACCATCGCCAGCATCATCTTGCGCAGGTTCTCGGCCTGCTGCTCCTCGCGGGTAACGAAGTCAAGGGCACTAATCTTGGTGACGCCCTCCACGATGTGGGCCACCTGCTCACCAAACTCTTTACGGATATCTACCACCGTAACCGAAGTGTCCTCGACCGAGTCGTGCAGCAATCCGGCCGCGATGGCGACCGGGTCCATCTTCATTTCGGCCAAAACCAAAGCCACTTCCAGGGGATGCACCAGGTAAGGTTGTCCAGAGGCGCGGGTCTGGCCGGCGTGATGCTTCTGGGAGAATTCGTAAGCTTTGCGAATGAGTTCCAGATCGTCGTTGGGACGATTTTCCCGCATGCGCCGCATCAGTTCACGGTACTTGGTGACATGAAGCGCAGTGGTCGCGATCTGTTCGCGCAGAGTCGCCATGCTCGATTATATCCCCCAGCAAGAAGCCTCCGGGAAGGGTCACGCCTCCCGTAGGAGCGGGAAATCGGCCTTCTAATTCCATCTGGTACATTTGCTTGGTGGCCACGTTGGCGAGTTCGTCTCGAATTCTGGTTAGCGGAGTCTCGGGACCCATTGGCGCAGCCCTTCTGCCCTCACTGGCATCACGCGGATTCAACGTAACGCGCCTGGTTCGTGGCGCCGCATCTGGCAGTGGACAGGTCTCCTGGGAGCCAGCCCACCGACTGCCGCCAGAATCGGTCTCGGGCTTCGCGGCGGTCATCCACCTTGCCGGGGAATCGATCGTGGGCCGTTGGACTGAGGCAAAGAAGCAGCGCATTCTGGACAGCCGCCGGCTGGGAACCCGTCATTTAGCAGAGGCCTTGGCCAAGGCTTCGCGGCCGCCAGAGGTGCTGATTTCCGGATCCGCCATCGGGTACTATGGCAATCGGGGCGAGGATATTCTGGGCGAGGACAGCCCCTCCGGGAATGACTTTCTTGCCGAAGTGTGTCGCGAGTGGGAAGCTGCCACACAGCCGGCAGCGGCGGCAGGAATTCGCACCGCACAAATACGGCTCGGCGTGGTGCTGAGCGCAGATGGCGGCGCTTTGCAGAAGATGCTCTTGCCCTTCCGCCTCGGTCTGGGCGGCAAAATGGCTGACGGACGCCAGTGGTGGAGTTGGGTTCACGTCCGTGACGTGGTGGGAGCCATTCACCACGCACTAAAGAGCGACTTGCTGCAAGGGCCAGTCAACGTTGTTTCGCCCAGGCCGGCGACCAACGCTGAATTCAGCAAGACCCTAGCGTCGGTCCTGTCGCGTCCAGCCATTTTCCCAATGCCTGCATTTGCCGCGCGTCTGGCTTTCGGCGAGATGGCCGACGAACTCCTGCTCGCCAGTCAGCGCGTGGAGCCTGCCAAGCTGATCGCCAGTGGGTATCCCTTCCAATTTTCCGATCTGAAGAGGGCTCTGCAGGAGATCTTAAAGCGGTAGAAACCAAGGACCCGATCTAGATCCGTAGATACATTTTATCCCAGCCGGGCCTTGCTGAACGCTTCCACCCGCTCCCGCACGCTGAGCACATGCTTCGGCAGATTCAGACGGCTGCCTTCTTCGAGGACTGGAATGAGCTTGTCAAACGCTGGGCCAGAGTGCGAACCCATCACAACGATTCGTATGGGATGAAAAAGTTCTTTACCTTTCACATCGGTTTCGGCTTTCACCTCGCTAACGATTTTGTTGAACTCCTCGGCGGAAAGTTTGCCCACCTGGGCAGATTCATTCTCCAGTACCTTAACCGCGAACCTGTCCAGCACTGCTTTAGTCTGTGGCCATGCAAGAACTTCGGCGTTCTCGGGCGCGGCGAGGGCGGCCCTCGCGTCATAGCTAAAAATCGGAGAAGCTCGTTCCGGGAGCTGATCGAGGCGATCCACATAAGGTGCAAACAGTTCCGTGACTCTGGAGAACCAATCCAATAGGCTTTTCTCAACGAACACAGTCCGATCGGAGTTTGGCGGAGAAGTCGGATTCCTGTCCAGAACGCCTGACTTCGCAAAAAACTCCAACCCCAGGAAAGTCAGCCGTTGCAACTCGCATTGCTTGATGTAGTGCCGGTTCAGCCAGTACAGCTTCTCCATATCGAACACCGCCGGGGACGGCGTCACCCGTTCCAGGGAAAATTCCTTCACCAGCTCTTCCAGGCTGAAGATTTCGCGCGTGCCACCAGTCGGCGCCCAACCTAGCAGCGCTAGATAGTTCATCAGCGCCTCTGGCAGCACGCCCATGTCGCGGAAGTTGGCAATCGACGTCGCTCCGTGGCGCTTGGACAGCCGCTCGCGGTCACTGCCAAGAATCGTTGAAAGATGAGCGAATTCCGGGACCGGCCAGCCCAAAGCTTCGTACAGCGCAACTTGTTTTGGGGTATTGGAAAGATGATCGTCGCCGCGAATCACATGCGTGATCTTCATCAGCGCGTCGTCAATCACCACGACGTAGTTGTAGACGGGCATGCCGTTCGAGCGCAGAATGATGGGATCGCTCACCACTTCGTTCGAAAACTCCACATCCCCGTGCACAATGTCGTGAAACCGGATGGGATGCTCGGGAATTCTTAGCCGGATCGCTGCAGACTCGCCACCCGCCCTCCGCCGCTTGGCTTCGTCAGGATCAATCATCCGGCACTTGCCCGAGTAGATTTGTTGGCGGCTTTCTGCTTGGGCCCGATCACGCTCTTGCTGCAGTTCGTCTTCTGTGCAGAAACACAAGTACGCCTTGCCTTCGTCGAGCAGTCGCTCCCCGTATTCACGATAAACATCCAAACGGTCTGACTGGCGGTACGGCGCGTAGGGCCCGCCAACATCCGGCCCTTCGTCCCAGTCCAGTCCTAGCCACTTCAGGTCGTCGATCAGCTGATCTTCGAAGCGCGCCTCACTGCGCTCGACATCGGTATCCTCGATACGCAGCACCACGGCGCCGCGTTTTTGACGGGCAAAAAGCCAGTTAAAGAGAGCTGTGCGCGCGTTGCCAACGTGCAAATGGCCAGTCGGCGAAGGGGCAAAGCGCATTCTTATAGGAGAATTTGCAGTCACCAGGTGATGTTAGCAGGAGAGGTCGACGTGATTCATCAGGGACACGGTGGAGTGCTGCTTCCGTCCTTGTGCAACTCTTCGTTCAATTTTGCCAGCAACGCCGTCCGCTGCTCCGTACTCAATTCGCGCTGCAGCTCCTCAAGTGCCAAGGCGACAATGTGGTAGTGATGAGCGCCGCAGTACTTCGGATCCGATGTCACATCCAGCCACACCTTGTGCATGAGTTCCAGATCCTGGGGACGCATGCGTGGCGTGTGCGGCCCCAGTGGATATTCGCGGATGGTGCCGTCGGGCAAATGGACTTCCAGCGTGATCCGTGGCCGCGGTTCCGGTAGCTTCTCCCATGCGTCTCCAGTCCGTTTAGCCTGCTCATCCGCGGTAAGTTTATTGGAGAGGCCGCACACAATCCGGCTTGAATCCAGCCGCTGTGCGGTCAAAACGATCGCATCAAACACATCGCTCCCAGGGACCACGAGCAATGAGACTGGCCTGCCTTCCTTTTCGGCCGCGGCGACGGCAGCGGTAAACAGTTCCTGCTCGTAGTGGTCGAAAATTTCGCCGGCGTCGAGTTCGGCGCTACCAGTGAAGGAGTGTTCCCGATGGTAGAGCCGCACCGTCATCACCACCACGTCCTGTCGGGTGGTGTCGGTGCGCCGCAGGACCTCGCGGAGGTAATAAAGATTCTTCGGATCGCGAACTGCAACCAGAATACTCCCCGGCCGCGCTCCTAGAGCGCCGCTGCCCAGTTCCTGGTTCCCGTAGACGCGGAATTGGTCCAAGTTCTCCGGTTTGCCGTGCCGCGCTTTGGTCACCCGATGTTCAGAGTAGGAAAAAAGACCAAAGAAAATCAGGCTGAATGTAACTCCGGCAATAGTCGCCTCCGACTTTGTGAGCAAGTTCACCAAGGCGGTCGTCAACAGTACAGCGGAGATCAGGATCAGTCCAATCGGTACTTCGCGTCCTCCCACGTGAAAATTGCCTGGTACCTTCCATTGGCGATTTCCGGGCTCGGTATAGCGCAGGACCAATACCGCTAAGGACTTCAGGGCGAAACTCCAGATCACGCCGAACGCATAGAGACCCGCTAGGACGAACACATTGCCGCGGCTGGCAATGATGGTCAACAACTGCATGCCGACAATTAGGTTGATGATGCGGTAGCTGGTGCCGTAGCGCGGGTGCGGCTTCTGAAAAGCGTCAGTCAGAACGCCGTCCTCCGCCACCCGGTTCAGCACCCCGTTAGCGCCTACGATGGAGGTGTTCTGAGCGCCTGCCAGAATCAGGACCCCCACCAGTACGACGAAACCGTGGAATGCCACCTTGGCCCAGGTTGGACCCGCAAGGTACAAAGTGATGCCGCCAATTAAATTGGCAAAGTATTCCGGCCTCACCTTGTCCGGAATCATCATGACCGCAAAGAAGGAAACCAGCGAAGTAAACAGCAGGCTGTAAATGAAGATCACCAAGCCCGTCTTTTCCAGATTCTTCAGCTTGGGATGTTCGATCTCACGATTGACCTGGGCCAGCGTTTCTTCCCCGCTCATGGCTAGGACTGAATGGCCAAAACCCACGAACAGGATGATCAACGTCAGATGACTGATCCAAGTCCCATTTAGCCAGCCCAAAGATTCCTTGTTGAGAAGAACCACTCCTGGGTGCAGGGGATTCGGGGGTAGCTGGATCGTCGGGCCGCGGAAAATTGTGAACACACACCACAGAATTAGCAACACCACCATCACGGTGGTAATCACCATGATCTGTACGGCCTTCTCGCTGGATTCGTGGATGCCCTGCACGTTTTTTCGCCAGAAATAAAGCACGACTAGCACCCCGAACACTGCCGCAAAGCTGTTCTCGGGAAAATTCGGAAAAGGGTGGTGGAGATAGCGACCGATGTCCTCGATAAATCCCGCCAGGTACTGGCCCGCCGAAACCGCACTGATGGGCCCGGTCAGTACATAATCAAAGAGCAGGGCTGAGACTGAAAACTTGGCCAGCGTACCGCCCATGGCCTCCTTGACCACGCGGTACACGCCGCCGCGTACGAACATGCTGCTGGACTCGATATAGAGCGCGCGGACGGCGTAGCTGAACAGCATCACCGCCAGGATGAACCAGGGTGCGCTCTTGCCAATGACCTTTTCGGCATCGCCGCCTGCGTAGTAAGCGGACGACGCCAGATCTGACAGCACGATCGCCGCCGCCCGCCAGAAAGATATGAACGTCAGCATCACCGTGGTGGCGACGAAGACTTTGACGGCCGGGCGCTTGACGTTCTGAATGGATGAAGACATGATTTGCGCTAGAAGGGCGCAAACTTAAAAATTTAACATATCGGTGGAGAGAAAGCTTGCAGAGTGGCGTCCATCACTCTTTCGGCGCCATGTAGGTATGGGTGATACGGTCGTGCCAACAGAGCCGATCTTCGTCGAGGAAGCACCAGGCGTAGCCCAATCCCAACGAAACTCCAGAGAGGACCGAGGCGAGCACTCGCCAACGGCGGAGTCGACGGGGAGCAGTCGTACCGTCGAACCGGCGGAGCTGCAGGCCGGCCAACTTCAACCCAGGACTTATTCCGCTATACACCAAGAGCAGGTATTGGTAGGCGACCCAAAAGAGTCCTATGAGTACCAGCGCCGTGCCTACCGCTGGTTGTAATGCCGGTACTTGCCTGGTGAGCCTCAGGAAAATGTAGACGAATACTGCGACAGCGCAAGCTACAAGCACACCATCGATCGCAACCGCCGCGAGGCGCCGCGACATAGAAGCTGACTGCAGCGGCATCTCAAATCCAGGTCGCTTTTCGCACGGTGGTTGTTCGGCCGGTTCAATCAGAATACCCCCCAACGCGGGTGGCGTAGGGACGACCTCCGGCGCCTCCAGAATGCGTGGATGATCGAGCATAGGCTCGGCCAGCTCGTCGAAACGGCTCGGAGCCGCGGATGAGCGTGGAAATTCAATGATCTTCGCAGGCGTCTCCGCGCCTACGGCCGATTTGAAGGCAGGACGGGTGCGGTGAGCACTCTGAACTGCAACCGGTGGCTCGACTAGGCTGGATGGGGTGACTCCCACCTCCTGATCCTCTTCGAATTTCAAGCGCAGCGAGGGATAGCGCGGTGCCCGTGGTCGGCGCCGGGCACGGTAGTTGTTCAACCGGGCGGCCACTTCCTGTCGCCAGCGCTCGGGGTTTCCTTCTTCTTGGAGGCCCCCTTGCGCAGGGGGCGCTGTTGACTTTTTTGCAGGCTCCGCTGATTTGTCAGCCTGCGCTGTCGTGATGAGATCTTGGGTATCAAGCTCGGCCGACGGTACCCCGTTCTGGGATTCGACACTGTATTGAATCGAGGCATCCCCTTTCCGCCCCGTTATTGTTGTCGCATCAGTTTCGGTTTCTCCTTCTACCACAAACCGAGGCTGTGGGCCCTGTTCCAGGCTGGCACTGAATTGCTGTTCGCTGGCATCGTATGCTTCTGGGTCGATCAGCGTGGAAGGACGCGTGCTGACACCCGCTACAACATCGGGTTCAAACCTGGATCTCATGGTGGGACGAGTTGGCGCGCGATCTTGCGAATTCCCGATGACGGGCCCGCACACGATTCCTTATCACGGCGGCCTTGGTTTGTCATCTGCTACTGGCGCCTTCATTAGTTACCAGCCGGTTGCCTTTCTCCCAACTACTATTGATCTCGCGCAAATCGGTAAGGCGATGCCCGCAACGCGCAAACCCACTGTATTAGAATGAACTTGTGTCCGTGCCCGAACATCTCGCCTCAAAGCAGGCTACGCTGGACGCGCGGCTTCGAGCCATGGGTCGCACTCTCATCGCTTACTCCGGAGGAGTGGACTCCGGATTCCTGGCGTGGGTTGCCCACCAGTCGCTGGGGACCGGCATGCTGGCAGTGATCGCTGATTCGCCCAGCCTAGCCCGCACCCATTTGGCTGACGCAATTGCCTTTGCTCACGAACATGAGATTCCGCTGGAGGTCATTAGCACCGCCGAACTCGACCGTCCGGAATACACCCGTAACGATGCTTTCCGTTGCTTCCATTGCAAAGATGAGCTATTCAATGTGATGGAGGAGGTTCGCCGCGGACGCAGTTTCGATCTCATCGCCTACGGCGTCAACCTGGATGATCAGGGCGACTTCCGCCCCGGTCAACTTGCCGCTGAACAGCACCGGGTCGCGGCGCCTCTACGAGACGCCGGTTTGACCAAGGCCGACGTTCGAGAACTCGCGCGCGCGGCCGGCTTACGCATCTGGGACAAAGCCGCTTCGGCATGCTTATCGTCACGCGTTGAGTACGGACGTCCCGTCACTCGCGAGATTCTAGGGATCGTCGAGCAGGGAGAAGATGCTCTTCGGGGTCTTGGGTTCCGTCAGTTCCGGGTCCGTCACCATGGCGACATCGTACGGATCGAGATCGCGCGCGATGAGCTGCCCCTTGCGTTAACTCCGCAAAAGGCCACTGAGTTTACTCAGATCTTCAAGGCCCTGGGCTTTAAGTTTGTGACCCTCGACCTCGAAGGTTTCCGCTCCGGCTCCATGAACACCCTGCTGCCACCCGCCCTGCTTACGCGCAGCCGCAAGTCTGGCAGCTGAAATTGATCGCGCGGAATGCGGTCACAACCCGCATGGTCAGGCCCTTCGTCGCGCTCGCTATGAGATAATCTTGTTTTGCCACACAAATGTATAGGCGGTTTATAGTGACGCTTTTGCGACGTTCCGCTGTTGTGATCCTGCTCATTTGCCTGGGTTGTTCAGCTGAATCGGCGCCACCGGACGTTACCAAACGGATCGAACGACATGTGCGTGCCTATTACAACGTTCCGCCCAACGTCAATGTCACGATCAGCCCTCTAAAAGCCAGCGACTTCCCGAATTACGACACTCTGACCATCACCTTCGACAGCGGGACCAAGAAGCAGAATTACGATTTCCTGCTTTCCAAAGACGGTCAGACACTGATTCGCATGACTAAACTCGACCTCACCAAAGATCCTTACGCCGAAGTCATGAAGAAAATTGATGTAAGTGGGCGACCGACTCGCGGCAACAAGGATGCCAAGGTGGTCGCGG
>JABCYV010000017.1 GCA_013290025.1 Acidobacteriota bacterium
GCGGTGCCTGCGTCACCAGCATCGCTACCACGTGCGCTACATCAGACGGCTGGAGCATCTTCTTCGGGTCTTTGCCCTCATGCGGGCTGAGATCGGTGTGAACCGAGCCCGGACAAACCACCGAGACGCGAATGTTGTAGCGTCGTAGCTCTTCTGCCACCGAGTAGCTCAATCCATTCAAACCCCATTTGGACGCGGCATAGGCGGCTCCATTGGGCAAAGCATTCTTTCCGGCAAGAGAGGAAATGTTGATGATATGGCCGCCCTGTGCGCGAATCATCATCGGAGCAAAGCTTCGAATAGAGTAGTAGGCTCCCCGCAAATTAGTGTTCAGGATTTGTTCCCAGGCCTCCGGTGACATTTGGTGCAAAGGCTCCGCGAAGCCGTCCACGCCGGCGTTGTTGACCAGAATGTCGGCGCGGCCGAAGCTTCGATCCACCTGGCTTGCGACCGCTGCGACCGAGCGCAGATCCATTACGTCGCACTCGACGACCTCCGCCCGCCCTCCCGACTGAGAGATCAGCGCCGCAACGGACTCCAACGGAGTACGTGTGCGTCCGCAGAGTACAGTGGTAGCTCCGAGCTCTGCCAGCTTGCGCGCTATGGCGGCGCCAATGCCGCGGCCGGCTCCAGTGACGATCGCTACTTGTCCTGCTAGGGAATTCTTGCTGTTTTCCGGCATGACACAATCACCGTTCTTAGCATCTTAACAAGGTGGGAAAGGTGGTGCAGCAAAGCAAGCTTGCCTTAGGCGGAGTACATCCTTATAATCCGCTCACCGGAAATGGGGCGGGGCCGTGCTGAAGTTGGCCAGAGGTCCTGAGGAGTTGTTTCCGGCCTATCAGTTGGAGCAAAGAAGCCCACGTTTCCGAGAAGACCTGAGTGAGCGGGCGGGGGTAGCACTCGGGTTACGATGTACGCCGCAGATTTCCCAACAGTTTCAAGGAGCCATTCGAATGAAGAAAAGCCTAGTGGCGTTTGTGCTCGCGCTTTCGACAATAGGAGCCGGTCAAACTACAGGGGCACCAACGCAGGCACCGCCTGCGACGTCACAACCGCAGCCGCAGAAGAAAGAGATCAAGGATCCGGCGGAGTACAACGCGTACGTGGGCGCGGCGCAGCAGACAGATGCTGCCGCCAAGGTCAGCGGCCTGGAAGCGTTCTTGGCACAATACCCTAACAGCGTAATGAAGGAAGACGCGCTCGAATTATTGATGGGCGCTTACCAGCAAGCCGGAAACCAAGCGAAGGTAATAGACACCGCCAACCGCCTACTGGCTGCCAACCCGAATAATGCGCGTGCCCTGGTTTTGTTGGCGTACAACGAGCGCGCAGCCCAAAAATGGGCTGATGCCAAGCAGCACGCAGAGCGCGGATTGCAGGCGATTCCCAAGATGTCGAAGCCGGACGGCATGTCGGATGCCGATTTCGAGAAGCAAAAAACCCAGTTCAGTGCGCTGCTGAATAGTGTCGCCGGCTTTTCCGCTCTGCAGATGAAGGACTATGCGTCAGCGCAAAAGTATCTGCGCCCGGCCGTCGAAGCCGATCCGAAGAACGTGGAGAATGTATATCCCCTCGCATTGTCGTATCTGAGCGCAACCCCACCAGATGACGTGAATGGGCTCTTCTTCATCGCCCGTGCCGCGAACCTAGTCGCTGATCCGGCGGGCAAGGATCAGATCAAAAAATTCGGCCACAGCCGCTACGTGAAGTACCACGGTTCGGAGGAGGGCTGGAACGAACTGCTGGCGCAAGCTGGAACCACGCCGCTGCCGCCGCCTGGGTTCACTATCAAACAATACGTCCCTCCGACCCCGGCTGAACAAGCGGCGGATCTGGTAAAAAACACGCCACCCGAAAAGATGACTTTTGCGGAGTGGGAACTAGTGCTTTCCCAGGGCAAGCCAGAGGATACGGAAAAGGTTTGGAATGCGATCAAAGGCAAGCCCTTGCAGATGGAGGGTACGGTCCTGAAAGTCTCCACGACAGAGCTAGATATCGCCGCGAGCTCGGACGACATTGATGCCAAAAGGGCCGACATCAATCTGACTATGACGGGAACGATTCCGGCCAAACTTATGCCCAAAGAAGGCGCGACGTTGGACTTTGAGGGTACGCCAGTTTCTTATACCCCGAATCCATTTGTCATGACCATGGAGAAGGGAGCGTTGCTTACCAAGTCCGGCCCAGCGCCGAAGAAACCGCCTGTGCGCAAACGCCCCTCTACCTAGGATCGGCGCGAGAGAGTCAGGTAACTAAGGCAGTCCTTCTGGGCTGCCTTCAGTTTTTGCGATGAAACTTGTAAATCCGCTGGTTAGCGGGCTGCCTTTTTCTCATAGGCAGCCGGACGGGCGCTGTGTGGCGGACGCTTGATTCCGTCGCGGAGCTGCCGCACATCTATCTTGAGTTCTGAAATCGTGCGGCTCAGCGTATTGCGGTGCATGCCAAGTTGGCGAGCGGAGCGGCACTGATTTCCCTTATTTTCCTGGAGCACCGTCAAGATGAACCGCTTCTTGAATTCACGCACGGCCTCGGAATACAGAATGTTGCTTTTGTACATCTGCATAATAAGGGCTTCGAGCTGATCTCTCACGGCGTCTCTCTTTCTTTTTCCTCGTGAAAAGCTGCTTAAAAGTTGTTAGTCGCGCAGACTGCGCTTCTACCTGCCCGGGGCGCTGCTTCCAGTGCCCATCTGGCCGGGTGCGTGCTGCTGATGCAACAAATCCAGTCCCTGGTAAAAGCGTGCGCGCAATTCCGCGGGTGCTACCCAGATTGCGGCCCGGCCCAGCACCAAGAAATACGCCGCCAACTGTGAGTTCTCCAACCACTTTGACGTGGGCGTGAAGGCCGTCATACTCATCAGCACCACAGCTACCACCAGTCCACCCTTTAACATGCCAATCACAGCCCCGAAGATGCGATCCAGAATGCTCAATCCGGACTCTTTCATGGCCCAGCGTGCAATCCGTCCAGCTATGCCTGCGACGATCAGCACACCGACGAAAATTGCCAGGAACGCTACAATCTCAGCCGCCCGCGACGACTTCAGATAGCTCGCAAGCGATTCCGCTAGGACATGGTATTTCCACGCTGCCAGCAGATACCCGACCACCAAGCCTGCCAAGTGGAAAGCCTCCTGAAAAAAACCTGATCTGGTCGCCTCGGCGGCAGAAGCCGCGACCACAATCAGAATGATCCAGTCCGCGAAGCTCACGGTTCTCTCCCGCGGACGCCACCGTTACACATCCAAGTCGCGTCCCGTGAGCTGCCGGTACGCCTCGAGATATTTTTCGCTGGTCCGGCGCGCCACCTCCGCGGGTAGGGACGGAGCCGGCGGCTGCTTATTCCAACGAATTTCCTCCAGGTAGTCACGAACGTATTGCTTGTCGAATGAGCTCTGGGCCCGGCCGGATTGATACTTGTCTGCCGGCCAGAAGCGAGAAGAATCCGGAGTTAGCACCTCATCAGCCAACGTGAGGCCCTTCGCCGTTCTCCCGAATTCAAACTTCGTGTCGGCAATGATGATGCCTTTTTGCCTAGCGTATTCGGCGGCTTTTGTATATATGTTCAAACTGACATCGCGCAGTTGATTGCTCAGCTCTGGGCCCACGATCCGTGTCATTTCGGCAAACTGAATGTTCTCGTCGTGTCCGCTCGTCGCCTTGGTGGCAGGAGTGAAAATTGGCTCGGGCAACCGGTCTGATTCCTTCAGTCCGGCGGGAAGTCTAATGCCGCACACTGCCCCCGTCGCTTTGTACTCTTTCCAGGCTGATCCTGAAATATAGCCTCGAACCACGCACTCCACCGGCACCATGTCAGCCCGGGTTACCAGCATCGAGCGGCCGCGCAACTGGTCGGCGTGCTTGAGCAGAGACGCTGGGTAGCGCTCGACGTCGGCGGTGATTAAATGATTGGGCACCACATCACGTAGAAAGTCGAACCAGAAGAGAGAGATCTGCGTCAGAACCTTGCCCTTGTGCGGGATGCCGGTGGCCAGCACATAGTCGAACGCGGAAATGCGATCGGTGGCTACGAATAGCAGCCGATCGTCGTCCAACCGGTACACATCACGCACTTTGCCGCTGGCGTAAAGTTCCAGTTGCGGAAAGTCGGTTTGCAAGAGGACAGAATCGAGGAGATCAGAGTTCATCATGAAATTTTACAGATAGAAAGCGTCGCGTATTCTAGCCTTTCAGAAATATTTGTCAACGGTTTAAGTCAGGACGAGACGCGAGCCCGAGATGCCATCACTTGCAAAAACGTTGACAGTTCTAAAGGTCAGTGGATCGCTTGATTGGCAAGGAGTTCCGCGTACCGTGTTTGTGGAAAAACTGAGGACAAACAGGACTGTTCAAAGGGCGCAAGAAATCCGGGAGCCATGTCGCGCACGCGTCCGGCGGATTCCTAAGCTGTCGCCCCAAAACGCACTGATACCAATTTCGAGACGCCCGGCTCCTGCATCGTGACGCCGTAAAGCACCGGCGCGATGCTCATCGTCTTTTTGCTGTGGGTAATGAGCACGAATTGGGTCTGTACGCTCATTTCTTTCACCAGTTCGGTGAAGCGGCCAATGTTAGCTTCGTCCAGTGGGGCGTCCACTTCGTCGAGGATGCAAAATGGGCTGGGCTGATATTGGAAGATGCCCACCAGCAAGGCCAGAGCCGTCAGGGCTTTTTCGCCGCCGGAAAGCAGCAAGACGTTTTGGAGCTTCTTGCCCGGAGGAGAAGCCACCACATCGATTCCGCTCTCGGCGCTGTTGTCCTCATCCGTAAGGCGCACAAAAGCGCTGCCACCGCCGAAAAGCTTGCGAAATGTTGCCTGAAAGTTCTCATTGATCTTGTGGAATGCTTCCTCGAACTTCTGGCGCGAGAAGGTGTCGATCTCCTTGATGGTAGCCTGGGTATTCTCGATGGAATCAAGCAAGTCTTTCCGTTGCGTTTCGAGAAAAGCATGGCGCTCGGAGGTTTCCTTGTACTCTTCCAGTGCCATCATGTTGACCGGGCCCATGGCCTCGAGTCGGGTCCGCATTTCGTGGTAGATCTTATCCTCAACTATCAGCTGTTCACCGATGGCGATCGGGATAGTGCCATCTGCCAGCAACTCCTGCCGCTGCACCCCGAGCTCGTTTAGACAGGTTTCAGCCATGTATTGGGCGTCGGACTGCAGCTTCGCCGCAGCCGCCGAGAGTTCTGCGCGGCGGTCCCGGGTTTGATCAAGAAGCTGCCGTGCATGCCGCAGAGCGTCGTCAATTTCCGTTATGCGAGCGCGTACTTGTTCCGATTCAAATTGCAGTAAGCCGTCGCGGGCTTCGCTGGCATTGCGCTCAGCTTCGAGATCGACCAGTAGGCCGGCAATCTGCTGGTTCTCAGCCTCGCGCTGCAGCTTCTCTGCGGCTGAGGATTCAATCTGCGTACCCAGTGAAGCCACGCGCTCATTGAGTTCGGCAACCAGCACTTCGATGCGTTGCAGCACTGCAGCCGCGGCGCGATGGCGTTCTTCGAGCGTCGCCGCCCGCGCCAGATGCTGGCTGGCATTCTGAGCAGACTGGTCACGTCGTTCCCGGAGACTATCTAACTGTTCATGAGCCCGGGCTGCTGTTTGTTCCAGTTCGAGCTGTTTTCCCTGGAGTGCCGACATCTCGGCACAGCGCTCCCCGATCAATCCTTGCTGCTCGGCACGTTCAGCGGTAAGCCGCTGAAGTTCTTGGTCGCACGTTTTCAAGCGCTCGCTTACGCGGGTCATCTCAGAATCGACTTGATACAATAAGTGGCCGGAGGTCATTGCCTGCTTTTCAGACTCGCGCCTTTCCCCTTCGAGCCGATCGAGCAGGGAAGTGAGGTCTTTGATTTCGCGCCCCAGAGTCAGCACTCGCATTTCTTCGTGCCGCAGGGCTTCTTCCAGTCCGACAAGTAAGCGAATGACATCGCGCAGCTCTCGCTTCATGGAGAGCGGGCCCTCAGCTCGCTGCTTCCCGCCCGTCACGGTTACGTTGTGAAAGCACTCGCCAGATTGCGAAAGGAAGAACGCGTCAGGGTTCTCCAGCGCGAGGTCCCGCGCCGACGCAGGATCAGGCACGATGTAACCGTCGCGCAGCTTAGGCAGAATAACTTCCAGCGACCTCCCAAACCCATTCAGCACTCGAATCGCATGCTTGAGCGGAACGATGGACTCCCCAGCGGACGCGTTACGCGCGTTCTCATCCACCGCAAACGAGAACTTGGCTTGCGAATCCTCAGGATGGACTAGAAAAGTGGCGCGACCGTCCACATCCGTGCGGAGCAGGCGCAAGCCTTCGTCGGCAGCATCCCAGGACTTGACCACGACATAGTTCAGTTCGTCGCGCAGGAAATCTTCGACCACGCCCTCGTACCGCGGCTCGACTTCCAGAAAATCGGCCAGAACGCCAGCCGGAGCCAGTCCGCCTTGCATCACTCCCGATTGAAACAGACGGCGAACCGATTCCGTCGAATATCCATGCTCAGCGATTACCGCTTCCAGTGAGCTCCTCTTGCCGATCGCTGTCGCGTACTCGGCGCGCAAACCGTCTAAACGGTTCTTGGCTTCGCTTTCCTCATGACGCTTCTCCTGCAGTGCTTGCCTGGCGTGGACAATCTCTTCACTCAATCCAGCAACGCGCTGCGATATGGATTCAAATTCCAGAGCGAACTGCCCGCGCTGGCCACCGAACGCTTCCACTTGAGAGTTCGCGTTGGACAACTCCATTTGCAGACGCTGGGCTTCACGATCGACGGCCGCCAGGCGTTCCTCCGCCTGAGTGATCTGGTTGCGCAAATTAGATCCGTCTGCCACTACTTCCATAATGGCCAGGCGCGATTCCTCTTGTTGATCCTCCAAATCGGCCACGGCATTGGCTGCGGCCACAGCCTCCTGCTGGCATCTAGTCAACTCCTGTTGCGCAGTGGCTACATCGGCGGCGGCGGAATCCAGCACTTGGCGGTTGGAATCGCGCTCCTTCTCGAGCGCCATCAGGCGGTTTCTAGTCTGTTCCAGTTCGGCTTCGGACGAGGCCGAACGTACCATCAGTTCCGCGCAACGCTCTTCATTATGTCGGCGCTGAGCGTGGGCCCGGTCTGACTCCAGCTTGATCTGATTCAGACGTTCACGGTTCTCCCGCAGCTCGGTCTCAATCGAGTAGCCCCGCTGGGTGCGGTCGCCATGCTCCGCCTCGAGTTGCTGGATGCAGTCAGCTTGCTGCTTCATCTGGTCGGAAATATTAATGATCTGGGTGTCCAGCGCTGCGCTTTCCTGATCCAACTGAGCAAACTTGCTGGCCAAGACCAGACGCAGCTTGGCCCGCATTTCTTCCCGCAGCCTGGCATAGCGCTCCGCCTTCGACGCCTGCCGCTTCAGCGAATTCATCTGGCGCGTCACTTCTTCGAAAATGTCGTTCACACGCGCCAGGTTCTGCTTGGCATCTTCCAGGCGAGCTTCGGCGAGGCGTTTCTTGGTTTTGAATTTGGTGATGCCCGCCGCCTCTTCGATGATGGCACGGCGATCGGTTGGACGGCTGCTGAGAATCTGTCCAATTCGTCCCTGCTCGATCAGCGCGTAGGATTCGGGTCCCAGGCCGGTGCCCATAAACAATTCCTGAATATCGCGCAGGCGGCACAGTTTGCCGTTGAGCAAGTATTCGCTGTCCCCGGAACGGAACAAGCGCCGAGTGACCACGATTTCTCCCGCCCGGAATTGCTGCTGATTGAATTTGCGGCGGCGAATCTTGAGAACGACACTAGGCCCATTCTTGCCGCTCATTGCAGGCGAAGCCAGCCTCACCGGAGGATTCGGGTTTACGAACACAGCAAATATCGGTTCATCCTCCGGGTCTATCTCGGACAGGGCGTTTCCAGCAGCCTCTTGCGTCCCGATTTCCTCTGCTCTTCCCGGTTGCGCTTCCTCTGTCAGACGCTCAGTCTCTTCGGCGGCGCGACTTCGGACTAGGGCTTCGTCCCAATCGCCGCTATCCTCGGGCATGTCATCCTGAATCTCGATTTCGGTGGGCTCGTTAGCATCTGGACCTCCGTAAACCTCAGGATCAATGAGCGTGAGTGATACTTCTGCCATGCCGGTGGGCTTGCGGTCTCGAGTGCCGGCAAAAATGACATCCTCCATGCGCGAGCCGCGTAAAGTCTTAGCCGATTGCTCGCCCAGCACCCACGAGATGGCATCGGCTATGTTCGACTTTCCGCAACCGTTGGGCCCGATGATGGCGGCGATTCCGTCGCCGTGAAACTTGAGTTCGGTGCGGTCGCAAAAAGACTTGAATCCGAGAACGTGCAGCTTTTTCAGTTTGAGCAACGCATACTCCTTAGGGTCACATTCTTACGTTGTCATCCCGAGCGAAACATTTCAGTTCGCTGGCGAATTGGAATGCGAAGTCGAGAGCCTGTCCTGAGCGAGCGCAGCGAGTCGAATGGGGACCTTGGTGTTTCGTTCGCATTTACTAACCAGGTTCCTCCACGGTTCGATGCCATAAAGATGATCCCAAGGCTGGACACAGCAGACACAAATTAGAGCTACTGTAAAGGCGAAATCCTGCCTGGGTCAAGCACGAAAACACCATATATTGTATGCCCATTTGGGCTACCGCTTCATTTTGCACATACAATGCAGCAAATGCTTGGAAAACTAGCGTGGGAAGCAGAAGGGAAGGGAGAACCGCGAGAGCAATGTAACTCTACCGCAAGAGGCGATCGAAGGCAACGAAGCTTATAACGGGTGGAGCCGCAGGGGCCTCGCTGCGAGTTGACAAACCCGAATGCTCATTCGTCACATACTCTTAGTCCTCCTCTTGTCATCCTGAGCGGGGCGAAGGACCTATGCAGTTGCGTCCGCCGAAAACATACTTCGCGTACATCATCACGAACCGGTCGAAGACGCTCTACACAGGCGTTACGAACAATCTAACGCGCAGGGTACGCGAACACAAAATGGGGGTAGGTTCCGCCTTTGCTGCACGCCGACTGGTACATAGGTCCTTCGCTTCGCTCAGGATGACAACTCTGGTGTTGCCGCTACGCGCCCAGCTTCTCAAAGAACAGGCAAATCGACTCGATCCCGCGATAAAAGTTTGGGATGTGGAATTTCTCATTGGGAGCGTGCAGGTTGTCGTCGGGCAGACCGAAGCCCATCATCACGCTGGGGATCTTTAGGACATCCTGGAAATCGGTGACGATGGGAATGGAACCGCCGGAGCGGATGAACACCGTGTCTTTCTTGAACACATCGTGCATCGCCTCGGTCGCGGCTTTGACGTACTCATTGTCCGTGCCTACAACGCAGGCCGGGCCTTTGCTCCAAACTTTGACGCTGGTCTGAATGCCTTTGGGCGTGATTTTCTTGACGTAGTTCTTATATTTCTTAAGCACGTCGTCCGGGTCTTGGTTGGGTACGAGGCGCATGGAAACTTTGGCTGAGGCACGCGCCGGAATCACGGTCTTCGCGCCGGGTGCGGTAAATCCGCCGGGCATGCCGTGCACTTCCAACGTGGGACGCGCCCAGGTGCGATAGAGAACCGAAAAACCCGGTTCGCCGGTCAGCACCGTTGAACCCACTTCCGTTTTGCGATAGTGCTCTTCATTGAAGGGCAGTCGCTTCCAAGCCTTGAGCTCGTCTTTGCTTGGCGCTTTCACGCCCTTGTAGAAACCGGGAATCAGGATGTGTCCCTTCGCATCTTTCAGCTTGCCGATGATCTCAATCAGAGCAAAAAAAGGATTGGGCGCCGCCCCGCCGTACATGCCGGAATGCAGATCGGTCTTGGCCCCGACCGCTTCAATCTCGGTATACACCAGTCCGCGAAGTCCAACGCAAAGCGTGGGAAGGTCAGGCGCAAACAGTTCCGTGTCGCAGACCAGCGCGAAATCAGCTTTCAGCTTAGCTTTCTCCTTGCGGACATATTCCGCGATCGATTCGCCGCCGACTTCTTCTTCGCCTTCGATGATGAACTTCACATTCAGCGGTAGCTTGCCGTTGTGGCCCTTCATTAGGGCCTCGATGGCCTTGATCTCCATCCAGAGTTGGCCCTTGTCGTCGACCGCGCCCCGAGCATAAAGGTTGTTATTGCGTTCGGTAGGCTCAAAGGGAGGGGAGATCCATTCGTTGAGCGGATCCGGTGGCTGGACGTCGTAATGCGCGTAGCAAAGCACCGTCGGTTTGCCGGCAACATGCAGCCAGTCCGCATAGATCAGTGGATGACCTTTGGTCGGAATGATCTCGACATGCTCCAAACCAATGCGGCGCAGTTCATTGGCCACGAATTCGGCCGCTTTTTGCACGTCAGATTTATGTTCCTGCAGAGTACTGACACTAGGAATGCGGAGAAGATCTTTCAGCTCGTTGAGGAATCGCTGCTGGTTGCCACGGGCATAACTCACTGCAGGGGAGGCCATAAGGTTGTCGCTTTCTCGCGAGCGAACGCGGTGTGGTTGTGCGTCTAAAACGATTAAGTATACCTGAGGTGAAAGGCTTGGGAATCCTCCGGTACGCACAAGTCATAAGGAAAAGGCACGAAATGTTCTGTGCGCCCGGGGGCAGAACGTCGTAACAGCCTCAGTTGGCGAACCGTGATGGCGAAAACGCTGAAATGTCAATCTCGGGTTTCATGCCCGTGATCACTTGCGCCATCAGTCGCGCCGTGATCGGAGCCAGCAGGATGCCGTCGCGGAAGTGCCCCGTGGCCACAAAGTATCCAGGGGTTGTCGCAGCACCGAGGATGGGCAAAGCATCAGGAGTTCCAGGACGCAGGCCTGCCCATGCCTGCAACATGCGTGCTTCACTTAAAGCGGGCACCATGCGGATGGCCGCGTGGTGTAAGCGCTGGATGGTATCCACATCGGTGCGCTTGTCGTATCCGGCTTCTTCGAGCGTGGAACCAATCACGATGCGTCCATCGCTGCGGGGAACCAGGTAGACGTCCGGCGCTCGGATTACATGACGCAATACGTTTCGGGACGCGCCCACCACCGACAGCATCTGTCCCTTTACCGGACGAGTGGGGAACTGGTGCGGCGGAATGTGCCCAGCCCAGGCCCCGGCGCAGTTGACAACCGCTGCAGCAGCGTAGCTAGTCTTCTCAGTGCGGACGCCGGTGACTCGTCCACTCAACAGAAGCACATCCTTCACTTCTGTACCCGAGGAGATATCGACGTCACGATGCTTGGCGGCGCGGAGCGCGGCGGTTCCAAGGGCCCGAGGATCTACGCTGCGCTCTTGCAAGAAGACTGCTGGAATTCCGGGATCGGCTAATGCAGGCTCGACTTCAGCAAGAGGAGGAGGTGCGATATCCGCCCCGAAGCCCGCACTTGCGCAGAGATGTTCGGCAGGAAACAGAATTGTGCCTTGGTCGCGTAGATCAACGTCGATGCCGGACTCATCCTGCAACTCATGCGCGAATTCGGGATACATGCGCGCGCTGGCGGCGGCGAGCGGTTGCAATAAGGCTGGAGTCTCGAGGCCGCACTCAACCAGCATCCCGGCGGCGGCATGCGAGGCTTCCTGCCCAGGCTCGCCGCGCTCTACCACCAGAACCTTCGCCCCACGCTTACGAAGCGCGATCGAAAGCGACAGCCCGATGATCCCACCGCCAATGATGATGACGTCCCAAGCCTTCATCTTGGCATTGTAAAAGAGGGCGAGCCGTTCTCCGCGGGGCCACAAGCGAAGTTACTTTTTCAGTTCGCTGGGAAAAAGCACAACGGCCGCAAGAACCGAAAGCCAACCCAAATACCATAGTTACTTTCAGCCGAACCCTTCTGGGTACGGCGGCTGCCTCGCTTGCCACCTATAATCCGCGCAGGTGGAACTGAGAGCGACGGTTCCTTCCCCACGCGAGATGCCCAAAACAAACAGCAAATTCGCTGTTAGCCCATCACTGTGGATCTACAATCCTGCGCTTGATCTCATCGTGGGCTGCGGCGCGTGGTCGGCGCCTTTGTTGCTATTTGCGTATTCTGCCGGAGCTGCGAATACTCTCGCGTGGTCGATTGCCTTCTATGGCCTGGCGCTATTCTTCAACTATCCGCACTACATGGCGACGCTTTACCGCGCCTACCATACTGCGGAAGACTTCCATAAATATCGCATCTTCACGGTTCACATCACGGCGTTAGTGGTTCTGACTCTCGTCTTCTCCCACTTCTGGTTCCGCGCCCTTCCATGGATCTTTACGCTGTATCTCACCTGGAGCCCGTGGCACTACAGCGGACAAAATTACGGATTGTTCATGATGTTCGCACGGCGGGCTGGGGCGAAAGTATCCATCCTTGAGCGTCGAGCTTTGTACTCCGCCTTCTTGCTTTCTTACGTGATCTTGTTCTTGAGCTTTCACACCGGTCCATCGAGCGATCCGCTTTTTCTCTCGCTGGGAATTCCGGGCAAGGTGAGTTCGATTGTCTTGCTACCTCTGGCCATCGGATTCGTGGCGGTTTCCACGTTTGGGTTGTCCCGCCTAGTGGGACAAGTGGGCTGGAAGCCGCTATTGCCCTCGCTCACGCTTTTCTCCACGCAATTCATTTGGTTTCTGGTGCCCACGATCTTATCGGTCGCAGAACGGATGCAGGTTCCGCAGAACCGGTATAGCACCGGCGTCCTCGCCGTGATGCACTCGGCCCAGTACCTTTGGATCACCAGCTACTACGCCCGCCGCGAGGCTGCCGGGGAGAACACCGGGCGCTGGCGTCCGCTGGCTTACTTCGGACTACTCATCGTCGGCGGAATTGCGCTCTTCGTTCCCGGGCCATGGCTGGCCAGCCGCGTGTTTCATGCTGACTTCAGCACCAGCTTCTTAATCTTCACCGCTCTAGTCAACATTCATCACTTCATCCTTGATGGCGCGATCTGGAAGCTGCGGGACGGCCGCATTGCTGCGCTGCTGCTGAATTCGCAAGACCGCCTGTCAAGCGCGACGGCGGCAGCGGGAAGCGGTGTCGCCACCAGCTTACGCTGGTTGACGGGGACCTCACGCTGGGCAAGAGCGTTGCGAGTCAGCGCCGCCTTGCTGTTGCTGGCTTGGGGAACCGTTGACCAGGTTCGCTACTATCTGGCTCTGCACAGTGAAAGCTTGCCTGATCTGCAGCGAGCCGCGGACCTCGACTCGTTTGATAGTTCGCTGGAGATGCATCTCGGTCGGAAGGAACAGGAGGCCGGCAAAATTGATAAGGCCGTCGCAGCTTGGCAACAGGCTCTCCGCGCCAATCCAGCCGATACTGCAGCGCGCGACGCATTGCTCAAATACCTTACCGGCCAGAAGCGCTTTGACGATGCCTACGCGTTGACGCGCCAGTCGCTCCGCTACGCGCCTAAGGATGCAAACTTACTTGTCAATTACGGCATTCTCGCCCAGCAGCTCAGCCATCCGGATGAAGCCGTCCAAAGCTGGAAGAAGGCAATCGCGTTTGATCCTTCGCAAGCTCGCGCCACTCTTTATCTGGCAGGCGAATTGGACCGGGAAGGGAAGGCAGAGGCCGCAATCCCCTATTACATTATGTTTCTCGACAAGATCGCGCATGCCGGAGCAGAGAATCGTCCTCCTGCAAGTGATGTGATTTCGATCGTGCTACGGCTGGCGCAGTGTCAGGCACAGGCTAAACATCCAGAGCAAGCGCAAGAGGCATACGAGCTGGCGCGGAAAATTGCATCACAGACGGGGGAGAAAAGGCTGGAGAGCTTCACTAGTGTGGCCGAGGCCGAACTCGAAGCGGGGCAGAACAAGATCCCGCAGGCGCTGCGTCTGTACCAGAATGCGCTCGGATTGGACGCTGAGGTAAATGACGTCCGCAGCGAAGCCACGGATTGGTACAGTTACGCCCTCTTTCTGCGCGATTCCGGCTTTCCGTCGCGCCTGGCTTATGCGTGTCTGCTGAAATCCGAATCGTTGATGAAACCTCTTAAAGATGTTTCGGCCCAGCAATCGGTCACGCTGGTTCGGGTCGAAGTAGGAAAAAAATTGGGTGGGCAAGCGATACAACTCCAGCACAATTCCGAGGCTGCTCTTAAAGAAGCTCTGGCGCTGAAAGATCGCTAACCCGCGGCGTGCGTTGACGACCGATCTTCATGCTGTTCTCGGACTAGACGCCCAGGAACCACCCCTGATCGCTCGACTTCACAGCTATGGTCCAACTGGCACGTAGACTCTGTCAGCGGCGACCAACTCCGCGTTTGGCACTTCGGTGCGGAGCTTGACCTGTTGGAACCCAGCCTTTTTTTCCGGCTTGGCGAGAAACGTCAACAGATACTGGCGAGTCAACCGGTGGGTTAGATCATCCAGGTACGGAGCAAAGGAGACTGGGGCGCCGAAACCGAGGTAGTAGGATTCTCCGCCGGTCTCGTCGGAAATCTGGGAAAGATAGTTCTGTCCCCAGTTGATACGCCAGAAACTATGACCGAAGTGGCCCCCGCCGGGCATATAGATCGAGAAAATGATAACTCCCGCGCGCTGGGCATCTTCAATGGTGGAGTCCACATAAGGGTCGCTGGGTCCGCTGCCCCAAAATCGATCAATGCCGTCCGAAACCATCAGGATCTCGCGGCGAACCGGAGTTTCGGGCCAGCGCTTGATCAAATCGGTCACCGAGAAATAGGGGCTGGCAGACGCGCCCGGGTCTCCGAACGGAAGGCGGAGCGCTTTGGCTGCCTGCGCATGGTCGTTGGTGGGATTCTGCAGAACGTCTGCGATGCCGTTTCGCATATACGCCACACCGATCGCCGTGGTTGCGGGCTGCGCATTGATGAATTGGCGTACGTCTTCCAACTGCGAGCCGAGGCTTGTGTTGGCAGAGTCGTCGATCAGAATGAAGAGTTGAAGTCCTGCGTGCTCTCCTTGCAATGCCAGCCAGTCCGTAACCTTAGCTCGATCACGACCTTGGTATACCATCACATCTTCGCGGTTAATGACGGGAACGTTGGAACCGTGACGAGGTTCCACGGTTACCACCATATGGACCGGGGGCCCAGTTGATGACGCCTCCTGGGCCACAACCGACGATAGGCCAACTGCCAGCGCGGTCGCCGCAAGAAGTACGCCCGCAATGATGTGGGATTTCCTCATCGAAGCCTCCTTGGCAAATAGGGGCTGAAGATAGACGCAACGCTACTCCGCGGAAATCAAACCTGTCAATGCGCGCCGAAAAGGAGGGCTGGAGTGTTGCAATAGGACCTCTGCCGAAAATCGGTCATTGGGAAAGTATCAGAGTCACCTGATTTTCACAGTTTGCTCAGAAAATCTACGATCTCGGGCTGGCTCCAATCGACCGGACCGATAAACTTGCGGCGCAAGACCCCGCTGCGATCCACGATGTAGGTCTCGGGGAACTTGAATGTACCGTAAAGATTGTTGCTCTTCTGGTCGGCATCGCGGACGGTAAGCAGATCGACACCGTGGTCCTTCAAGAATCTGTGATAGGCGTCGCCATCAGCGTCGACGCTAACCGCGAGCACCTCCACGCCCTTGGCCTTCATCCGGCGTTGCATTTGGACCAGAGAAGGCATTTCGTCCACGCAGGGCGGACACCAGGTGGCCCAGAAGTTCAACACAACGACCTTGCCTCGCAGATCGGCCAGGCTGACTTTGCGGTCGACGTCCTGCACTGTGAAATCGGGAGCTGGGTTGCCGATGTGGGGTGGGCGAGAACCGCCGTAGCAGCCGAGCAAGAGAAGAGGGAAGAGGGCAAACAGGACCGAGGCGCATCGCACAAAGCTATAATACCTAATTCGGCTTATGGTCACGTCGCAGCCAGCAACGAGCATGTCTGTCGTCTCGGTGATTGTGCCGGCACGCAATGAAGAAGCCAGCCTGGGGGCGTGTCTGGAATCGCTGGTCGCGCAGGACGGAGTGGCTTTCGAGATTATCGGGGTCGATGATGGCTCGACCGATCGCACTCGCGAAATCGCGCAGTCTTTTCCTCGCGTGCGGCTGATTGATGCTGGGTCCTTGCCTCAGGGCTGGACCGGCAAGAACAACGCCATGGCGGCTGGCGCTAGACAAGCTCGCGGTAGGTGGCTGCTGTTCACCGATGCAGATACGGTGCATCATGCGGGATCGCTGGCTCGTGCGCTGGCCGAGGCCAAGAAACATGGCGCGGCTTTAGTTTCCTATTCCCCGGAGCAGGAAGTGCACGGCTTCTGGGAGAAGGCCGTGATGCCGGTGATTTTCGCGGAGCTGGCGTCAACCTATAAGCCATCGCAGGTGAGCAATCCTGCTTCTCCTGCTGCCGCGGCCAACGGGCAATATTTGCTGATTTCTCGTGAAGCATACGACGCGGTCGGGGGATACGCCGGCGTTGCCAATAGCTTGCTCGAGGACGTCGCCCTGGCGCGGGCCGTCAAAGCGTCGGGTCGAAGGATTTTCTTTCGCTACGGCGGAGACGCAGTTCGCACTCGTATGTATAGGAACTTCGCACAACTCCGCGAGGGCTGGACCAAGAACCTGGCATTGCTGTTTCCGTCAGCGGGACCATTGGCGATTATGAGGTTGACGGAGTTTGTGCTGATCGTGGGAAGCGCGGCAATCGCCATCATCGCAGCGATCGACAGTCGTCCGAAAGCGGCTGCCGCGACGGGACTTCTTGCCGTTACTTTGGTCTCTCTATTTCTTCAGCGAATGCGCAAGGCGCATTTTTCCTGGGACGCGAATATTTTCTCTTTAATAGGACTCCCATTGTTTTCGTATCTTCTGCTCCGCTCCAGACTCTCTTATAAGAAGGGAAGCGTGATCTGGAAAGAACGCACCTACGCTTCGCCGCCGGGTCCGGAGCCGCAAACCCGATTGTGCATTGGCGTAGAAGAGCCGGCTCTCGGGCCAGGGTTGAAGCGTCTATAGACTAAGGTTTTTGGTAGCCGAGGCACGAATGGTTTATCTCACCCGAAAAGCCGAGTTTGCTGCTTCGCACTATTACCACAATCCGGATTTCACCGCGGAGGAGAACCGGCGCATTTTCGGCAAATGCAATAACCCCAATGGTCACGGTCACAACTACACGCTGGAAGTCACCGTGAAAGGTGAAGTCGATCCGCGTTCAGGCTTTGTAGTTGACTTAAGGCAACTGAAAGAAGTCTTGAACCGTGAAGTGCTGGACGCGATGGACCATCGTTTCCTGAACAAAGAAGTCCCTGAATTTTCTACGCGCATTCCGACTACCGAGAATTTGGCCATTGCGATCTGGCAGCGCCTGGCGTCCAAGCTCCAAAAGGCGCAATTGCACCGCGTGCGGGTATACGAAACACCCGATTTATTCGTTGATTTCTACGGTGAAGCGTGAAGGCCCACTTGACCCGGCGGTATTTATTCTCGGCTTCGCATCGCTTGCACAGCGACGATATGTCCGACGAAGAGAACGCCGCTACCTACGGCAAATGCAATAACCCCTATGGGCACGGCCACAACTACGTGCTTGGAGTCACGGTCAGTGGGCCAGTCGATGAAAAGACAGGAATGGTATGCAATTTGGTGGATCTCGATGGCTTCGTGCAGGTCGCAATCCTGGACCGCTTCGACCGCCAGAATTTGAACATGCTTCCTGAATTCACCGAGGTCGTTCCGACCACGGAAAACCTGTCCTCGATGATCTACGATATTTTGCAGCGTGGCTTCACCCATGCTCATCTGGAGACGGTAGGCATCGAAGAGACGATGATGAATTCGTTCGAATACGCCGGCGGCTCCGAAATTCGCCGATAAAGGGCGTTATAAGAGGAAGAAGCAGGGAATCATGAGGTCATCTGTCGAGTCAAACACCGTTACGAGCGCAAGCTTCGAGGATCTGGTCCAGGAGATACTCGTCCGGCTGGGCGAAGATCCGAAGCGCGAGGGCTTAGTCAGAACCCCGAACCGCGTCCACCGTGCGTACGAATTTCTTACCAAAGGCTACAAGGAAGATCCGGAGGCTATGCTCAAGAATGCGCTGTTCACGGTGACCTACGATGAGATGGTCATTGTCAAAGACATCGAGATGTTCAGCTTGTGCGAGCATCACATGCTGCCGTTCTTCGGAAAAGTGCACGTTGCCTATATTCCGAATGGCAAGGTGATCGGACTGAGCAAACTTCCACGGCTGATCGAAATCTTTTCGCGACGTCTGCAGATTCAGGAACGTTTGACCACCCAGATCGCGGAAACCATTCAGAAGGCTATCGAACCCCAGGGCGTGGGTGTGGTCATCGAGGCGCGGCACTTGTGCATGATGATGCGAGGCGTGGAGAAGCAACACTCGGCTGCGGTCACGTCTTCGATGCTAGGTTGCTTTCGCCACGAGCAGGAAACCCGGACGGAATTTCTGTCCCTCATCCGTAATCGCGCTAACGGACTGTAATTCTAGAAGTCAGAAGCGACTCCTACCACGTGCCGTACCGATACCTACGCGGACGCTCCGGAAACAACTTGATCAGCACAATTCCGGCGATGAATCCTCCTACATGCGCCCAGAAAGCGACGCCCCCGCGGTTTTCGCCGGCATAAGTAACCGCGCTCGCGGCACCGCTGAGGAACTGGACTACAAACCAGTAGCCCAGCATGACCCACGCCGGGACGTAAAAGAAAAAGAACAGAAACCAAGTCAACACCCGGGCTCGCGGATAAAGGACGAAATAGGCGCCGAGCACACCGGCGATGGCGCCACTCGCGCCCACCGTCGGTACGCGCGAAGCGGGATTCAGGACAACCTGGGCGAAAGCCGCCGCCACTCCGCTCAAAATATAGAACACCAGATAACTGAAGTGGCCGAGATAGTCTTCAATATTGTCGCCGAAGATCCACAGGAACCACATGTTGCCGATCACATGCATCCACGATCCGTGCAGGAACATGGAGGTAAAAGCCGGAAGGAAAACAGCAACCGGGCTCAGCCGGCTGGATCCGGACAAAAGTGCGGTGACGTGGGAGGGAATCATTCCGAACTGGAAGAGAAAGGTTTTGAAGCTTTCGGGATCGAGCGCCGACTCGAAAAAATAGATGAGCAGATTTAAGCCAATTAGAGAATAGGTAAGATACGGCGTGCTGAAGCGGGGCTGGTCGTCGCGGATGGGAATCATAGTTCTAGCGCGGATTGGATGGCACGAACCGGTGCCGGACGCCAATAAATTCCCGCCGCGCGGGTTGACCTGAGGGCCAACCACGTCCACGATAGCAGAGAACATCTATGGACGGCGTTCTCATCATTGACAAACCGCGGGGCTTGACCTCCCATGACGTCGTCAACCGCGTGCGCCGGATCCTGGGGCAGCGATCGGTCGGCCATCTCGGTACGCTCGATCCGTTAGCCACCGGAGTTCTTCCGCTAGTCACTGGCAACCTTACTCGGCTGGCGCAGTTTTATGCCGCCTCGGAAAAAATCTACGAAGGCGTGATCCGCTTCGGCTATGCCACCGATACTTATGACGCGGAGGGTGAGCCCACAAGTCCTGAGCAGACCGTTAAAGTGTCACTTGAACAACTGCGCGAGTTGGCGGCGCGCTTCAAGGGAGTCATCGAACAAATGCCACCGCCGTTTTCCGCCAAGAAGCTCCACGGCGTCCCCGCCTACAAACTTGCCCGAAAACATAAAGACGTGGCCCTGAAGCCGGTACGAGTTGAAATCAAAGAGTTAGAAATCCTGGCAGTCGATGGCGATCGAGCCGGTTTCCAAGCCCGCGTCGCCTCCGGAACCTATATGCGCTCGGTCGCGCACGACATGGGCCGCGAAATAGGCTGTGGGGCACATTTAGAATCCCTGCGCCGAACTACCCTCGGCGAATTCAACCTGACTCAAGCTCACACACTTGAGCAATTGGAAGCGGCCGCGAAGGCGGGGGAACCCGAGGAAATGTTCATTCATCCGCGCCAACTGCTGCCACAATTTCCGTGCGTCACGGCTACGGAAGAGATGGCCACCCGAATCCGCAGCGGCCGCACCGTGAACTTGCCGGAGCTGTCCCGCGCCCGCCAGGTGAAAGTCTTCACTGGGCAAAGGGAACTGATCGCAATCGCCACGCGAGTCGCTGGGACATTGTTCCATCCCAAGATCGTGCTGGCGGGAGGGCTGGCAAAGCAGGTGGCGAATGCCGATGGGGGTGTTTAGGACTGCCCGATATGCAATGTCCGATAAGAAGTATTATGTAAAGTCGTCGGAAACTCCGGTCGCTGCCGGCTTTCTTGCACGCTCTAAAGGATTAGTTTGAGGCTTGGTCCTTCCGGCCGATCTCGCGGGTAGGCTGTGATGGAGAAACACACTTCACATCTTGTATCTTCCCAAATCCTCGTCGTTCAGACCTTCTAACCACTTTCGCAGTTCATCGCTCGAGACGCGATCGGACATGTTCGCGGCCAGTTTTGTGTTCTTTAAGACTTCATCTTCAACGAAAATCGGGCAATCCACGCGGAGGGCTAGCGCCAACGCATCCGATGGCCGGGAATCGATGCTGATGATGCGTCCTTCGCGCTCCATCCAGATCACCGCATAAAACGTATCTTCGCGCAGTTCCGTCACGACGACTTTGTGCACCTGCGTGTCCAGCCCCACGAGCAGGTTCTTGATCAGATCATGGGTCATGGGACGGGGCGTTGTGACTTTCTCAATCTCCAGGGCAATGGCGTTGGCCTCATAAACCCCCACCCAAATCGGCAAGACCGTATCGCTGGCCGCATCCTTGAGAATCACGATGGGCGTGCTGCTGACTGGGTCCATCATGAGACCGCGAATTTTCATTTCCACTTCCATCGTGTCCCCCGACGTTGAAAACTTCAGATTAGGACTCTTGGTCTGAAATCCTCAATTCTTTGCCCGTTATATCACCATTTCGCCCAGAAGACTGTTGGGAAAACTCACGGTGGTAACCACTGAGACATAGCTTCCCAATTCGGGAGACACGCCCTCCCGAACTGTGAAATTCAGCACCTTATTCTGCGAGGTGCGAGCGATCCACTGTCCCCGACTTTGGTTCCTCCCTTCAACCATTACTTCAATAACCTGGCCTATATGGCGTTGATACCGGCGCCTTTGAATTTCGCGCTGCTTCTCCTGTAGAACGGTCAGACGCCGCGTCTTTTCCTCATCCGGAACAACATCATCGAGCTTCAGTGACGGGGTATTCGGACGCGGCGAATACTTGAAGCCAAAGATGCCGTCGTATTCCACTTCGTCGAGCAGCGAAAGGGTCTGCTCGAAATCAGCCTCAGTTTCGCCGGGGAATCCGACGATGATGTCACTGGTGATGCTGATCTCCCTATTCGCCTCCTTCATCCAGGCAATACGCTCCAAGTATTGGTCGCGAGAGTACAAACGCTGCATGGCGTCGAGCACACGAGTCGAGCCACTTTGCACCGGCAGATGGACGTGATCGCACAAAGTAGGATGCGAATCGATGGCTTCCACGATGTCCCGGCCGAAATCGCGCGGATGCGAGGTAGTAAACCGGACGCGCTTGATCCCTGGAACTTCGCCGACTGCCGCCAGTAGTTCCGCGAAAGTTTTCTTCCCCGACGGATCTTTGTAGGAGTTCACGTTTTGGCCGAGCAACTGGATCTCGGTGTAACCCAGATCGGCCATCTGGCGGGCTTCCGCGAGGACCGAGTCCGAAGCGCGGCTGCGCTCCTTGCCGCGGGTGAATGGCACCACGCAATAGGCACAGAACTTATCACAGCCCTCGATGATCGTGATGTACCCCCGGTGCGGATTCGTGCGAGCGGTAAATTCCGTCTCGAAGCATTCGTCGGTTTCACGATCGTCGAGTCCGGTGACCCGCTGCTTCCCTGCCTCGAGTTGCACCAGCATTTGTGGTAGGTTCCGGTACGATGCCGATCCGCAGACCAGCGAAACGAAGGGCGCGCGATCGAAAATCTTTTCACCCTCTTGCTGCGCCACGCAGCCGAGAACGCCAAAACGCTTGCCTTGAGAGTGGAGCTTTTTGTAATCCGCGAGACGATGGAAAACTTTCTGCTCAGCTTTGTCGCGGATGGAACAGGTGTTGTAGAGGATCAGCTCCGCCCCTTCGACCGTCTGAACCTGACGGTAACCCTGCGAGACCAGCGTGCCGACGACCTTCTCCGAGTCATGGGCGTTCATCTGGCAGCCGAAAGTCTCGAGGTAGAACGTCTTCGGAGGGTCGGCCGGCATATCTAGAGCCAGTATAGCGCGAGGAGCGCCCGAATGTAGATGTAGGCGCGGGGTCTCGCCCGTGCGTAGCGATGTGGCGCGAGCGCCCTCGCCCGCGAAGCCGCTGCGAGTTGTCATCCTGAGAAAGCGGAGTCCTTCGTTTACTCGAAGGACTCCCAACGAAGGACCTAGAGTTGGTCCGCACGCCTGCGCGGTTGCCCCCAACGACGCGGCCCAACCGAGGCGGAGTTCGCCTACGCCGCGGATTCCGGCTTGCGAGTGTCGATGGTCTCACCACTTTCCACGAACGCTTGCAGCCAGCCCAGAACTTTCGTCCAACCCTGGCTGTGGCCCTTAGCTGTCTCTGGGTATCCGGCGAATCCGGAATGGTGAATCTTCACCAGGGTGCCGGTGCCGACCTTCTGCGGCCCACGGTGCTGCAATCCATGAACCTCGCGAGGCTCCAATTCCCAACGCAAAACCGTCTTCAGCCGGCCCGCGAAGCTGGGGACCCAGGTACAGACCAGCCGGCGAGGAGGATCGATTTCCAAATATTCGCCGTCCACCACAAACGACGTTCCGTCCTTACCGACGCCAGCGCTCGACCATTTGCCACCGGGACGAAGATCAGCTTTGCATTCTGTAACGCGATACATGGTTGACTGGCCCCACCACTGTGGCATCTGGTTGGGATCGGTAATCGCCTGGAACACGCGCTCCGGCGGGGCGGCAATGAAAATCTCACCTGTTATGACATCCTGGTCGGGAGTAACTTCGATGGTAGCCATGTGATCTCCTTTGATTTATTTCTCGACAAATTTTTTCAGCATCTCGACAACGCCGGCCCACCCGCCGCTGTAGTCCTTGCGGGCCACGTCTTCCTGCGCCAGGCCGCTGTGCGTGACTTTGACTTGGGTACCGGCGCCGCTGGGTGTGAGCTCCCAACGCACTATGGTGCGCCGCGTCTTGTCCCGATGCCAGTTGGCGATCCAGGTATACACCAGCAAGCGCGGAGGGTCGAATTCGAGAATCTCACCAATGGCCTCGAATACGTTGACTCCATTGATGGTCATGGTGGTGCTGGGCTTGTTCTTGAAATGCCAGCGGCCGCCGCGACGCGCATCCATTTGCCAAAACTCACGCGGACAGGTCTTGCTGGACCACCACCGCGCCAACTGATCGGCTTGCGTGAGCGCGTGAAAGACGCGCTCAGGCGGCGCCGCGATTTCGATTTCGCTGACGATTGCATCCTGATCCGGAGTGATGACGGCCTGTGCCATGAGAATTCCTCCTTGCTATTTTTCCAGGAAGTTCTTGAGCGCCTGTAACAGCCCCGGCCACCCCTCGCTGTAACCTTTGCGGGCATCCGGCAGTTGAACCAGACCGCTGTGCGTCACTTTGACTTTGGTTCCGGCAGGCGTTGGCGTGAGATCCCACCGCACCACAGTTTTGTGCAAAGGTTGCGCATGCCAGTTGGCAAACCAGCTGTAAACCAATAGCCGGGGAGGATCGATCTGCAAAATTTCTCCGTGGTGGTCGAACTCACCTCCAACTCCGTCTTTGCCGGTGCGTTCTTTGGATACGAAACGCCACTTCCCTCCTGGCCGCGCATCCATCTCCCAGGATTTAATCTCGAACGCATCGTTCGTGCCCCACCGAAGCGCCTGTTCGCGGTCGATCAAAGCCTGGAACACGCGCTCCGGCGGGGCAGCGATCTCGATTTCACTTATGACCGCATCTTCAGTAGTGATTACAGCTGGATTCGGCATGCTAATCTCCAGATCCGGTGATCAGTTCTTTCTCTGCAGGTCGAAAAGCTCGTGGTGTTTTTGGCCATCCTTGGCTGAGAACTCCCAGTCCTCGGTGTGATGGTTGGCGTCAATCATGGTCACAACGACGCGCTCCATATGGCCGGGCTGGGTGGGGGAGAGATTGGTGGCGTCGAGGAAGTCGAACGTGACGGTCTTTCCGTCTGGCGACAGAGTTCCGGTCATGCGCGGCTGGTTCCCTACTCCACAATAATGAGTCATGAGCAGGCGGCTACCGTCCATGTGGAACATCGTAATCATGTCTTCCCCGTGGCCGTGGATCTCGCTCATCAGAGCTGAGCCGCCGGACATGGCGCGATAGGAAACCTCGATGGGCTGACCTTCCGAGCCCTTGCCGCTCCACGAGCCGGCCAGAGTTTTCAAGTTGTCAAAAGATTGTTGTGAATCGGATGCGGCGAAGGCTGCGACCGCTGTGAGAAGCACGAAGCTGTATACGGCGAAGCGTAACGATTTCATTTTTCCATCCTCCTGAGAGTTATTTAGGTTTCGCCCGCTGGGCGTTTTCTTTGGCATACTCGGCCTCGACGAACGTCTTCAAGCTGGCCAGATTCGCCTGCCAGAAGACGCGGTACTGCTCTAGCCACTTATCGACTGCCTTTAGTGGCTCTGGATTTAGCTGATAAACGCGGAAACGGCCTTCCCTGCGCTCCTGCACCAGATGAGCGCGTCGCAGCAGCCGGAGATGCTTGGAAATGGCTGGCCGCGAGACCGGGAAGGCCTGAGCGATCTGTCCCGCCGGCTGGCTTCCCCCGCGCAGCAGGTCGAGGACCGCGCGACGGGTAGGATCGGAGAGCGCGTGAAAGGCCGCTTCCGCCGAATATGTAACCGAATGGTGACGCATAATGCGTAACTATAGGGTTACATAAATGCGATGTCAAGGAAAAATTTCGTTGAGTCTCAGATCCCCCAAGGAATTCCTACTTTGTGTATAATGTAAGACATGTTTCGTCGGATCACTACAGTAAGCACAAAAGGACAGCTGGTCATTCCGTCCGAGATGCGGGCCTCGCTGGGTATCGCGCCAGGCACCCGCATTGCCATCACTCAGGACGGGTCAAGAATTGTGCTGGAACCCGTGTCGGAAGAGCTCGTCGACAAAACGCGCGGGCTTTTCTCCGGCAAACCTTCGCTCTCCGAAGAACTCAAGCGGCAACGCCATCGAAAAGACAGATGGTAACCTACGTTCTCGATTCGAGCGCCATTCTGCGCTACCTCGATAATGATGCGGGTGCTGCACGTGTTTCCGAAATTATCAAGTGGCATCTGGCGGGAACATGCGAAGCGACGATCTCAGCCCTTCATTGGGGCGAGATCGCAGGTGTTACCTGCAAAATTCATGGTGTGCAAGCCATGGATCTCGTGCTTTCGCGCCTGGGCGTGTTTGGTTTTCAAATTGTGCCGGCGGATGGGGACCGAGCGGTCCGTGCTTCGTTAGTCAAGGTCAAGAGAGATATTCCCTATGCGGATGCTTTTGGGATAGAGCTGGCGGCGGAGTCGCAAGAGCGTGTTTTCGTGACTGCGGATTTTGACTTCAAACCTGCCAGTCGCGATGTAAAGATTGAATTTCTGCCAGCAAAATGAGGCGGCGAGACCCTTCGACTTCGCTCAGAGCCTGCCCTGAGCTTGTCGAAGGGGCAGGCTCTGGGGCATCCGGCAGGGTCTGCACGCCGATGCTAAAGTGCAGCGGCTTGAGCTTTGGCAGGAATCGGCCGAGTGCGTTGAAGTTCCTGCCATTGTAGGACGATGTCTGCGAACAGTATGGCAAAGGCGAGGCAACCCCACACAACGGTTTCCGTGGCGGCGGTGCCAAGAGTTTCCCAGCCGGTCACACCCAGGATCACGCGCACTTCAAGGAAGACCAAAGCGATAGCAAAGCTGCGGGTCATCCACTGGCGATGCTGCTGGATCTTTCCTTTCAGAATGAACGCTAGGGCGATGCCGGTTGTGAGCATCCACAAAGTCGCGTCCACGGCGGCGGCAACACTAAAAGAGCGCGGCTCCCCCGATCGTTCCTGGAAATGCTGTATGTAGAAGCCGAGTGGACCAGCCACGAAGACACCGGCGATATAAAAACGTCCGACGACTCGATGCAGTTTGGTGAAACGCTGGCGCAGGCGATCCGAAAACTGCATCGGCGCGAGCAAAAGCGCACAGGCCCCTGCCAGACCGTGCGGCAACAACCACCATTTGAAGGGCTGATAGTGATGCCACACTGGGTCTTTGGCATCGATGAGGAAGTGCTCGTTGTGACGGAGCACATAAGCGATCATCAGCGCGATGAACCCAAACAGGAGATACTTCGAGCGCCGCGCTGAGAGGCGTCGAAGCGAGATTGACCCAGTAGACATAGGAATTTCCCTCGAAATTTCGTGCTGAACTATAACCGAGGAGTGTGTCCTAGACTAGAAAATAAGCAGCATAGCTGCGAGTAAGCTTGAAAAGGCGAGCCGAGGCAAGCTCTGCTCGGCTGGTATCGACCGGTGAACGTCGCGGTTAGGTGTTCTTGCCGTTGCTGACCAGCTTCAGAAATGCCCGGTGCACGCGGGTATCATTGGATAATTCGGGATGGAACGTCGCTGCCATCACTCTTCCCTGCCGAACCGCCACTGGATCGCTGCCTTCGGTGGCGATGACTTCGACGTTTGGTCCCACGCGCTCGATCTTGGGGGCACGGATGAAGACCATTTCAATGGGAGACTCGCCTGATTTTCCGTCAATAAGCTTGCCCTGGCGGATCGAGCTGTCAATCTGACGTCCGTAGGCATTGCGGCGGATGCGGATGTCGAGCGCGCCCAGCCCAGTTTGTTTCGGATTCTCTACTTCATTGGCTAGTAGGATGGCGCCCGCGCAGGTACCGAAAGTCGGCCTCACGCGCACGAACTGTTTGAGTTTTTCGAATCCCGCTTCGCCTAACAACTTGAGGAAAGTACCAGACTCACCGCCGGGGATGACCAGGCCGTCGATCTCGTCCAGTTGCTCGGGCTTTTTGACGAGCACAACTTCAGCGCCCAGTTCTTCGAGCCGTTTGCGGTGCGCATCGAAATCGCCCTGCAGGGCTAGGACACCGATTTTCATAGGCGTCGTTGGTCAGACAGACTCGCTTCGATTTTACTGGACGGGATGCGCCTTGGGAATTTGACGCGAGAAGCGGTAGTGGTGCAGTTTGATTTGTCATCCTGGAGCAAGCGCTCTTTGCGTCGCGAAGGATCTGGGCGAGCCGTGCGAATCGTCGCGTTCTTGCGACGCAATATCGCACGCTTGGCTCGCTTCCTTGTCAAACTGCACCACTACCCGAGAAGCCTCTTCCTAGGTCTCGCAAGGTGCGAGACCGGGGCATCTCGTCAACCACAACGACTCCACAGGTCAAACGACGCGACGGCTTACCCTGCGACTTCGTCCCAAATCCGACGGCCGTGGGTTTCGCGCAGCAGGAAACTTCCCACTACGAATGTCACGCCGGCGACGATCATCGGGTAATAGAGGCCGGCTAGAATGTTACCGGTAGCGGCACAGGACGAGAGGCCGATAAGCGGGAGCAGTCCGCCGAAAACGCCGTTGCCGATGTGGTAAGGCAATGACAGCGAAGTGTAACGCACTCTCGCCGGAAAGGCTTCGATAAGGTATGCGGCGATCGGGCCGTAGACCAGGCAAACGTAAATCACCTGGATGAACACGAGCGCCACTAGCGAGACGAGATTGGGACTTGCCGCCTCTTTCGCCGGGACGAGAGTTCCCGAGGCGTCGGTAGTCATCGGCGTAAGGCTGATGGCGCCGGTTACTTTGTTGCGCGCCGATTTGACGGTCACCACGTTGTTGCCCGCCGCCCGCTCCATGGCTTGGTAAATAGGAATGTAAGTAAGAACCGCGAGCAGACAGCCGGCCATCATCAGCTTCTTGCGGCCAATGCGGTCAGAGAGCGCGCCCACCACAGTGAAGAACGGCATGCCCAACAACAGCGCCAGCGCCACCACGATATTGGCCGTGCGGGAGTTGATTTTCAGGATGGTCTGCATATAGAAGAGCGCGTAGAACTGGCCGGTGTACCACACCACTCCCTGCCCGGCCGTAGCTCCGAACAGCGAAATCAGCACCTGCTTGAGATTTCCCCATTTGGTAAAGGCGTCCTTCAGCGGTTGAGTCGAGGCCCGGCCGGAGTTCTTGAGCTGGACAAAGATAGGAGACTCCTTCATCTTTAGGCGGATGTAGAGCGAGATCCCCACCAGAATGATCGAAATCAGAAAAGGAATCCTCCAGCCGTAAGCCTGGAATTGCGCCGTGGTCATAGACGACTGCGTTATCAGAATCACGATCAGGGATACGAACAGGCCAAGGGTCGCGGTGATCTGAATGAAGCTGGTATAGAAGCCGCGTTTGCTGTCGGGGACGTGCTCCCCCACATAGACCGCTGCGCCGCCATATTCCCCGCCCAGGGCCAGGCCTTGCAGCACGCGGATGGCGATGAGCATGACGGGTGAAAACCAACCGGCGCTAGCGTAGGAGGGCAAGAGACCAATGGCGAAGGTAGAAAAGCCCATGATGGAAAGCGTGACCAGGAAAGCGTACTTACGGCCGACCAGGTCGCCGATGCGGCCGAAGAAAAGCGCGCCAAACGGCCGGACTAGAAATCCCACGGCGAACGTGGCGAGGTAGGCAATCAGCGCGAAGGTGTCGTTCCCGACAGGGTAGAATTTCAGAGCCAGAACCGACGCTAGACTGCCGAAGATGTAGAAGTCGTACCATTCGATCATTGTGCCCACGGCCGAAGCCAGGATCACCCGCCAGATGCTGTATCCCCGGTCGCTGCCGCTGTCGGCTAGTGCGATTGCCTTCTCAGACATAGTATTTCCCCCATCTCCAGCAAGGTCGTTCAGACGTCGATTGCAGTTGCTTCCGTCTGCTCGGTGTTTAGGCCTTTCCGTGCGTTGACCCGGCCAAAGCGCATTGGGGGCTCGCAGCTGCTCCGGCAGGTCGGGAATGTTTATCACAGGACCACTGCTTCGGCAAGTGAGCAAGGGCAAGATTCCTCGACTTTACTTAGGAAGGAGGGGATTCTGGCGGTCTGTTAATCCGCGGGCCGCAAGCGCAGGAGTTGTCCGTCGTCGTTGCCGATGTAGATGAAGCCATCGCTGCCTTGGGCCACCAGACGGACGCGTCCCACCTGGCCGTACATCAGCCGCTCCTCAACGACGACGTGGCCATCTTTCACAACTAACCGGTTTAGATGGTGTTGGCGCATGGAGCCAATGAAGAAGCTACCCCGCCAGGGTGCAAACTGCGTCCCGGTGTAGACGATCATCCCGCTGGGGGCAATAGCAGGAGTCCAAACCCAAACCGGTTGCTCCATGCCTTCATGCGCTGTGATACCCATGCCGATGGGTCCGCCCGAATACTGCCAACCATACGAGATCACAGGCCAGCCGTAGTTTGCGCCGCGATGAATCAGGTTGAGTTCGTCGCCGCCCAGCGGACCATGCTCGTTCGACCACAGCTCTCCAGTTACGGGGTGCACAACCAGGCCCTGCGGATTGCGATGTCCGTAGCTCCAGATCTCCGGCTTCGCATCCTTGGTGCCAACGAAAGGATTGTCGGGCGGAATGCTGCCATCATCGCGCAAGCGAAGAATCTTACCCGCGTCATTGTCGAGTTGTTGCGCCCGGTCCTGGTGATGGCGCTCGCCAACCGTCAGGAACAGATAACCATCGAGGAAAACCATCCGTCCGCCGTAGTGGAAGCGATCTTCAGAGAATGCGTCGGCGGTGAAAATGCGCTCGCGGTCGACCATTTTGTTGTCGCGGAGGCGGAAGCGGTCCACCACGGTTGTGCTGCGCTCGCGGGGGCCGGCCGAATAGCTGAGATAGATCCAACCATTTTTCGAGTACTCGGGATGGAGTGCGATGTCGTGAAATCCAGCATCCTCACCGGTCAAGGTGGCGGGACGGTTGGCGTCGTGAACGCCGGTGTCGGCGCCGACCAGAGCTTCGGGTCCGCCTTCTAGCGGGGTAACCGCGCCCGACTTAACATCGAGCAAGCCGATGCCCCTCTGCCGCTCGACCAGGAGGCCCCGACCGTCGGGCAAAAATATCAGCGCCGACGGCTGCTTCAAACCGGTGGCGACTACCTCGGTCCGGAACCGGAGCAACTGGCTTTCAAAGACCTGCTGCGCCGTCGCGCCAAGCGCCCACAAAGAGACGAGCCAAATGCAAATCCAAAACCTGAGTCGTTGAATTGTCATGTCTCTCCTGGCAGCGAAAGACTGAAAAGGGTTCTCCGCGGCTGATGGCGCCATAGACACTTCAGACACCTCGGAGAGTTAATGGTTAGCGCGTCAGGGACGGGCGGCGGGTCTGAGGCTATTGGCGACCTCAGAGACGGGTTAAGTAGCCTCTTTCGCAATTCCGAGACACTTTGAGCACCCTGCAGATTCACCCAAAGGTGGGATTCCACGAGTCTATCCCGCTCGGGATTTATGAATTCTGCGGGACGCTAGGTAGTGGCTCAGTTTGATTGTCATCCCGAGCAAGCGTTCTTTGCGCAGCGAGAGCCTGCCCTGAGCGGAGTCGAAGGGGATCTGGGCGAGCCGCGCGATGCGTCGCGTACTTTGCGATGCCAATAATCGCGCGTTTGGCTCGCTTCCCTATCAAACTGAGCCACTACCGGACGCCAGCTAGATCTTTTATTTCAGTGCGAACCGGCGAAGACGAGAAGGAACCCGGCACTACAAGAGTCCTTAGCTCCCCGCCTTTGCAAAAAACAAAGGCGCAAAGGTGGGCCACCACCGCGGACCAACGGCCCACTAAGCGCGTGATGATATTTACTTGTTCTCGAAACACGAAGGGCGGCTTGGAAGCCGCCCTCGAACTTAGCCTAAGCAGAGCGCCTAGGCTCGCACCTTACAAGCAAAGTCTCTCGCTGCACGCCATCAATGTCAAGCGGTACAAGATACCTGCGGGTGACTTTAGGGAAGACCCCGGTGAGATTCGAACTCACGACCTCTAAGGTGCGAACCTAGTGCTCTATCCAGGCTGAGCTACGGGGCCATTTCTCCTGTCGCGCCCACCCCAGAACCTGTTTCGCACCAATGTGTTCAGACTCACGACAGCTTCCCAAGCTAAATTCTTCCCGATCGTCGAGCCAATTGAATGTGACGAGTGAACATGGCCTCCCCTGGTTTCCCGATCTGGTAGGGCACTGCAAGCCCCTCGACTTCGCGAAGTGATCCTCGTTGCGGATCACTTTGTGGTGCTCGGGCTGACAGAGGAGGACGCGAACGCAGAAGCCCTTCCCAGAGCCTGCCCTGAGCGAAGTCGAAGGGTCTCGCAAAGGCGGCGAGACTTTGCGCCAACCGCCCGGAAGACGCAGCACTCAGGGAACATTGCATCTGGACGATGCGGGATTTACGTTTGCGTACGATGCAGGACTGCGACCAAAAGTCCTGCTGTCGAGCGCAATATGATCTCTCTGTTCTCCAGACTGATTGACGGCCACGTTGAACGCCAGTTCGGGAAAGATCCGAACGGACGGCTGGTTTTTTTCCCGTCTGGCCCCAAGGGAAAGTGTTACTTCGTTGATTCCAAATCCGACGAAGAAAAAATCAGGGCGTTTGTCAAGATGTATCGGAGCGCCAGTGCCCGGATCTCTCTCTTGACATCTCCCAGCATTGTGGTCGCTGTTATGTTGCTGGAAGACTATGGCGGTTTGACTCCCCGGGCACATCGGTTGGCGATCGCTTTTGGCATCGCCGGGTTTTTCTGGCTGGTCCTGATCCTGGTTGCAGTGATACTTTGGGCCGCGTACCGGGCAAACGTTCCGGGGTTGATTTCCTCACTGAGCGAAGTTGGGCCCGACATTAGAGATCAAATACGTCCGGCCTCTCCTCCGTCGCGACTTCAACGACGTGTAGCGATAGTGATCCTATTCGCCTGTATCCTCCTCATGGCCGGTCTCGTTGTGGCGGTATCAACTTCTCACAGAGTGCAGCATTCCGTTGGCGCCGCGTGCCCCCCTCCCGCACCTGAGAAATAGTCACCCATATCAAAATCCCGCAGCAGTTGAGAGCCGGGTGCCCCGTCCAAGCTTTGCCCGCTCGACTTCGCTCAGGGCAGGCTTTGGGCGCGGATTTAGACTCTACCAACCCTGGGCGCGGTGGCCCACCTTTCTTTTTTGAAAGGTGGGATTCCACGAGTCTATCCCGCATGGAATTTCGGGCTTCTGCCGATGCTAGCTAGTGGCTCAGTTTGATTGTCATCCCGAGCAAGCGTTCCTTGCGCAGCGAGAGCCTGCCCTGAGCGGAGTCGAAGGGGATCTGGGCGAGCCGCGCGATGCGTCGCGTACTTTGCGACGCCAATAATCGCGCGTTTGGCTCGCTTCCCTATCAAACTGAGCCACTACCGGATGCTAGCGGGTCTTGTATCTCAGCGGGAACCGGCGAAGATGAGAAGGAACCCGGACGGGTGCCCCAGGTCTCGTGGTTTTTGTGAGACCTGGGAGTAGCTTCCCACACACATTCGGTCATCGGCTCTACCATCCCCTGGTCTGCAGCATGTGCGCTTCATCCAGCCCGGCGACGGCCAGGCCCTTCATCGCGCCGGTGAGGTTTTCGCTAACTTCAAGTAATACTTTAGGATCGTTGAAGTGCGTGGCGGCCTGCACGATTGCCACGGCGCGCTTCGCGGCTTCCGCCGGTTCGGCGAAGGTCGTCGAATCTTTCATGAAGATGCCCGAGCCCACGAACACAGCTTCTGCCCCGAGCTGCATCACCAACGACGCGTCGGCGGGAGTGGCAATGCCGCCGGCAGAGAAATTCGGCACCGGCAGCTTCCCTTCTTTGGCGACGATTCTCACCAGCTCGTATGGAGCTTGGTGCTCTTTGGCTTTGGCGTAGAGCTCTTCTTCGCTGAGGACGGTGAGAATTTTCATCTCCTGCACGATCTGCCGAATGTGTTTGACCGCGTGGACCACATCGCCAGTGCCGGCTTCTCCCTTGGTGCGGATCATGGCCGCGCCCTCGGCAATTCGCCGCAGCGCTTCTCCCAGATTGCGCGCCCCGCACACGAATGGGACCTTGAAAGCGTGCTTATCGACGTGATGAGCTTCGTCGGCGGGAGTGAGCACCTCGGATTCATCGATGTAATCGACGCCGAGTTCTTGAAGTATTTGGGCTTCCGCAAAATGCCCGATGCGGCACTTGGCCATCACAGGAATGGAAACCGCCGCCATGATTTCACGAATCTTCTTTGGCGAAGCCATCCGTGCTACGCCGCCTTCAGCGCGGATCTGCGCCGGCACCCGCTCGAGCGCCATCACAGCGACGGCGCCGGCCTTTTCAGCAATCGTGGCCTGCTCGGCGTTCGTCACGTCCATAATTACGCCGCCCTTTAACATTTCGGCGAGGCCGGTCTTGAGGCGAAGGCTGGTGGGGCTTCCGTTGTTCTGTGACATGGTTGAACTCTTTTCCGGGCCGCGAAGAATAGGCGACCCAGTGGCGCTTTGAACTTATGCTTTATTTTACAACGCGGAGCGGGTTTTGCAGCCGAAGAGGGGATGCGGCTTAAGCTGCCGACTCTGCGAGTCGGCTGGACGGCCGAGGGCGGCCGTCCCCACGTGGTTCATTCCAGCCCGCTGCGTGTTATCTCTCGACGAATTTGGCGAACATGCGTTTCGGATCGATGGCAATAAAAAGGCCGCGGCTGCGAGCCAGCACCTCGCCTTTGGCGTTTACGATTTCGGCCATGTTGACATGTCGCCGTCCTCGGACGCTCACCTCCCGCGAATCGACCCGTAGCGGCTTATTCAGCGGCACTGGCTTCAAGTACTCCACTGTGATGCGGGAGGTCAGAGCAATCACCTGACGCAGCTTATTCACCTTGCCCATCGCCTCATCCAGGATGGTAGCGATGACCCCGCCATGGCAGTGTCCCGGAGGGCCGGTGTAGCGCTTGCCCAACCGGAAACGGCAAGCGAAGCAGCCCCGCGCTTCATCGTAGGTAAATTTGAGGCGCATACCTTCAGGGTTGTCCTTGCCGCAGGCGAAACAATAATTCCTTTGCAACTGGACGTAACGGGTATCGTGCCCGCGTCCATGAGGTTTCTTGGGCATAGGTGAGAGATTTTATCCTGCGGCGACGGCGGAACGCATAAGAGTAGGGATCCTTCGACTGCGCCCGCTCACTCGCAAGCGAGTGAACGGGCTTCGCTCAGGATGACAAGGCGTGTTTTGTTCTCCGAGCAAAATCCTGTATAAACATCGGTTTGCCATTAAGCGAATTCAAACCATCACTACTGGAGTCCGATGTGAAATTACGCTGCCGTCTGATCGTACTTCTTGCACTCGCCTGGATCGCTGCGCCGTTCAGCCCGGCATCTCCAAAGGTTCAGAAGAACAAAGATCTGGAGAAGAAGACCGAGCCGGCGAAACCTGCGGGTCAACAGGAAAGCAAGGAAGAGAAGAAAGAGGAAAAAAAAGGTGGCATGACGGCCGGCACGTTCACTGGCCTGCAGTTTCGGCTCATTGGTCCGGCCGTAGCCTCGGGACGCGTGATCGCGTTCGCGGTGAATCCCAAGAACCATGCGGAATACTACGTTGGCGTGGCGTCGGGCGGAGTGTGGAAGACGGTCAATGACGGCACAACCTGGACCCCGGTTTTCGACGGCGAAAGCTCATACTCGATCGGCTGGGTGGTGCTTGATCCCAACGATTCCTCGGTGGTCTGGGTGGGCACGGGAGAAAGCAACAGCCAGCGCAGCGTGGCTTACGGAGACGGTGTCTATCGCTCCGATGATGGCGGCAAGAGTTGGAAGAATCTAGGGCTGAAGAAGTCGGAACATATCGGCCGCATTGTGATTGACCCACGCGATAGCAAAGTGGTGTACGTTGCGGCTGAAGGTCCCCTGTGGGGACCGGGTGGCGATCGCGGTCTCTACAAGACGACCGACGGGGGAAAGACCTGGAAGGCAGCCCTCACCATCAGCGAAAACACGGGCGTGGTTGATGTGGCCATGGATCCTTCCAATCCGGACGTACTCTATGCAGCGGCTTACCAGCGCCGCCGTCACGTTTTCACCTTCATCGACGGCGGACCGGAGAGTGCGATCTATAAGTCCGCCGACGCGGGCGCCACATGGAACAAGATGAAATCCGGCTTGCCAACAGAAGACATGGGCCGCATCGGGCTGGCGGTTTCACCGGCTGACCCCAACGTGGTCTACGCAACGATCGAAGCCGCCAACGGTAAAGGCGGCATCTTCCGATCGAACGACAAAGGCGCCACCTGGGAGCGCCGCAACGAGTTCGACCAGGGCGCTTTGTACTATGCACGGGTTGTTCCGGATCCTAAGAACGTGGAGCGTATTTATATAATGAGTGTGTTCTTGCGCGTCTCCGATGACGGCGGCAAAACCATCCGCAAGATCAACGAAGTCAATCACCACATTGATAATCACATCGTTTGGATTGATCCGGACAACACTAACCACTGTATGGTAGGCAGCGATGGCGGCGTCGCCGAAACCTACGACAACTTCACCAGTTGGCGCTTCAAATCCAATTTGCCGACGGTGCAGTTCTACGACGTTGCGGTCGATAATGCCCTTCCCTTCTACAATGTGTGCGGCGGAACGCAGGACAACTTTTCCTGGTGCGGACCTTCGCGCACGAAAAACATCAACGGGATCATGAACTCCGACTGGTACGTGACCACAGGCGGGGATGGTTTCCGCTCGCAAGTCGATCCCGAAGATCCCAACACCGTGTATTCGGAGGCGCAATACGGCGCGCTGGTTCGTTACGACAAGCGCACCGGCGAGGAACTCTTCATTCAGCCCTCCGAGGGTAAGGGCGAGCCGCCGCTACGCTGGAACTGGGACTCAGCGCTGATTGTCAGTCCACACTCTCATAACCGGCTGTATTTCGCCGCTAACAAGCTCTTCCGCAGCGATGATCGCGGCAATACCTGGAAGCCGATCAGCGGTGACCTTACACGCCAAACCGATCGCAACACGCTACCAATCATGGGAAAAGTGTGGGGCCCAGACGCTGTGGCCAAGAATCAATCCACGTCGTTCTACGGAAACATCGTTTCGCTCGCGGAGTCTCCGAAGAAAGAAAATTTGATTTACCTAGGCACGGACGACGGACTGATTCAGGTGACTCCCGACAGCGGCGCCACCTGGACGAAATACGAAAAGTTTCCTGGCGTTCCGGACAGAACTTATGTCAGCAGGCTGGCCGGCTCCCATCATGATGCCAACACGGTGTATGCCGCCTTCGACAATCACAAGAACGAAGACTTCAAACCGTACCTCCTGAAATCCACTGATGCGGGAAAGACCTGGACTTCGATTGTCGGCGACCTCCCCGAGAACGGCCCGGTGCTGGCTTTCGCGGAAGACCCCGTCAATCCCAGCTTGGTCTTCGCGGGTACGGAATTTGGCGCCTTCTTCAGTGTCGATGGGGGAAAGAAATGGATCCAGTTGAAGGGCGGCCTGCCCGTGATCGCGGTCCGCGACATGGTCATTCAGCCGCGAGAGCACGATCTGGTGATTGCCTCGTTCGGCCGCGGCTTTTATGTTCTCGATGACATCACACCCCTGCGCCGACTCAAGCCGGAAGCACTGCAGCAGAGCGCAACCTTCTTTCCCGTGAAAGATATACTCCTATACATCGAGCGGCATCCGCTGGGCGGCCCGAAGAAGGCGTTCCTCGGCGATGCTCTTTACACTGCGGACAATCCGCCGTTTGGCGCAACCCTCACCTATTACTTGAAGGAGAAACTCAAGACCAAAAAAGAAGCCAGGCAGGATGCGGAAAAGGAAGCGACAAAGAAAGGTCAAACCCTTCCCTACCCGAGTCATGACATTCTTCGTGCCGAAGCAGAAGAGCCAAAGCCCGAGGTCTATTTGATGGTCTACGACGAATCGGGTGCTCCCATTCGCCGGGTTGTTGCATCGGTTGATGAAGGATTCCATCGCGTGGCCTGGGAATTGCGCTATCCCACGCCTTCCGAAACCGAAGCCGAACACGAGGGGGAAGAGTGGCCGCCGGCTACATCGCAAGGACCGCTAGTATTGCCCGGCAAGTACTCGGCACGCCTGTTCAAGAGGGTGGACGGCGCGGTCACGGAATTAGGAGGAGTATCGCAATCGTTCGCGGTCATTGCCGATGGAACTTCCGGCATGACGCCGGCGGATCGCGCGGCGCAGCAGGATTTCAATCGCAGAGTGTCGCATCTCTATCGTGCCGTGTCCGGGGCCGTCAACTCG
>JABCYV010000018.1 GCA_013290025.1 Acidobacteriota bacterium
CAAATTGAATTTCAAGAGAGAATCTATAATGATCATTGTTCGGCTCCTTTCTCCCGAGCCTGTTGGTTGGCTTCAGCACCACCAACTTTACTCGGGCGTGGGAGCCGATATTGTCATGGAATCAATTACACTCATTGACCAGGATTGTTGGTCTAATCGCCCATTTTGACAACAACCATTGTTTCCGAGTACACCGTAATCCACCCGCGCCAATCCAAGCCCACTTTTCTAACGGGGACTTCAAGGGCGTCACGAGAGATTTCACCTCCCAAAACAGCCTGTCAGGCGGTTCTACTTCTTCTGGTGGCTAACCTGGTAGTGCTGCTGGAGCAAGTCATGACCAAAGTCGCCGGTAAAATCGCGCCACACGGAGTGGATGTGGTTGGCGTTGTCCTGCGTGTCGTCTAGTTCAATAAGGAAGGACGGTGTCTGAACGCGGTAATAACGCGGGTCGCCTCGGTTGACGCCTCCCGACCAGGCGAAGTAGATATTCCGACCAGCTTGGTTGGCCTGGGCTAACCGGCCTTCGGCCAGCTCATCGGGCACGTTGCGGGCGTATTCTTCTATAAGGGCCATGAGCGCGTCGAATTGGTTGGCGTTCATCTGGGAAGCGGACAGGCCCGACGGCTGGCCCTGAAGCGCCGCCTTTCGACTGGCCTCAGTCAAGATGTCCTGGTAAGCGGTTGGGTTCACGATCGCGATCTTCTGCTGCCGTTCGTTGAGGGAATGGATCAGCTCCATGCCGAGGTCGTCCTCGCCAGCCAGGGTGCGCAGTCCCTTGCGTGGCCCTTCCCGCACTTCGGCGGGATTGGAGCCGAAGAAGCTTGGGGCCTCGATAACCTTTCCATTCACCACTGTGTAGTTTTGGCTGAGATGGTGGCCTTCGACGCGGTAGCCCCACATGCCGCTGTTGGAGGGAGTGCCGAACACTGAGAAATAGTATTTCTCCGGGTTGCGACGCTCGCCGCTATCGTTCTCCAGGATCTTAAGCACATCTTCCAGGCTCATGATCGTCACGGCCTTGATGTAACCCGTCTGACTGAGCCCAGCCGCTAGCAGCGCGCTCGCGAGGTGTTTCTGATAGGGTGTCATCTCGCGTAGTGGCAGGCCCTTGCGCTCCTTTGGGATGAAGTGCCAGTTCAAGCGCTCGTCGCTATCGAACGGGAATATTGCGATGCGGCGCTGATCAGCATTGAGCGCGGCAAGAAAGCGGCTGGCGCAATCAGTCATGAGCGAGGCCGCGTGGGCGCGTTGCGGATGGATCTTGCCAGTGCGGCTATCGACCGAGCCAAGCATACTGACTCCTGCGAGCGCAACGGACGAACAGAGAAACGATCGGCGTTTCATCGACGTGAATTTACCCTCGCTGGTGTCCGTTGCGAATGAGAGTACAAAAATGGCAGGTCAATGGCGACTCGCTCGTTGTTGCCGTAACATCGCCATTACACCACAACCTGGAGCTTTTCCGGTGCGGAAGCTAAACCGGGAAAAGATTTCGGGTTGTTGACCTCAAAATTGCGACGGTAGAGGTCTGGTGTCCAAGGATACCCAGGAACGTCACCCGTCGAGGAACCAGTTTCCATTGGAACTGCGATTGGGCGCTTCCCACTGGCATTCGCCGGCCCACCGAATCGAAATCATGTCGAGCTGGGATTGGAGTCCAGCGCGCAGGTCGTAGCTACTGAGTGGTCGGAAGGTATACCACGGGATCGGTTAAGGTCAGCGCCGACAGGCCAATGTTTACACCGCTGGGCAGAGTTTGGCTGAATGGGTCGGAGATGAGACCCTCAGTCGTTACGAGATTAATCTTCGCGATCCAATTCTCGTTTGCATCCACAAGCAATCCGTATAGTTTATTGTCGAAAACGCTGGTGAACGTCGCGATGGAATTGGGGTCGCTGGCATTGGTAAAGGCTACCCCGTCAGGGGTAGATGGCATCGCACCGTAGCCGTAAGCAATGGAACTGATGGCCGGCGGCCCAAAAAAGGTAAAGGTGGGAAGTTCCTCGACTGCGACACACCTTCCGGATGGCTGGGCCGAGAAGAGCACGTGGTTGCTTCCTTTCTGGGCACCGATGGGAACTCCGATCGCGAGCATGGGTAGAGGCGCAGGCGGCGTACTACACCCGCCGGTAATCTGGACCAGAGTATTCGAAGCCGTCCACGTAGGAGGCATATTTTGCAGCTCAGTTAGGTTCAACAAAGACTGCGTTGCACTACCCGGCACCGCACTGACTCCAAAATTCGTGAGAAGATCCAAGGCCACGGTGTTGGGGTTCAACAAACCCAAAGTTGCATTTGAGCTTACCGTGTTGATGGCAAGATTTAGGATTTGAATTTCATTCTGAGCATAGGCCGGACTGAGAATATACGGAGCGGAGCTGTTCAATGGATTGAGCGCGAAGTTCTCCGCCGGAAAAGACGGTGCCAGCGCCGTGAAGGTCCCTGCAGTCATATCCATCATCAGGTAGCCTTGAGCCGTGCTTAGAATGGCTTGATCGTTCAGCGGATTGACTACAACCGCGCAAACCTTGCAAGTAATTCCACCGAAGGTCGCGGTTTGTGTTACCGGGGCTGTGAAGGTCGCAGTCACAGAATTAGTCGTTGCGTCGATGATTTGTACGTCCTGGGAAGAGTAGCTAATTACAATGACTCTCTTGCTGACCTGGCTGGCAGCGGTGGCGTTGGGCACATATCCAGGTGGCATGGGAATGGAGGCGAGCAACGCCGAAATGATAGGCAGCACCTGAACGAACTGATCAGCATCCAAATTTACTGCTTGAATCGTATACACCCCCTGCGGATTAAGTGTGTGCGACAGGGGTAAGTAGGCAACATCGATCGTCGAGCCGTGGGAAGAGGCGTAGAGAACAGAGGTCGTACTTGAAGAAAAGCTATTTACATTGGTGGTTAACTGAGTCACGCCTTCGACCGGCCCTAGTGTGGCGGTTACGATGCTAGTGCCTACAGCCATGCCGGTCGCTAAGCCGGTGGAATCAACCGACACACAGACTGCGGAACTCGGAATGCACGACGACGATGTGGCAGTCCAATTCACCATTGAAGTTATGTCCTGCTTGCTGCCGTCGGCATAAGTTCCCGTCGCCTTCAACTGGCGAGTTGCGGCGAACGGGACTACAGAATCTGATGGCTTGATGGCGATAGCTTGAAGTTCGCTCGGACCGAAGGGAGGATTTCCGCCGCCCCCACATGCTGCACAAAGCAGCAGTGCGGTAACCGCAACTCCAAGCATCAAAATGCCAGCCGTGGTTCTCAACTTTGAGCCGATCGCCCTTCTCACAGAAATGGGCATCCACATTTCCTGGTTGAATCTCCAGAACTGGGATAACTGGGTTGAATTCATGTTGGGTCCGAGTGGTTCAGAACATTAGCGCAACATCGGCAAAGTCATCCTCCCTTACAACATTGTTGGAATCTATCAGTTTTGGGCAGGGGCCAGACTGCTGGTTCGCAACGAAGGTGCCCAAAGTGAGTCCCTGTCCACTTTGATCACTGCCAATTCCGTTCAGGGTAGTTCCGGTTGGCCCCACGCTAAGGATGGCGGGATTTCCTTGCACACCAATGCTGCCAATTTGTGTTCCGTCGAACGAAAAAACTGAGAGGACAACGCTGGTCCCGCTGACCGTCCCGTTTAGCGAGGCAGTTTTGAAGCAGGGATAGTCGACGGCGTTGATCGTTCCGGTCAGAGTTGCATTAGCTGACCCGATATTTCCGCTTTGACTGAGTGACCCGGACACCATGATCGGTGCAGGTGGAATTACGCTTGTTACCAGTTGCATATAGATGGAGTTAGACAGAGTCCCGGTGAAATTGACGTTCAACGGGGGAACCTGCAAAGCGGTCCACGTTCCCGTCGTAGAGCCGCGGGTGCAGTCTTCTGGCAAGGTCTGATAGATCCCAGACATGGACTTGCCGTCGGACGAAACGCTCCCCGTGAGGCTCATCGTCCCCGAGTTCACCGACAGGGTGACATTTTGCCCGCTAACCGTTCCAGCCAAAGGAACCGGACCTGCACAGCCTTGACCGGGCCGTGAAACAGCGCCCATCAGAGAATTGTTGGATTGAAGCAAAAAACCAGAAACAGAAAGCTGTGCCGGGGGTCGTTGCTGGCTGAGGTTGATCTGCCAGTTACCAGAAATAGGACCATTATTCGAACTCGACGAGGAAGTTCCACCCCCACAAGCTGCTAAAACCAAAATGGCACACGCCAGCAGTGGCGCAATAAAACTTCTCACTATGCTCTCTCCAGAATCGCAATGACAAGGTCACCCGCTCCTCACTTACGAAGAATGCCAAAGCGGGGAGAATAAACTGGTGTTCATTCGGTGGCAGGCAGCCTAACGTCCGAACATTAACCTCCCGTGACAGTCAGGTTAAAATTTCATGAATTACCCAACAAGTAGTTCAGAATGTTGAAGCTGGCGATGTCGACTTGACTCATTGCGAGGCATTCCCCACCCGTTTGGTCAGTTGGTGTTCTTCTCTTGGCTCTTTTGTGCAGCCTCCAATTGGCCAAGCTTGACTAGGGCGTCGGTTTCCTCCGGGTTGGCCTTCAGGGCGTGAATGAAATTCTCGCGCGCTTTGGAGTAGTCGCCTGTAGTCTGATAAATGGTTCCCAGATTGTCGTACGCGATTGCCAGTGTTACCGGTTCGTGAGTGAGCGAGATGCTAGTTTCGTACTCACTAATTGCGCCTTGGATGTTTTGCTTTTGTTGGAGAATGATCCCGATGTTCAGGTGACTGGTTGGATCTGTCGGCCTGATGCGCCGGGCGTTCTGGAAATGTAGCAGCGCCTCGTCGTATCGAAGCGTTCCGAGCAGTGCAAGCCCCAGACCGTCCTCGGCGATCAGGTTGTTCTTGGTCACCTGTGATGCATGGTGCCAAAGATCGTAATCGCTGCGCCAATATCCGATCTGGTGCCAGGTTGCCACGCTGAATACCAAAATCACGAAGGCGACAGCGGGCAGGCGAATACCGACACCTACCGCACGCGAGTCCAGAAATTCTGCGACAGTCCAAACAATCGCCACGAAGATGCCGATTAGCGGGATGTAGGCGTAACGATCGGCCATTGCTTGGCCACCCACTTGTATCAGTCCGATAACAGGTACCAGCGTGCCTAAGAACCAGAGCCATCCAAACAGAATGTAGGGACGCTTCACACGTTGCTGATACGCGAACACGGTAACTGCCGAGAGGATCAAAAACGATACAAGAATCTGGCTGCCGGTGAGCGGATCTCCAGGGTAGAAAGGTGCATAGCCGCGCGGCCACATCGCCTTCCACAGGTACAGCGTGTCAGCTCGGAGGGCGTTACCCACGCGTAAGTTCAGGGGCAAATTCTCGGTTGTGACCATCGCTCCTGCAGTACGCTGCGCAATCAGCGTGACGACCGCGCTCATCGCTGCAAGAAAAAAGAATGGCACCTTCTCAACAATGAGTGTCGACAGCCTTCTTTTGTTCTCATCTGATTTGGCCGCGACTTCAGAAAACCCGTGAACACGTTTCAGCGGCCAAAAATCCATGAGTATTAGTACACAGGGCAGGGTCACTGCCATCGGCTTCGAGGCCAGCCCGGCGATGAAAAGCAGAGCGACGACCAAGTATCTATGCACATTCGGCCTGCCGGCGTACCAGCAGTACCTGATCAGAGTTAGAAGAAAGAAAAATGTGCACAGGACATTCTTTCGTTCAGCGACCCACGCCACGGACTCCACATTGATGGGGTGGACCGCGAACAGAGCGGCCACTAGAAAGCTACGACCTGGGGCGCGAGTACTATTGAGCAAAAACAAAAACAAAAGTATTCCGTTTGCAGCATGCAGCAAAGCGCTAGTAGCGTGATGCCCGCCAGCATTGAGGCCGAATAGCTGGCAATCCAAAGCGTGAGAAAGCCATGTAACAGGATGCCAGTTCCCTGCCGTTGTCGTCGCAAGTGACCACTTTACGAACTGCCACCCAAGTCCCGATTGCACACTTGGATTTTGAGTGACGTAATCCGGGTCGTCATAGTCGATGAAGGGGTGATGAACAACGGGACTATACAGTGTGAGTGTGATGACAGCGAGCACAGCGAAAGCTGCTCCCATCTGCCGTGAGCTTGGGTAGGTTATTTCAGATGGCAACAATGTCCTGCGAGTATTGTTTGTCGCGAGTACTAAATCTGCGCGAGCCCTTGCCTGCTTCCGCCTTCGACGCTGTTTTGAGATGGAACTCCTCATGCCGGGGAATCAGGAGCTTTCATTAGTCGGAAGCGAACCTGCAACTCATCGGAAGGTGCATTGGAACGTTACGAGTCAGCTATTAAGACCACGTTAAAGAAAGTTTAAAATCCTGTAAATTTCCGTCATCAAAAGAATTAGTCCACGCCTCTTTCGCTGCGGAACGCGAACACGATATTAATTTTTGAGTACAAACCCCTCTTTCAATTGACTGCAATAGGAATCGCTTTATAGAGTGCGGGCGGCGAATCATCAGCACACATCCCTGGATTTTCGCCTACGGAGAAAAATACAAATGAAGGCAATCAATTCAAAGGTGCGAGCTGCGATGCTCGTTGTGATGCTGGTCTTTATCGTCGGCATCGGTGCGGAAACTGCCTCAGCGAGAACTGTGGTGGGAACTTGTATGACGGGGACGCAGTTTTCTACCATTCAGGACGCCATCAACAATGTGACCGCTGGTACGATCGTATTCATTTGCCCGGGTACCTATCCCGAACAATTGCACATAAACAGGACCCTCACGTTGCAGGGTGTGGCCGCCGGAAACTCGGACGCGGTCATCATCGTGCCGCCATCAGGAGGACTGGTGGCGAATACCACCAGCCTGTTCGATCACAGCGCGATCGCGGCCCATGTGCTGGCAGATGTTCAGGCAACGGTGAACATGAACAATCTGATTGTAGACAGCAACACAACCAGCAACCCAAATATGATCGGCGGTTGCGCGCCTGAGCTGGTGGGAATTTTCTACCGGAATACATCCGGAATCGTGAACCACTTGGTTACCCGAAATCAGTATTTGGGCGCATCGGAAAGCGACCCGCTTAACGGATGCCAAAGCGGGCTGGGCATCTTTGCCCAGAGCGGAAACGGCGAGACTTCCGTCGTAACGGTAGAGAACAGTTCTGTACACGATTACCAGAAGAATGGAATCACCGGTAATGAGGCGGGAACAACTCTCACGGTGACCGGCAACCAAGTTGTGGGCCAGGGTTCAACCAACGGCGCGGCCGAAAACGGCATTCAGATCGGCTTCGGGGCAGCCGGGACCGTCTCCGGCAATACTGTGATTGATGACGTTTGGGGACCCGACACCTCGAGCGACCCGGGCAACGCAGCAGCGGGTATTTTGCTCTTTGATGCAGCCAGCGGCGTCACAGTGAAGTTGAATGCTGTGGGTAACACTCAGTTCGGCATCGCTCTGGCGACGGATACTTCCGGGCTGGGCGACGGAGAGACGGTGAATAACAATAAAGTCATCGGAACTCGAATTTTCGACGGCATCGACATTTGCACGAACGGTAACACGATTCATGCAAACACGGTAACCAACAGCACTGAGTCCGCCATCCACCTGGATGCAAGTTGCGGTCTCAACCCCCCCGTTGGCGGCGGCAACAACAATACCGTCACCAACAATATCGTGAGCGATGCCACTGTCGGCATCCTGAAGGATACTGGAGTGAGCGGTAATACGACGACTCCGAACACCTTCTCTACCACAGCGACCACCGATCCTGCAGGGAAGGCTCGTAGCCATATTCTGCTTCAACCGATAAGGCCGTAGAAACTACCGGCCGGTTGTTCGCCAGCAACGATCCGGCAGCCGGAATTTCCGGTTGCCGGCTTTTGCAGGGATGTAGTTCTTGTTACCCAGGAGTCTGTTCACCAAAAATTGACACAGCAGTCACGTGCCCGTAACTTTGCGCGCTCATACTGAGGTTACTTCAATTCATTTTGTGCTAGCCAGCCAATCGACTCTGGTTCAGCATCGGGAGCCTTGCCAATCGTGTTCTGTCGAGAATTCGTGGAACACACGTGGATTACATCCTGGCAGGCAGTTGAACTGCACTGCTCAACAACGAAACCCCAATACATATAAAGGAGACGCTTCACATGAAAGAAAAGAAAGCTTGCTTGGCGGCTTTGTGTGTCCTCGCGCTGGCTATAGCAGTGCCCGTGGCTAACGCGCAGACCGTCAAAGTCCAGGGTGTCGGTTCTTCAGGAGTATTTCAGTCAGTCGGAGTTGCGGCGTTCAACGACCTTGCAGGTGGCGCTGGAGGAGGTGCTCACATTTGGACGAAGAAAGGCAACTGTCCATCCGGCGGCATCTGCGCAGCGATACATGATTCCCGTTCCGGCTCAATTCATGATGAATCAGGCAACGTGTGGGTTATTTGGGATGCAACTGCAAGCAACGTTTGGACATACGTGACCGTCGATACTATCGTTGGCAACCGCGCCTATTTCGCCACTCCCCGGGCACAGCTTGTGCTGGACAGCTGCGCTAAGACCTCGGTGGGGGGATGCCCTGGAGCGCAACTGATTGCATCGTCCGTTATCGGTGGCGCGACCGACGCAGCCAGCATCCCTGACGCCATCTACAACAAGATTAACAACCTCGCCTTTACGGCTCTCATTACGGAACTTCGGCCCGAAGACGCAGCCCAAGAGCAGAAGCGAGTTGTCGGCACGTTGAACACGCTCAACTTAGCTGGTCTCGGTTACGGCACCGGCGCGAACACTCTGGTTGGCACGCCGATTCAAAGCGCCTGGACTACCGCCGTGGCCAACCCTGTCGCATTCAACATCAAGGGTACCGATCCTTTCACCAAGAAGCCAGTTCCACTTTACAACCAACAAAACCTTGGAGCTTATCCAGTTATTTGGGTCGCCAACCGCAAGAATGCGAGCGGGCTGGGATTGCAATCCGCTGGTAAGTTTGTCTATACAAACCTCAGCGACGCACATAACTCAGTGGCGTCCAAATCGTACCTCTTGCAGAAGCTGTACGGTGGAGCTGACGCCACGAACGGCTGTGGGACCTTCTTCATCAACTCCGCCTTCGCCAACGTTGCGATAACTCTCGTCCTGCGTGAGCCTCTCTCGGGTACCATGACCACGGCCGAGTTCGATGAGTACAGGAACGCCGGCAACACCACGAACTCGCAAGAGAAAGGGGTTGGGCAGCCAACCAGCGGCACGTCGGCGAACCCGTTAAACAAAGCCTGTAGTCCCAGCGGCGTTGGTACCAAGATTCGTGGAATTGGCACCGGCGAAGAAACCAAAGGCAATGGCAGCGGAACCGGCGGCATCCTGAACATTACCGATAGCCTGGGATATTTCTTCTGGAGCTTTGCCAACGGCTCACCTTTTAAGAGCAATCCCTCCCAGTACGGTTACTTTACCCTTGACAATGTTGACCCACTTAACATGACGTACGTCGACGGCACGATCCCGGCTTGCACGGCCCCGTGCGGCGTCGCTGTAAATACGTCATACCCACACCTTCGCGACGGCACCTACCGCGCCTGGACGATCGTGCGGGTAATTGACGCCGCTGGTGGGGACGCAAACGTGGATGACCTGGTTACGCATGCTCAGGACGATGTGAACAGCGTTGAGCCTGACTTCGTTTCCTGGAACGCCACTCCCGATGGCGACAACGGAATGACGTTTTATCGCTCGCATTTCACGGCGGACGGCGTCGCTGGTGTCAACAGCGAGACCGCCAACGATGAAAGGGGCGGAGATGTGGGCGGGAAAATCTTCGCAAGACCTGAACTCAACGACGCTGCTCACTTGAACAAAAAGCAGTAAAGTTGGTTGAATGCTTCATTGCTTGAATGCTTAAAAGAGGCAGAGACTGGCCAAATCTGGCTATTCTCTGCCTCACACTTTCTAGGAATCCCCTCGATCTGCCAAGGAGAAACGTTGATGTCTGTCCGGAACATGCTCAAGACCCTCAAGTTTTTTTGCTTTGCCTTGCTCTTGTCGCTGTGCGCTCCTCCCAATGCCCTCTGGGCTCAGATAGCGCCCACGGCTCCTGCTGCGGATGATTCGAAGAGCGCGGCCGATCACAACCCCGATCACAACCCTAAGGCCGCCCAAGACTCGGATGAGCCCGAGGAGGACTGGAGCACTCCTTCGCTGCCAAAGGGCGTGCTGCGGCCTTCCGCTCCGCTGCAAGTAGAATTAGATGATGACGATCCAGCATTCACCCGTGAATACTTGTCCGTCCAGTGGCGGATTGGCGATCCGATTCACCTGTTCGTAATTAAGCCCAAAGGCGTGAAGAAGCCGCCCGTCATCCTTCATTTGTTCAGTTATCCCTCTGAGACCGATCGTTTCTTTGACGATGATGCCTGCACGTTTCTGACGAAAGATGGCTTTGCGGCTGTCGGCTTCGTGTCTGCGTTGACCGGACATCGCTACCATGACCGCCCCATGCGGGAGTGGTTCATCAGCGAGCTTCAGGAAGCGCTGGCGACTTCTGCGCATGACGTACAAATGATTCTCAACTATTTGGCGACGCGTGACGATCTGGACATGAATCGAGTCGGAATGTTCGGGGATGGTTCGGGCGCAACCATCGCGATCCTGGCGTCCGCCGTAGACCCGCGGCTCAAGGTTCTGGACTTGATTGATCCCTGGGGCGACTGGCCCGACTGGCTGGCGAAGTCGACTCTAGTTCCCGAAAGTGAGCGGGCTGACTATTTGAAACCTGAGTTTCTGAAGAAAGTGGCTCCGCTTGATCCGGTCCAGTGGCTTCCGAAGCTGAAGGCGCAGAAAGTGCGTTTGCAGGAAGTGATGGACGTGAAGGTCACGCCGAGTTCGGCACGAGAGCGAATCGACGCCGCAGCGCCCCCGACGATACATCTTGTCCGCTACGACGATCGAAAGAGTTTCATGAAAGACGCTGTGGCCGACGGCAAGGCGCTCGATTGGCTCAAGCAGCAGGTGAAAAGCGGAGAGGCTCAAAAATACGTCGTGAATAGCGAATCAAAGGAACCTCGCAATTTCGGCGGCACAAAATCCGACCGCTAGCCTTTGCACTAACACAGCTTGGGGATATTGCCGCATCGCAGATCAAGCGCGGTGTGTTTATGAAGTTTTAACGTCTCCGTCACATCCCTGTAACAATCGGCATGTAACTATGTCTGCGCCTTCCTAAGTAGCCAACGCCCGACGTGAGTTCGGCGGGCGCCGCTCAAAGCGGCGATGCTCGTGAGCTTAAATTCTTTCTATGCTTGGGGGTAGGGATTCTGTGAGATTGCGTCTCGTCTTGCTTTTTGTTGTTGGGTTCATCCTAGGTTCGGGAACGATTCTCGCCCAAGAAAGTACAACGCCAGTTGGAAACGCTGCGACTCCGGATCAGGCAAAGGGTGCTATCACCGGGACCGTGAGCGATAAATCCGGGGCTGGAGTGTCAGGCGCGACCGTAAAGGTGACCAGCACGTCGGGAGAAATTGTGACCGCGACGACCGATGACCAGGGCCTTTATGCTGTCGCAGATCTTGCCCCGGGTTCCTACGGAATCACGGTTGAGGTGCGCGGCTCAAAAATCTTCGAAGCCAGCATGAGTGTGAGTCCAGGCCAGGTGCTGACTGTGAGCGTTTCCGGAGTAACACCATTACAACCAGGCGCTAATGCAGGATCTCCTGCTGCACCGCCCCCTTCCGCTGCGCCCGGCGGCCCAACGGAATCGACTCCGCCGGTCTCAACCACGCCGGCGATGCCAAATGCTCCGGCGATCACGCAGGTTCCGAACGTGGCAAACCCAGCTGGCGCTTCCATTTCCGGCAGTGTCAGTGATCAGACTGGAGCAGTCATCATCGGCGCGGAGATTAAAGTCACGGACTCAAAGGGTGTCACTCTGGCGGCTACTTCCGACTCGCAAGGCAACTATTCCGTAAAAGGGTTGGCTCCCGACACCTACAAGGTATCGGTTGCAGCAAAAGGGTTTAAGACATTCGAAGCGGCGAATATCAGTGTCGCCCTTGGGCAGCAGATCCCCCTCGACGCGAGTCTGGAGCCGGGGCAGGCAAGCACCGAAGTGAACGTGGAGGGTACGAAGGTAGCCGAAGTAGAGACCGAGAGCGCGAGTGTCTCTGGAACCATCACTCAGAAGGAAGTGGTCAAGATCGGACTGAATGGCCGCAATTTCACGCAGCTCATCGCACTAGCCCCGGGCGTCAGTAATCAGACGGGACAAGATGAGGCGAAGGTAGGAGTTACCGGTAGTGTGAAGTACAGCGTCAACGGCGGACGCGTAGAGTACAACACATTCGACGTAGACGGCAGCGATGTCTTGAACGCGGGACTCAACGGCGCTGAGAGCACTCTGATTGTTTACCCGAGCTTAGATGCGATCCAGGAAGTGAAGGTTTTGACTTCCAACTTCGGTGCGATGTATGGGCGAACCGCATCCGGCCAAGTGCTCGTGACCACAAAAGAGGGCGGAAGGCAATTTCACGGGAACGGATACGAGTTCATCCGCAACGAATTTTTCAACGCCCGCAACTACTTTGACCAAACTACGAAGGCGCCTCTCTATCGTCGCAATGATTTTGGTTTTACCTTCGGCGGACCGATTTTCATTCCCAACGTCTACAACAACAACAGGGACAAAACTCACTTCTTCGTCTCCGAAGAATTTCACTACGAAAAGACTCCGATTGAATATAACGCTGCCGTGCCTACACTTGCTGAGCGAGCCGGCAATTTCAACGACGTTTGCCCACCTAGTTTCGGCAATAACTCCATTCCGTTTTCGCGGTCGCAATTCCCCGATTGCCCCCAATTCTCGCCCGTTGCAACATTTCCGAACAACACCGTAACTCAGCCGCAGACTCCCACTGGTCCGGGTAATTCCACGATTGATGCCAATGCGCTGGCCATTCTGAACACAAATCTGATTCCTCTGCCAAATGCGGCTTCCGGTTGCAATTCAAGCCTTGTAGGTAAGACCGATCCGCAGACCGGGCAGCTTATCGCTCCTTGCTACGTCGCAACCCTCTCACCCGCCACTTACTGGCGCGAGGATCTATTCCGTATAGACCAAACCCTGACTGCGAAGATGTCGGCTATGTTCCGCTACCTGCACGATTCCTGGGACACGACGGTGTTGACCCCGCAGTGGGGCGCGGTCAGGAATACTTTTCCTACCGTGCAGAATCGTTTCGTAGGACCCGGTACCAACCTTGTGTTGCGTTTGACTAACACCTTTTCCCCGTCCCTTTTGAACGAATTTGTTGTCAGCTACACCAATTCGCACATAACACTTACCAATCAAAATGGACCTGGCGGAGCTTCTGCCCAGAGACCGAGCGGCCTCAGTTTCACCCCCGGCACTCCTGATCCCGTTTCAGGCAGACCGCAATATCCGATAGGTTATTTCTTCAACAACGGTTTCGGCGGAAAGGCGCCCGGCATTGTGATCGGGGGCAATAACGCAGAATATGGCGGAAATGGATTCGCCGTAGACCCGTCCTACATGCCTTGGGAGCACAGCAGCCCAACCCTGCAGTGGCGGGACAATCTCAGCAAACAGTGGCGGAGCCATACCCTACAATTCGGAGCTCAGTATTTCTACGCAACAAAGAGCGAGCTTAATGGCGCGATAGGAGCGGCCACCGGCGATCTTCAAGGCATCCTGACCTTCAGCAACGTAAACCAGGGCTTCCAGGGAAACGGCACTGGTAACGCGTTCGCCAATTTTCTGGCCCAAACTGGCAATTTCAAGGCCCCTTTAAGCGCAATCGCAAGCTTCACACAAGACAGCGCGCAACTCCGCTACTACAACCGTTATACGATCGCGGAACCTTACTTCCAGGACGACTGGAGGGTCACGCCTCGTCTAACCTTAAATCTGGGCCTTCGCTTGAGTCTATTTGGCACCTACCACGAGAAATATCTGCGGGCCTTTAACTTTGTGCCGACGGCATACAAACTCGCTCTTGCGACCCAGCTGCGCGTCGATCCCGGCACGGGGATTCTTCTCAACAACAAGGGACAAAGCCCAAAGCCCGTTCCCCTCGATCTGAATAACTTGGATCCCCGTCTTACGAATGGATTGGTATTGTGCGGCGTGAATGGCGTGCCTGCGGGTTGCATGAAGGACCACCTCTTTAATTACGCTCCCCGCTTCGGGTTTGCCTGGGACCCACGGGGAAATGGTAAGACCTCGATTCGGGGTGGCTACGGCATTTTTTTCGAGCATGGAACCGGCAATGAAGCGAATACTGGGTCGCTCGAGGGGAGCGCCCCTCTGGTACTCACCATGACACAGCGCTTCCCCGCCAACTATGCGTGCATTGGCGGGGCGGCATTTGCCTTAGATCAGAACCCCGCCAATTGTCCCCAACCTGCTGGGGCGTTCCCTCTTAACATAACGTCCATCCCGACAACGGCAGTTTGGCCCTATGCGCAGCAGTGGAGTTTCTCGATACAACATGAGCTGCCGAAGGACATGGTGGCAACATTCGCCTATGTGGGCAGCAAGGGAACAAACCTGACGGTTCAGCGTCAGATTAACCAGCTTCACTCTGTATCGTCACAATTGAATCCGTTCGCGATACACGAGCCAATCATTGCCTCGACTGGATCTGGGGCAAACTCCGGCGACTGCGCTGGCTGGACTGGAGGAAGTTTCGCTCTGCTGAATGGGACCGTGGTCGGCAATCGGGATGCGTCCTACACCAATCTAGTGGCTGCCTGCCAGGGAATACTGGCGAGCGGCGCCACGCCTCCCGACGTCAACACTCTTCGACCGTTTATCGGGTTCGGCCAAATCTACTCTCTAGAAAATGCGGCGAATTCATCGTATAACGCCTTTCAAACAACACTCCGCAGAACGCGCGGCCCCCTCATCCTGGGTGTGAGCTATACCTACAGTCATTCGATTGACGAGGCTTCTGATCGTAGCGACAACACTTTTGTGAATACCTTCGATCTAGCTTCGAACCGGGCCAGTTCCGACTTCGACCAACGCCACCTTCTGAACGTCAGTTATGTGTACCAGCTTGAAGCTCTGTTCCAGCACGTACGGAATTTTTGGGCGCACATCGACGACAAACCCGATGAGACTGGCAGTTTTCCTCCCCTGCCACCGTTGCCCGGCAATAAGTTATCCGGCCTCGGTAGTGCGCTATGGGAAGGATGGGAACTGTCGGGAATTACTACATTTCAGTCCGGAACGCCCTTCAGTGTTGTCAACGGCGGCGGTAACAATGGCATCGGATTGCCAGATAATGCCGGCGTGGCCAACGGTATCGGTCCCGGTTCTTTTCCGGACATTGTGCGTGGCGCTCCCGCACCTAAGAGTAGCCAGATATCAGGAAGCTTTGGGCCTTTACTTGGGAACCCGTCTCAGTTCGTGGCGCCGCGCGGGCTCACCTTCGGGGATGCCGGGCGAAACTTTCTCAACAACCCTCATCGCTTGAACTTCGATACGGCTCTGCTGAAGCACTACAAGATAACCGAACGCAGCGAACTCGAATTCCGCGCAGAGGCGTTCAACATCTTCAATCACACTCAGTTCCGGATTTTCGACCCGAATAATCCCGGCAACAGCGGCAATAACGTTATCAATTGCTACGGTGGCGCTAATTACAACGCCGGTTATCAGGGACCTGCAACGGACTGTCTCACCGGGAATTCGTTCCTACATCCCGTGGATGCGCATCGCCCAAGGACTCTTCAATTTGGCGTAAAGTTCAGCTTCTAGCGGAGGCCTGAGGGTCTCCCCCTTCTTGTTGACGCCTTGATCGCGCTGCCCTATACTCGATTCGTTATGACTTCGCTGTCACACGGCCATCGGCATCATCGTCATCACGTGGCCAACGTGTCGGCGGAGGTCTATACCTAGAAGCTAGCAATCATTCAAGGTTGAGCCCGCTGACGCAATGAGCGCAGCGGGCTTTTTGTTTTGCCCACATTTTTGCGATAAGAAGACAAAACCATGCTTGATCTCGATTTCGACAAGATGCAAGGCCTGCTGCCGGCCGTGCTTCAGGATGCCGACACCTTGGCTGTACTCATGGTCGGCTTCATGAACCGTGAAGCGCTGCGGAAAACTCTAGAGATGGGATATGCCACATTCTTCAGCCGTACCCGTAACCAGCTTTGGACCAAGGGCGAGACCTCCGGCAATCTTGCCCGCGTGGAATCGGTCGCTACCGATTGCGATCGTGACACTCTCTTGCTTCGCGTGCGTGTACAAGGAGACGGGCATATCTGCCATCAGGGGAGCGTGTCTTGCTTTACTCAAGTTGTCAGCTGTCATGCAGCGGAGCGAAAAGCAGTCTTGCCATGAAGATATGTCTCGGACTTCCCAAGGGCAGTTTGCAGGAATCGACTCTACAGCTCCTTTCCGCGGCCGGCCTGGGTGTTTATACGAACGGCCGGTCCTACTTCGCCGGTACCAGCGATCCACAAGTGGAATGCATGTTGATCCGGGCTCAGGAGATGGCCCGTTACGTCGCCCATGGCTCGCTGGATGCCGGAATCACCGGCTTGGACTGGGTTCTTGAGAGCGGTCTCGAGGTCGCCACCGTATGCGACCTGGTCTACGCGAAGCAAAGCCGGACGAAGGTGCGCTGGGTTCTGGCAGCACCAGAAAGCTCAGCCTACCGCAAACCCGAAGATCTGGAAGGCTGCACGATCGCCACAGAACTTGTTGGCGTTACACGGAGGTATTTCGATCGAAAGGCGATCAATGTCAATGTGGAGTTTTCCTGGGGCGCGACAGAAGTCAAACCGCCTGAGCTTGCCGATGCGATCGTCGAAATCACCGAGACTGGAGCGTCGCTCCGGGCAAACCGTCTGGCCATCCTGGACACCGTGCTCGAATCCAACACTCAACTGATTGCGAACTGCAAGTCCTGGGAGGATTCGTCAAAGCGCTGCAAGATCGAGAATCTCGCGCTCATGCTTCGGGGAGCTCTCGAAGCTAAAGGCAGGGTCGGCCTGATGCTGAACGTCCGCCGACAGCATCTAGACGGCGTTCTCGCCATCCTTCCCGCGCTTAACAAACCTACTATCGCGCCGCTTAGCGACGATATCTGGGTCGCGGTAAACACTGTCATTGAAGAAACGACGGCGTGGGAGGTGATTCCCAAGTTGAAGGCAGCAAAGGCCGAAGGAATCGTCGAATACCCGCTGAATAAGGTGGTGGTGTGATGCGAATTCTTCGGGGACAACCTGCGGAAGAAGCGGTCGCCAGGCTGGCCGTGCGCGGACAGCCTATCGCTCGTCAGGAAGGCAGCGTCCGGAGAATCATTGCCCACGTACGCCGTCAAGGTGACCGTGCACTGCGCACCTACGCTCGGCGATGGGATGAGCTGGGTACAAAACCTCTGCGCGTCACTCTGGCCGAAATGCGCGAGGCGTCGAAGTCTGTTTCCTCCGAGCTGATGTCGTCCATTCGTCTTGCGGCGAACAACATTCGTCGCTTTGCCGAGCGGCAAAAGCCGGTCGAATGGAAGCGAACAACGAACGGACTCACCGTGGGACAACTGGTTCGTCCGTTGGAGTCCGTGGGCTGCTATGTACCCGGTGGACGTCACCCGCTCATCTCCACACTCTTGATGACGACAATTCCCGCAATGGTGGCCGGAGTTGCCCGTATTTGCGTCGTCTCGCCGAATCCATCGCCGGAGCTACTGGCGGTCGCCCTCGAGTTAGATATCGAGGAGTTCTATGGCGTGGGCGGCGCGCAGGCCATAGCCGCTTTGGCCTACGGCACCGAGTCCATTTCTCGTGTCGACAAGATCGTCGGCCCAGGGAATAGCTACGTAACCGCTGCCAAGAGACTCGTGGCCTTTGATTGCTCCATCGACATGCTCGCCGGTCCGACTGAGGTCGTGATTGTCCAGCATGATGGCGAAGCTTGCTGGATCGCCTCGGATTTGGTTGCGCAGGCCGAGCACGATGCAGATGCTCTCGCGATTCTGATTACTTGTTCCGCAAAACTGGCAAAAGCTGTAAGCGAAAGTACGGGCCTGCTTTCCCAAGGAAATGCCATCGCTCGTGAGTCCATGAAGAAAAACGGCTATATCCTGATCGCGCCAGACCGCTCGCAGGCGATGACGTGGGCAAACCGGCTCGCGCCTGAGCATATTACAGTTTCCAAGCAGGACGTGGACGAAGTTCGAAATGCGGGCTCGATCTTTGTCGGCGACTACTCTCCTCAAGCTGCCGGCGATTATGTCAGCGGCCCCAACCACGTCCTTCCGACGGGTGGCAGCGCTCGTTTTCGTGCAGGACTCACGGTTCTCGATTTCGTCAAGCTGATCACGTTGCAGCAACTGTCGCCTAGCGCGCTGCGCCGAATCGCACCAGCGATCACTACTCTAGCCGAGGCCGAAGGGCTCGAAGCCCATGCTAACTCCGTCCGCGTGAGGTGCTCGCATGCTTGAGCCACGCCCCGCAGTCCGAAATTTGAAGGAGTATCATCCGCCCTTGAGCGGCCGCACCGGGCTGCGCCTGGATTTTAACGAGAACACGCAGGGGCCTTCGCCGCGGGTCCTGAGAGCGTTACGCAAGATCGCCGTCGAGCAATTAGCTCGTTATCCAGAACGCGAGCCGGTTGAACGGCTCGCTGCCCAGTTTCTGGGAATGGACCCGCAACAAGTTCTTCTTACCAATGGCGTCGACGAAGCGATTCACTTGCTATGCCAGACATATCTGCAGGCGGGTGACGAGGCTCTCGTGGTCGTTCCCACATTCGCCATGTACGAACTCTTGGCCGCAAGCACCGGCGCTGAGGTCATCCCGGTTCCGGCTCTTTCCGACTTCGCGTTTCCTACCAAAAACTTGCTTGACCGCATCAGTCCGGCCACTCGCCTCATTGCCATCGCAAATCCCAATAATCCCACCGGTGCCGTTGCCAGTCCCTCGGACATACTGCAAGTCGCGCGTGCCGCTGCTCACACGGCCGTCCTCGTGGACGAAGCGTATTTCGAATTTTACGGTGAAACGCTTCTCCCTCAGATTTCCGATGTACCCAATCTGTTTGTGACCCGCACGTTCTCCAAGGCTTACGGCATGGCGGGCCTCCGCGTTGGTGTGCTAGTCGGCTCCGCACAGCAAATAAGAGTAGTCCGGAAGGCGGCCTCGCCTTATAACGTCAACGCCGTAGCCCTGGCCTGTCTTCCCGCAGCATTGGAAGACCAGGACTTCGTCGAACGATACGCGGCCGAGGTTCGTCGCGGGCGCGAACGTCTGGAAGCGAAATTTTGCTCGCTCGGGATTCCCTACTGGCCCAGTCACGCAAACTTCGTTCTCGCCCACTTCGGTTCATGCGCCCAGACCTTTGTCGCCGCGATGCACAGCCGCGACATCCTTGTCCGCGATCGTTCCAGCGAACCAGGATGTGACGGCTGTGTCCGGATCACCATTGGTACGGCGGAACAGATGGACCGCATGCTGGCAGCTCTGGAAGCAACCGTTCGCGCGATGTCCATTGGGAAAGGGTCGTTCGCATGAGGAGGGCGCAAATCAAGAGGGAGACATCGGAGACGAGAATCTTGCTCAAGCTTGTTCTCGACGGCCATGGACGCTACCGAGTGTCAACGGGGATCCGTTTTTTAGATCACATGCTGGAGTCGTTTGCCCGACACGGCGGTTTCGATCTCGAACTCCATGCGAGCGGTGATCTCGACGTGGATCAACACCACACAGTTGAAGATGTAGGCATTGCACTTGGCGAAGCCTTTGACCAAGCTTTGGGCAGCAAACGCGGAATCTTGCGAGCCGGCTATTTCGTGATGCCGATGGACGAGACTCTCGGTCTGGCTGCCGTAGATTTTGGCGGCCGCGTTGCAGCCGTCGTCCAGACCAGAGTACACGCGGCACGGGTCGGTGATCTTCAGTCCGAACTGGTGCCCGATTTCTTTGAAGGCTTCGCCCGTGGTTCGCGCTCCAACGTGCACCTGCGAGTTCTGTATGGGCGCTCCAGTCATCACAAGATTGAATCTTTATTTAAAGCTTTCGCCCGCGCTCTACGTGCGGCCTGCTGGCAGGACCCCCGTATGCGGCGCATGTTGCCCAGTACGAAAGGACTCCTGTGATCGTCATCGTGGACTACGGAGCTGGCAATATTACTTCCGTCAAACGAGCCGTCGAGCATCTCGGTCACGCCTGTACTGTCACGTCTGATCCGGCGGTTATCGAGCACGCCGATCGAATCATCGTGCCCGGGGTGGGAAATTTTCGAGCCACGACAGCACTCTGCTCAAATGGTGCTGGGTCTGCTCTCGCGAATCAGATCTCATTGGAGAAACCTGTACTTGGCATATGTCTTGGGATGCAGTGGTTATTCCAGTCCTCCGACGAGGCTCCAGGAGTTCATGGCTTGGGGGTCTTCGATGGAAGATGTCAGCCCTTTCCTCCATGGGTAAAGTCTCCTCACGTGGGATGGGACCAGTTGCAAATCGCCGCAGAGAGCCGATTGCTACACGGAGTTCAATCCGGCCAGTTTGTCTATTTCACCCACCGGTATCGCGCGCCTCTGGTGGAAGCTACAGTCGCAGCATGTGATTACGGCAACCCTTTCGCCGCCGCTGTAGAACGGGGCAATCTGTTTGGCGTGCAGTTCCACCCGGAGAAGTCTGGAGAAGCAGGATTAGCCATCCTGGAGAACTTCTGCACATGCTGACGAAACGCATCATCGCCTGTCTCGACGTCAACGCAGGGCGGGTCGTAAAGGGCGTGTGCTTTTCAAATCTGCGCGATGCGGGAGACCCTGCGGAACTGGCACGCCGCCACGCCGATGCCGGTGCAGATGAAATTGTGCTGCTCGATATCTCCGCCACTCGCGAGAGTCGAGCTACCCTGCTCGACGTTGTTCGCCGGACCAGCCGTGAGTTGTTCGTCCCTTTCACTGTCGGCGGTGGCATCCGTTCCTTGGACGAAGCCGCCGTGGTGATTGAGGCGGGCGCGGACAAAGTCGCGGTCAATTCAGCTGCCCTATCCCGCCCCGAACTGATCACTGAGATTGCTTCGCACTTCGGCTCGCAGGCGGTCGTCGTTGCCATCGATGCAAAGCGTAGGATTCGAAACAATAATTGGGAAGTCTGGATAGCCGGAGGCACGAAGCCAACCGGTATGAACGTCCTCGCCTGGATCAAACAAGCGGAGAATCGCGGGGCTGGCGAAATCTTGCTCACTTCTATGGACCGCGATGGTACGAAGGCAGGTTTCGATTGCGAACTTACTGTGCAGGCATTCAATTCAGTTCACATTCCCGTGATTGCATCCGGTGGCGCCGGCGATGCCAACCACTTTGTGGAGGTATTCCGAAACGGACGTGCCGACGCTGCTCTGGCCGCTTCGATTTTTCATTACGGATTGAACTCGATTCGCGACCTGAAACAAAATCTTGCTGCGGAAGGAATCCCCGTGAGGTTGCCATGCTGATTCCCTCCATCGATCTGATGGGCGGCAAAATTGTTCAGCTCGTCCAGGGAGAGAGAAAGGCGCTGGAGTTCGACGACTTCGATTCCTGGATCGAGCGTTTCCGCAAATATCCTCTCATTCAGCTCATCGATCTTGATGCGGCTATGGGGAAAGGCGACAATGGCTCGCTGGTCTCGTATTTCGCTGCCCGATTGCCCTGCCAAGTGGGCGGCGGAATCCGCACAGTTCAAAAGGCTGAGTCCATGTTAGAACTCGGAGCACGAAAGGTGATCATAGGTTCTTCCCTCGTGCAGAATCGAGAGATCGATGCCAGTTTTGCGGCCAGCCTGGCATCCGCCGTTGGGCGGGGGAATCTAGTCTTTGCGATCGACTCCCGCCGCGGCAAAGTAGCCACCAACGGCTGGCGGAATCGCGCGGACATCTCTCCGGCTCAAATGATTCGGGCGCTCCAACCCTGGTGCGATGCCTTTCTCTACACTCATATCGACACTGAAGGCACGATGCAAGGTTTTCCTGTCGACGTGATTTGCCAACTTCGCACGATCACAGAATGCCATCTCATCGCGGCCGGCGGCATTACCACTCAAGAAGAAATCGATCGCCTGGAATCGATGGGTATAGACGCCGTCGTGGGCATGGCAATCTATAGTTCAGTGTTGAAGGTCTGAGCAACCTGGACTAGTTAGCCTTGGCCTACAGAGTAGCAGCAAAAATAGAGACGAAGGCGAAACGGCCCAGAGCATCGCTGAGGCCGCGTAGTTGCTCCGAAAAGAATTTGCCTATCCGCCGCTGCTCGTATACAATCTAACTAACTGGTTAATTAAGGAAAGATTCCGCATGAAAGCCGTGGCCTCCAAATCGCGTATGGGTTCCCGGGGACGTCCCGAACAGAGTCGGGCCGCGATCCTGCGCGCTGCCGTGCGTGAGTTTGCCCGTGAAGGCGTCGCTGGCGCCCGGACCGATGCCATTGCCCGCGCCGCAGGGGTGAATAAGGCGCTTCTCTATTACTACTTCAAAGACAAAGAAGCGCTCTACGAAGCGGTCATCGACCAGGTTTTCGGAGGTTTGACGGCAAACGTCCACGAAGTGCTCGCCCTGCGGCTTCCACCTCGCGAAAAGATTCTGGCCTATGTGGGCGCGCACTTCGATTACGTTGCCAGCAATCCCTTGTACCCGCCAATCGTTCATGGAGAGCTGATGCGTGCGCGGCGCGGCAGCACTCCGCAGTTCGAACGCATCGTAAAACAATATTTCCGTCCGCTTTTTACCAAGATTGCCGAAGTCCTGCGCGATGGACAGGCCACCGGAGATTTCCGGCCAGTCGATCCCATGCACTTCATCCCTTCCATGATCGCGGTCATCGTCTTTTACTTCAGCAGTGTCGCCCCCGTGATGCGCTTAATGACCGGTATCAATCCAATGGATCCGGAGCGCCTGGCCCAACGCCGAGCCTCGGTGCTCGACTTCATTTCAGCCGCTTTGTTCACGCATCCCGCTCAACAGCCCGAAGGAGAACCAAAGTGAGTGCCCGCAATAAATTCCTGATTCTTCTTTCGGTGGTCTGTGCCGTCTCGCTGATCTATTACCTGGTCTCGACGCCGCACTCGCAGGACTTGGTGTTGATCGGCACCGTTGACTCCAATCAGGTGATCGTCAGTCCGCAGGTCCAGGGCCGTCTTGCGAAGCTTCTGATCGATGAGGGGACGCAAGTGAAGCAAGGCGACTTGATCGCTGTCATCGATCCCTCGGAACTCGAGGCGCAAGCCAGGGCCGCAGCCGCCATGATCGACAGCCTGCGCTCGCAAGTGGCCGCGACCCAGGCGACCCAGCAAGCCACGGCCGGATCGACGACCAGCACCGTGGCCAATGCCCAGGCGAAATTGCAATCGGTGCGCGCACAACTGGTCCAGTCTGAAGCCATGCTGGTGCGTACCGAGAGCGACAGCCGGCGCACCATTGAACTTGCCAAGCAGGGCGTCGCCTCGGATCAGGACCGCGTGCAGGCGGAGAGCAATCTGAAGGCGCAGCAAGCCACCGTGCAGGCTTTGAAAGATCAGGTCAGCGCGGCGCAGGCGGATCTGAATACCGCGATCGCCAACACCCATCAGGCGCATGCCGCCCAGAGTACGGTCGAATCCACTCGCGGCCAGTTGGCCAATGCTGTGGCTCAACTGAAGGAGGCGGAAGTTCGCCTGGGATATACCAAGATTTATTCACCCATCACAGGCACCGTTTCAGTGCGCGCAGCGCGCGAAGGAGAAGTGCTCAATGCCGGACAGCCCATCGCGACTATCATCGATTTATCGGACACCTGGGTCCGAGCGGCGATTCCGGAAACGCAAGCCGATCATATCGGCCTGGGAGATACCCTGCGTGTTCGCTTACCCGGGGGCACTGTTACGTCGGGCAAAGTTTTTTTCAAATCGGCGGAAGCTGATTTCGCCACCCAGCGTGACGTAAGTCGGCGAAAACGCGACATTAAGACTATCGTGCTCAAGGTCCGGCTGAACAATCCCAAAGGGGCATACGTGCCCGGGATGACGGCTGAAGTGCTGGTTTCACCTGCCCAGTTGAAGGCAACAGCGGCAGGCGAGAGTGCAACCGCGGAGCAGAACCCATGATGGCTGATCTCAATCCGGGTAAGGGGTCGGTCGAGACTAGCTCAGACTCCGCTAATGGACATGCCGCGAACCTCCCCAATGCCATTGACGTGGAACACATCGTCAAGAAATACGGCGACTTCACCGCAGTCGACGACGTCACCTTTCACGTGAAAGAAGGGGAAATTTTTGGCTTGCTGGGACCGAATGGCGCCGGCAAATCGACCCTCATCCGCATGATGACAACGCTTATTCCCATCACTTCCGGACTAGCTCGCATCGCCGGCCACGATGTGCAGAAGGAACCGGATGCGGCGCGACGTGCTATTGGCGTGATTCCACAAGCACTCACCAGTGACCTCGATCTCACGATAGAGGAAAATCTGAGCATCTATGCCAAGCTGTACGATGTTCCCGCGCAGAAGCGGAAGGCGGCTATCGACGAGTTGCTGGAACTCGTAGATCTGACCAAGTGGCGCTCGGCGCAAACCAAAACGCTTTCCGGCGGCATGCGTCGACGCCTGGAGATCGCACGCGGGCTGGTGCACAGTCCGCGAATTTTCTTTCTCGACGAGCCCACCACGGGCTTGGATCCCGTTTCCCGTGTCGCCGTCTGGGAAATGCTGACCAATATCAAAGCGCACCGGCAACTGACGATTCTGATCACGACTCACTATATGGATGAAGCTGACCGCCTGTGCGACCGCATCGCCATCATCGATCACGGCAAGCTGGTGGCGCTTGACACTCCTCCTGCACTTAAGACCAGCGTCCCAGGATCGAATGTGATTGAGGCCCAATTTGATAACGCTCCCGCCGATTGGGAGCAGCGGCTGCACAAATTGAGCAATGTCACCTCGGTGCAGCATCTGGGCGCCGGCATGTACCGGATTCTGACTGGCGACGGTTCTCGTACTACGACAGAGCTGGTAGAAGCGGCCGTCCAGGCCGGAGTGAGCGTGAAATCACTGTCGGTTCAAAACACTACTCTGGACGACGTGTTCGTCCACTACACCGGAAGGCAATTACGCGACGAACTGGTGAAAGCCTATGGTTTCGTCATGCCTCCCCGGCCAGGATTGCAACCATGAACCACATAATGGCAATTATCGAACGCGAAATGCGCAAATTCTTCCGCTCTCCGGCGCTGATGATGGCGTCCATGATTTTTCCCCTGGTGCAACTGATCGTGCTGGGGAATGCTTTCGGCGGCAAGATTCGCGACGCAAAGCTTGGCTTGGTGGACCAGGATGGCGGAACGCAGGCCTTGAAGATTCGTGAGGCCTTCGATTCGGTCCGCGCGAACATGCGCACTTTTGAGCCGATTTATTACAACAATGACAAGCAAGCCATGGAAGACGTGCGTAACGGTAAGATTCAGGGCGCGGTGATTATTCCTCCGCAATATTCGCGACGAGTTTACGAACAGGACCAGCCGCGCGTCGCTCTGATCGTGGACAATAGCGACAACTTCATGAGCTCAACTCTGGAAGATGAGCTTACTCAGATTACCAACGCACTGAACAATCCCACGGTTGAGCCGCGCATCTTGCAGCAAACCGTACTGCAAATTGTGGAGTTGTATCCCTATATCGAATATATGAAATATCTGCTTCCGGGTTCCATCAGCCTGGCCATGTTCGTTTCCGTGATGATCGGCGGAGGCATGCTCTACATTGACGACAAAGCGCGAGGAGTAGTCGAAGGCTATCTGGTAACGCCGATTACCAAGGCGGAATTGGTTTTCGGACTCAACGGCGCCGGCGCCATCAAGGCAACTTTGACTGGGGTGATCATCACGGTTATCGGTTCGATGTTGGCGGGTGTAAATACGCTGTTCAGTCCAGCCACGGCGGTTGGCCTCATCATCATGATCGTTCTTACTTCGCTGGCGTTCAATACCATGATGTTCTTGCTGATGGTCAGGGTAGAGGATCCGCTGGTGCCGCGGGCCATCTTCGGCATCCTGAACACGCTGTTGTTCTTCCCTAGCGGAGCGATCTATCCCATCCAGGCATTTCCCTGGTGGCTGCGCGGCATTGCAAAAGTTGATCCATTCACCTTCGCCGTCCACGGCTTCAAGGCGCTGTTGCTGAAGGAGGCAGGCTTCTCGGCGATTATTCCTGACATGCTCTATCTCTCTATCTTCGCGCTGATCTCGTTGAGCGTAGCGACACCGTTGTTCAAACGGACGCTGTAATCTTTGTTTTGTCGTCGATGGGGTTGTTATGCGGAGCTTCCCGTAATCTGCGGGAATCAATTATGCTTGTGCAGCTATGAGCCTGCTGGATGCCCCTCCATACGACCCGGCACGAGAACGACGGCGTCGGATCAAAATCGTCAGTGCCCTTATACTTATTGTGGTGTTGGCCTTAGTGGTATGGATGAACCGCTACTGGCCCGAAAGGCGCGTGGTAAAGAAATTCTTTGCCGCCCTTCAGAAGAAAGACTATGAAACTGCGTACGGCGTTTATTTTGCCGACCCGCAATGGAAGCAGCACCCCGAGAAGCACTCGCTGTATCCCTACAATGAGTTTTACCGCGACTGGGGGCCGGGAGGAGAGTGGGGAATCGTGAACCGCTATGAAATCTACGGCGCCAGCAGTTGCTCCGGCGGCGGCAGCGGGATTGTGGTGGACGCCATTGTGAATGGCCGTGCCGAACATGCCCAACTGTATATAGATAAATCCGACAAGAGCCTCAGCCCTCCACCTTGTGAACTGCAGTTCCGTTGACGCCAGCAAAGTCACGCGCCAACACTGGTGAAGTGTTCCAATGTCTTCTGGAGCGACGCTTCAGCGTCAACATTCTGGCATGTCATCGATCGGTCGATCTGACGCATCAGGCCGCGCAGCACTTTGCCCGGACCGACTTCCACGAACGTCTGAACGCCTTTCGCCATCAGCAGACGCATAGACGAATCCCATTTCACCGAACCAGTTACCTGCCGAACCAGGGCGTCCCGGCTGGCGTCCGCGTCTTCGACGATCGCCGCGTCGACGTTACACGCAACCGGGATTTCGGGCCTCCGGAAGCTCAGAGAATGCAGGTCCGCTGCCAGCCGGTCTTGCGCCGGTTTCATGAGAGCACAATGGAATGGGGCGCTTACGGACAGCATCTTAGCTCGCTTGGCCCCGCGTTCATCTGCTAACTTCGTCGCGCGTTCCACCGCAGCGGCATGCCCCGAGATCACGATCTGCTCTGGAGAATTAATGTTAGCGGGCTCGCAGACCTCGCCCTGGGCGGCGTCCTGGCAAACCGCGGTGACCTTCTCCAGATCCATGCCAAGGATCGCGGCCATTGCACCTACTCCAACTGGAACGGCTTCCTGCATGTACTTACCGCGGTTGCGGACGGTACGCACGGCATCGGCAAAACTGAGTGTGCCGGCAGCAACATGCGCCGAATACTCACCCAGGCTGTGTCCGGCGACAAAGCTCGGCTTCAAACCTTTCTCGTTCAGAACACGCCAAGCTGCGACTGAAGTGGTCAGGATCGCCGGTTGCGTGATCTCGGTCAGGCGAAGGTGCTCCTCCGGTCCCTCGAAGCACAATCGGGAGAGCTTGATCCCGAGCGCTTCATCGGCTTCGTCGAATGTCTGCCGGGCGATGGGATATTTCTCGGCAAGCTCTTTGCCCATGCCGACGGCTTGAGATCCCTGGCCAGGGAAGAGAAAGGCGATGGCAGATGCCGAAATTGTCATGGAAATATTATTCTGGACTTACGTACTCATCGTCGCGACTCGTACCCCCGCTAGCTCTTTCTCGATCTTGCTATTGATCTTCCGCTCGGCGAATTCCGCCGCCACCCGAATCGCATTTTTGATTGCATTCGCATTCGACGATCCGTGGGTAATGAAACATACGCCCTTCACCCCGAGCAATGGCGCGCCGCCGTACTCGGTGTGGTCAAGCCGCTTTTTGAAATCAGCAAACGCGCTGCGCGAAAGTAGATATCCGACCTGCCGTGTGATGGTCTCTTTCAGACTTTCCTTCAGAATTGCTCTCACCAGATTGGCCACACCTTCGGAGGTCTTCAGCGCGACGTTGCCCACGAAGCCATCGGCGACAATCACATCCACCTGGCCGCCGTACAGGTCGCGACCTTCCACGTTACCCACAAAATTCAGCGGAAGTTTTTTCAGAAGATGAAACGCTTCGCGGGTCAATTCGTTGCCTTTGGTATCTTCTTCACCGATGGAAAGCAGGCCAACCTTTGGGCGGCGCGTGCCGAACATGCTGCGAAAGTAGATTTCGCCCATGACCGCGAACTGCTCCAGGTTCTCCGGCGTGCAGTCCACGTTGGCGCCAACATCCAGCAGAATGGCGACCGTCCGTATCGCGGTAGGGAAAACCGCAGCCAGTGCGGGACGATCGACTCCCGGTATCCCCCCGAGAACCATTTTCGCCGTCGCCATCGCGGCCCCGGTGTTGCCAGCGGTCACGAAGCCGGTGGCTCGACCTTCGCGCACCAGGCGAAGTCCCACACGCATGGAAGAGTCGCGCTTGGCGCGAACTGCTTGCACCGCCTTATCCTCCATGGTGATGACTTCGCTGGCGTGGATTATTTCCAGAGGCAGGCCGGACGCGGCGGGATAGCGGCTGAGTTCTGCCCGAATCGTAGCTTCGTTGCCCACTAGACTGACGCGGACGCCGTAATGCCGAGCCGCCTGAATTGCACCTTCGATCTCAGGCTTTGGCGCCCGGTCCGAACCCATCGCGTCCAAGGCAATGACGCTTGGCATGAAGTGGCTAGGCTAGCTGGATTCCTCGACGTCCAGAACTTCGCGGCCCTTATAGTAGCCGCACTTGGGGCAGGCACGATGCGGCATTTTGCGCTCGTGGCAGTTCGGGCACTCGGAGAGGGCGTGACTTTTGAGTGCGTCGTGAGCGCGCCGCGAGCTTGTCCGCGCTTTGGAGTGTCGCCGTTTTGGATTTGGCATTTAAGATTCCTTTTCTAAGATCTGCATCTAGCTGCTGGCCTCTGGCTCGAACCCTCCGCGCGAAAAGCTAGGAGCCAGGAGCAAGTAGCCGTTTTAGCTTTCCAACTTGCCGCGGATGTCTTTCAGTGCCGACCAGCGCGGATCTTCGACCGGCTCAGCACAGGAACATTGCTCGACATTCATGTTCCTTCCACAATGCGGACAAAGGCCCTTGCAATCCTCGCGGCAGATCGCCCTTATGGGGAGCGCCAGCAGCACTTGCTCGCGCAACGCATCTTCCAGCAGCAATCCCTCGCCCTGATAATAACTGACTTCGGCTTCCGCGCTGGTAACAGAAAGCTCAGCCCGTCCCGCATCTGTGCCCTGGGGTCGGTAAAGCAGATCAAAATTTCGCGCGACCTTCTCAACTACCGGCTCCAGACAACGGGCGCAGGCCATCTCAACTCTCGTAGCCAGCTCGCCGGTGAGCCGTATATCCTTTACTATCTGATGCTTGCCGTGACGTTCCTCGACCAGTTGGGCGCGTCCCGAGGTCTGCAGGTCGTCTACCTGCCGCAGATCCGGCCCAAAATCGATCGCGCCCGGACCGTACTGCTCCTCGAAATCAATGGGATGGACTTCCAACTCATGAATTTCGATCAACATCGGAAACCTCCGCACCCCCTACCTGATGCCGCGAAGGCCGCGGAAGCACGCTCAGAGGTGCAAGTTCTCCAGGGAGCAAGCAATAAGTATAAAGGGCGCTGCGGAAAGGGGTCAAGGAACGCGGCGCGGCGGGTAGTGTCTTAAACACTGTGTTACCGGATTCCGAGCAGTTCGACAAGGCTCCAAACGTGGTCGGTTAGTCCGACCTGCTACACTGCCATGCAATTATGGCCATTGCCGAACTGGACGCAATTGTTGAGCAGTCCTTACGCTCGTTTTATCAGGATATTTGTGACGCAGAGTTGTGCGGACGTGAGAACGAGATGGTGAATCTGTACGCCTTAGGGCATCTGGCCAAGCACATTCGACAGGGTACGATGTTGCACGATCTGACACAAATCGGGATAGAGGTGACCGTTCGCCAGCTCCCGCGCTTGCATCACGAATTGAAGTGGATGACAGTCCGCAAAGACTTGGTGATTTGGGAATTCCCGCGCACGACACTCTGGAAAGCCGAGAAGCCGTGCAACAGAATGCCAAACAATGAGCCTCTAGCGGTCATGGAATGGAAAGTGAACCATTTTCTCAACGGCGGGGTTCATGAGGAAAATTTGGCAGCGCACGAACAGCACAAAGGCGATATTGATTGGCTTCGCAGAACGTCGTGTCGGATAGGCGGGGAGAGTTTCATCGGGTACTCCGTGCTGGTGCAGGACACTAAGATTCCGAAACATCTCAGTTGTGTGAGAGTCCAAGCGGGCGAAGTGCGGTCAGCCTTGAGCCTTCCCGACAACGGAGCAACTGGTGGGCCATCGGCGTGAGCAGCAACACGCTATTTAAGACAGTAGCAGCGCGGCGGTAGTGCTTCAGTTCGTCAAACTGACCAAGCATTGAGCTTTGTCATGCTGAGCGGATTCGGCCTCTTGCGGGCGAGAGGTCGAGAAGGTCGAAACATCCCTACCCCATTTTGCCGCCAGGCTTTAGGGATCCTTCGACTCCGTGGGCACTTCGCGTTGCGAAGCAGCCACTCCGGTCATGATGACACCAGCACGCCTAGCTGGTTAACCCGATGCATTTCGGTTATCCTCCGGCGAGCTTTGTCCCAGCTATACGATGACCCACTCCCAGAATGACCTGCAGAGAGATGCTGCGTCCGCACGTCCCGCGCCCCAACCAGGCCGGGATTTCGCCTTAGAGAGGTGGTGGGCCACTCATTCTGAACTGCTGGCCGCCACAGCTCTGACTCTTGGTTTTTTGCTGCGTATCAGAGCCGCGTCCGGAACTTTCTTGAATCCCGACGAGGTGCTGCACTTCCTGGCGGCAAACCAGACTTCGCTGACGGCCGCTTATCGGGCTAGCGTAGGCACGGCGCATCCACCGCTCCTGATCCTGGTGCTGTATCTGCTGCGCAGCTTCGGTACCTCGGAGCTGGTCTTGCGCCTGCCTTCGGTCATTGCCAGCACAGTCTTTTGCTGGATCACGTTTCGCTGGTTCACGATCCTTCTAGGACAAGTGGCTGGGTGGATCGGCCTCATCTTGCTGACCTTTCTTCCGCCCATGATCGAACTCTCGGCGGAAGTGCGGCAGTATGCGCTTTTACTTTGTTTTTCAGCCCTCGCTGCTTACTTTCTGGAACGCGCCTGGGCTGGAAACTCGGCGCGCGAAATGCTGATCTCATTTCTATTCCTGTATCTCGCGATGCTCACCCATTTTTCGGCCATTCTGTTTGCGGGCACGCTAGGAGGATATTCAGCTCTGCGGCTGGTGCGAGAACCGCTGTCGAAGGGCTTGCTCGCGCTTTGGACCACAGGACAGGCGGGCGCGCTGGCCCTCCTCATCTTCCTTTATCAGACCCACATCGCTCCGGTGAGCAGTAGAGAACGCGCGCAGCAAAGTATGCAAGCATTGCTCACGAACTCTTACTTCCATTGGGGTCATGACCATCTGTCCTTGTTCATCTTCGCCAGAAGCTTTGGCGTTTTTCAATACACTTTCGGACAACTCGCAGTTGGTGATGTTGCCGGCCTGATGTTCTTTGCGGGTGTGGCCATGCTGCTCATGGGGAAATACCCACCAGAGATGGCCTGGCCCAGATCACGTGAACTGGGAATCTTCCTCTTACTTCCCTTCGTCCTCAACTGTACGGCTGCTCTTGTCGATCTCTATCCTTATGGCGGCACCCGGCACTCGGCTATCCTCGCGCCTTTTGCCGTTGCTGGAGTCAGCTTCGTATTGGCCCGGCTCACAGGCCAGCGAATTGCCCGAGGACTGGCCGCTGCTCTGCTGGTTGTAGTGACGTGTCATTTGTTCGGCGTTCCGCACCGGCCCTATATGCTGCGGAGAGATCAGAGCCGAGCGAACATGACCGCCGCCATGGATTTCATCCACCGCGAGGTTTCAGCAACCGATCACATCTTCGTCGACTTTCAGAGCAACTACTTCCTTCGATACTATCTCTGCCGCGAACGGACTGCCCCGGCTGACGCTGTGCTCGCTAGTTTTCATACATTCCAGTGTGGCGGATATCACGTAATCTCGACCGACTACCAGACCAACATCTTCAATGCTGAAATTTTCCTGAGCCGGTGGGGCGAAATGCTAAGACTGTACGCCCTCAAACCTGGAGACACGGTATGGGTATTTCAGGCGGGATGGGACATTCATCTTGCGGACCAACTCAAAGAGCACTATCCGGAATTTCGCGACCTGAATCCCCAACGCTTCGGCCGCAACATCACGATATTCAAACTGACCGTCGGCGAATGAGTGCCCACGAACTAACTTAAGATTGGCAGCGCTCGTATTCGCTTCTTCGTGGCTGCGTAAATCGCATTACACAATGCCGGGGCCAAGGGAGGGACCGGAGGCTCGCCCGCGCCCGTTGGTGCTTCCGCGCTCGGCACGAAATATGCTTCTACCACGGGCGCCTCGTTCATCCGGATGGGTGGGTAGTCGTCAAAGTTGCCTTGCACGACTCGCCCTTTCTCAATAGTGATCTGCGCACGCAGAGCATTGGTCAGCGCGAAAATCACCGCACCTTGAATCTGCTGGTCCAAGATATTGGGATTTACCACCTGGCCGCAGTCGATTGCTCCCACTACGCGGTGCACGCGCGGCTGATCGTTTTCCATCGAGATCTCAACCACTTCGGCCATATAAGTGCCAAAGCATCCGAAACATGCAATGCCGTGATAGCGGCCGGTTGGCAACGGCTTTTCCCAGCCAGCTTTCTCAGCTGCCATTTGCAGCACTCCACGCATGCGCGCCGTCTTCCATGTCGTGTCGAAGAACTTGATCTCTTCATCTTTCGCCAGCAGATGCAGCCGCAATTCCAGCGGATCCTTGCCCGCCACCGTGGCTAGTTCATCTATGAACGATTCCGACGCAAACGCTGTCTCCATTCCATATACCGACCGCATGAAGCCCGGAGTCACCGGGGTGACTGTCATCACGTACTCAACCAGCGCATTGGGAAGGGAATAAATCAACGACGACTCGTCGGGAAGGTCGGCATCAATGTCGGGCGACGGACCTGGAAAGCCCTTCTGACCGTTGATGGAAGGCTCCACGATGCGATGCGAGAACGCGAGCGGCCACCCGCGACCGTCGAGCACGCCGCTCATCACGTGATAGCTCGCGGGGCGGTAACTGGAGAACCGCATATCGTCTTCGCGCGTCCAGATCACCTTGATCGGCACGTTGGCCGCTTTCGAGACCAGCGCGGCTTCGACTGCGTAATCGTGATCGAGACGGCGTCCGAAGCCCCCACCCAGGAGCGTGACATTGATCTTCACCTGGTCCAGATCGAGTCCCACCGCCTTGGCGACGGCATCGCGAACATCCGGCGGCCACTGCAGCGGTCCCCAGATCTCGCAATTCGATCCCCGGAAATGAGCCGTGCAATTGCCCGGCTCCATCGGAGCCTGGGCCATCAGCGGAGTCTGGTAAGCCGCCTGGATCCGCTTGCCCGCGACCTTCGACACATCCCCTCTGGAATACAGCGTCGCAGCCTTGTTGGAAGCAGACTTCTTTAGCAGGTCATACATCGCCGCTGAGTTCAGATCTTTGTTCGTTCCCTCGTCCCATGTGACGTTGAGGACCCGCCGGCCTTCCATCGCGCCCCACACGCTGTCCGCCACGACGGCAACGGCGGAATCGCCGGTCTTTCCCACAAAACCGACGCCGGAAATCTTTTTCGATTCCTGGTCGTCGAACCTTGTCACTGTCCCGCCAATCACCGGGCAACGCGCCAGAACGGCGTATTTCATGCCAGGCAAGCGGAGATCGATCCCGAAGATTGCGGTTCCGTCTACCTTGGACGGACCGTCCAGCCGGGGAACCGGCTTGCCGACAAGCTTGAAATCCTTCGCGTCCTTCAGCGGAGGGGCAACGGGGATGGGGAGGGCCGCCGCTTTGGCCGCCAATCGCCCATAACTCAAACGACGATTGGAAGCTGCGTGCACAACGAAGCTATTTTCCGCGGCGCACCCCGATCGCGGTACGCGCCATTCGAGCGCGGCAGCGCTGATTAGCATCTCGCGGGCCGCTGCACCGGCCTTGCGCAACGGGTCCCACGAAATTCGCAGGCTGGCGCTGGAACCAGTTTGCTGGTCGCCATAAAGGGTAGGGTTGGCGCCGGCCTGCTCGATGGTGATGTGCTTCCAGTCTGCTTCCAATTCCTCCGCCAGAATCATGGGCAACGAAGTGTGCACTCCCTGTCCCATCTCCGAGCGCGCGACCACGATGGTGATTTTGCCATCAGGAGTGATTCTCAGAAACGCATTGGGCGCGAATGTAGAAGCCGATCCATGCGGCAGATAGAAACCAATCACCAATCCGGCACCGGCAGCGGCACCTACAGCGAGAAAGTCGCGGCGGGAGATCGGGCTCATCGCGCGCCTCCGGAGCCTGCGGCCCGGTGAATCGCTTTGCGGATGCGGTCATAGGTTCCACAGCGGCAGATGATGCCCGTCATCGCTTGCGTAATCTGGTCGTCGGACGGCTGTGGGTTCTTGACCAGCAACGCTGCGGCCGCCATGATCTGACCGGTCTGACAATATCCACATTGCGGAACCTGCTCGGCGATCCAGGCCTGCTCCAGAGGATGCAGGCCGTTGCCCGACAAACCTTCGACGGTGGTGATGCTTTTTCCTGCGACTTGCGAAACCGGCGTCGAACAGGAACGCACCGCCTCTCCGTCTACCTGCACCGTGCAGACGCCGCACAGCCCTGCACCACATCCATACTTGGTACCGGTTAGTTGTAAGGTGTCGCGCAAAACCCACAGCAGCGGCGTCTCTGGCGAAACATCGGCTTTCCGGTTATTGCCGTTTATCCGTAGAGTAATCTCTGGCATGTTTGTCCCGAGTAATTTGAAGAGCGTCAAACATCGTAGCGGAAACCAGAAAAAAGAGGAATCTGAGCGTCTCCCTGGGCTTCAGATTGACCGGCAAGCAGGTCTGGCCTCAGGCCTCAGCTTGATGGCTCGTAACCGAGAATCAACAGTCCACGCAGTCCCGGCTTTGAATTTTGAGGAAGGCAAGCGGCTTTATTACGGGGACGCCGCCGATCAAGGCGAAGACGAAACTGGAGTACTCGACACCGACGGAAGACATCCTCCTATCGTAACTGGGGACCTATCGGGGGTCACCCAGCCCAATCTGATCGCAAAACTACCAGATGGTTTTCAGGAGCGTGCAGCTGCGGATATTCTCATCCTGAGTGACCAGAGCTATGCTTTCCGCTCTAGCCGTCGCCCCGATGAGTCGGTCGGCGGGATCGCGCGGATAATTCTCCGGAAACTGCGCGGCCAGCGCTGCAATCTCGACTGTGATCGGCTTCACTATGACCCCGACGGTTTCTAATACCTGGCGCACAGATGTTTCGACTGTGCCGTACGTCTGGACGCGGCCCCGCGCGAAGAGGGATGCAATTTCCCATAGGCTGATCGATGCTAAGGCCAAGCCGTCCGCGACCCGGGCCCGGCGCAGAGCGGAGGCAGCCGCTCGCGAGAGCCGTTTCGGTTCGATGGCCGCCCAGATCACAACATGAGTGTCCAATAGGATCACCGCAACGCATCCCAGACTTCTGCATCTTCGAGGGGCCGTGTTATATCCCCCACGATCTTCATCGCGCCGGCCAGCCTGCCCAAGAAATCCGCTGGCAGTTCCTCCGCCGGCACCAGCTTAGCCACGGGGCGACCCTTTTTCGTGATGACAACTGGTTCCCTGGTCGAACGCACTTCATCCATGACTTTGAGACAGCGAGCTTTGAATTGTCCAGCAGGCATTACCTTCATGACCACTCCATATGACCATGGTCATTGTACCATGACCTAGGCTAAATGCTTACGCAGAGTGAAATGGATGGGGGAACACAGAGGGCGGGTGCAACTGGTTCTAAACGTGGACTCTTGCGAGACCGAGACCTGAAGTCGGACACCCAATGCCTGAGACCAGAGACTTGACACCAGCGGCCTTCTACTTCAATTCCTGCAGCTTTGCGGAAGCCAGTTGGGCCGCCTCGCTGGCTGGATTTTCCTTCTGAATCTGCTCGTAGATCCGCTTCGCCTCAAGCGGCTGTTTATCCGATTGGTATGCCGTTGCCAGCTCCAGTTGTGCGGTGACCCGGCCGACAGAGTGCGTTGGCTTTTCGATCAATTTGACATAGATGTCGATGGCTTGCTTATTCCGATTGGTGTTACGGTAGACCGCGGCCAAGGCGAACTTTGCCAGCGCAGCGAGGTCATCGTTATAGGAGGATGCCAATGTTCCTAGATCACGCTCCGCCGCGGCATAGTCGCCCAACTGCGAAGCCGTCAGGCCCAGAAAATAACGGGCGATTTCGCCTGAGCGGGTGTGCGGATATTTATCCACAATGACCTGAAATTGCTTCCGGGCCTCAGTCGCACGCTCATTCAATGACGCGAAACTTGGATTTTCGGGCTGCGGAGGCATGCCTGACGGACGTAGAGGAGTGTCCAGAGTGCGTACTGCCCGACTAAGATCAGCGCTGGCTTTCTCATCCTGCTGGGTCAGGTAATACCAAATGCCCGCCGCGCCCGCAGCCACGATCAGCGCCACGACGGCTGCGGCAAATAACTTGTTCTTGTGTTCGACAGACCAGTGCACCGTTTTCTCGGCCGCGTCGATCGTGGCTCCTCGGAATCGGTCTTGTTTTAGTTGATGACGGGTTTCTGCGCGCACGAATGTCCCTTCTGATAACTTCCGCTATAGGCTGGTAAGCTTTGAGTCTA
>JABCYV010000019.1 GCA_013290025.1 Acidobacteriota bacterium
CGCATGGCCGAGGATCAGAGGTCCCCAAGAGCCGATGTAATCGATGTACTCGTTGCCATCCGCGTCCCACAGGTGTGAGCCTTGGCCGCGAACGATGAACGGCGGATCGCCGCCTACGGCAGCAAAGGCGCGTACTGGCGAATTCACTCCGCCGGGGATCATCTGCTCCGCGCGCTGCTGCAGCTTGCGCGATAGCTCGGCCTTGCGCGACATCGGTCCCCCACAAACCGACTAGTATGAAATAACTAATAAATATAGCAGCGGGAAAGGTTTGAAACACCGGCTTGCGATACTCGGAAATTCATCCGATTTTCATTTTCCTGCAACCTGGCTGAAACACGCTTTCGCTATTGTAGCCACAGTGACATGCCCTTCTAACCGGGAGGGTTCAGGACAGCCTCGGGGGGCTCCGGGCTGTCCCGTTTTATTGGTGGCGCACTCGCGGCATTTTGTGGCGTCTATATTCGCAGCCTTGGGGTCGGGCCGGAGTGCGGGCTCACTTCAAATAGGCGCGAATGATGTCTACCAACTCGTCTGCCGCTACAGCTTGCTCGGCGGTCGGTTTGCGCACAGGGTCGAGTACGTGGAAACGCACGTGGTCCTCGACCAACTCGGCCATCAGTCCATTCATGGCTCCGCGGGCAGCGGTAATCATTTGCAACACGTCGCCGCAGTCTTTCTCATCTTCAGCCAGCGCCCGCTCGATCGCTTCGATCTGACCGCGAATCCGCCGCACGCGTAGAACAAGTTTTTCTTTTTCTCGTATAGTATGAGACATTTTTCCTTGACAATACTATAGGGGGGTATGCTACAAGGGGTCAAGAGCGTTCGATTGATTTCATGATCGGAGCTTATATAGCGAAAAAAGAAAGGTATATGAGAAATCAAGACGACAAGCCTCCGAGAATCGGCGGCTCTCCGGTATAGAGGCAGTGGATGTGATCCGATAGTCTTCTAGCGTGTTCCTGCCTATCGCCTCACCTCTGCTTCTTCTATTCCCAAAAAATTAATCGACAAATGCGGAGATTTGAGAGGCATATTGTCTCTCCTTCCTCCCGCGTTTCTCTTTGTTGGCCCGACGTAGCGCGGCGCCAAAGCGGTCCGCGCACGTAAGGATAGTTCTTGCTCGGCCACTGGAGTCGACATGTATTCACTCTTCAGTAGCGCTGTGATCGCGATGTTCCGGAACACTAAAAGCGGGGATTCAATAGGCCGGCAAAGCGGAGAAGAAAGGGGACAACGATGATCCAGGAAAAAGTGCTCTCGATTTCGACCGCGGGTGTTGAGACCACGCTGCCGCCGGTTCGGGGCCGCGTGGTCCGTAGCAAATGGCTTTACCGCGTGTTGACCTTCCTGGTGGTCTTTGGGCCGGGATTGATTGTCATGGAAGCTGACAACGATGCCGGAGCCGTGTCGACATACGTGCAAGCAGGCGCTCAGTATGGCACCAAATTGCTCTGGATTTTGCTGCTCTTATTGCCAGTCACGTACTTCATTCAAGAGATGGTGGTAAGGCTGGGGATCGCTACCGGGAAGGGTCACGCTGCGATGATCTACCAGCGTTTCGGGAAATGGTGGGGCCTGTTCTCGCTGGTCGATCTGCAGTTGGTGAACTTTCTGACCCTGGTAACGGAATTTGCCGCGATTGCACTCGCCCTTAGCCACATGAACATTGCGCCCAAAGTCGGCGTGCCGATTGCGGCGGTTGGCTTGGTATGCATGGTGCTTACGGGCAGCTATCGGCGCTGGGAACGAATCACGGTTTTCCTCTGCCTGCTCGACGTCTCCTGGCTGTTAATTGCTTTTAATTTGCGGCCGGCGTTTGGCCAGATTATCCACGATACGATTGTGGTCGGAGTTCCTGAGGGCGGCCTGACAACTGGTTTGGTGTTCCTGGTGATCGCAATCGTCGGGACCACGATCGCCCCTTGGCAACTATTTTTCCAACAAAGTTGTATCGCCGATAAGCGCCTGCGCTTCGCGGATTTGAAGTGGTCGCGCCTGGACACGTTTCTAGGGGCGGTTTTCACCATCATTGTGGCTGGGTGCATGATGCTGGCGGGAAACGCCTCCAAGCTGCACGGCATTCCGTTTTCAGATCCGGCGCAAATGGCCAATGACCTCCGCCTGTTTTCCGGCAAATTTGTGCGCGGTGGAATTCTGCTGCTGATGATCAACGCGGCGCTGCTGGGCACAACCGCAATTTCGCTATCCAGCGCGTGGGCATACGGCGAGGTGAAAGGCTGGCCCCACAGCCTAAACATGCCGGTGAGCAAGGCCAAAGGGTTTTACGCCACGTACGTTGTGTGCGTGGCGCTCGCGGCGGCGATCGTACTGATTCCCGGCGCCCCGTTGCAGTTGATCATCATCGGGGTGCAGGTGCTGGCTGGCATCATGCTTCCGTCGGCCATCATCTTCCTGCAGTTGCTGCTGAACGACAAAGCAGTGCTGGGCGAAAAGTTTGTCAACCAACGCTGGAACAACTGGGTGAACTGGACCATCGTCGTCACTTTGTTTTTCCTTTCGCTAATCCTGGCAGCCCAAGTGGTTGCCCCCAACCTGTTTCCTCATTCGTAGGGAAAGAAACGGAGAGGCGCACCATGAGCGTACTAGGTTTTCTGAAGCCGATGATGATCAACCACATTCCCGAGAATCATTTCCTCGTGGTCCATCCGCTGGATGACGTAATGGAGGAAAAAGTGGACACGTCCGCGCTCGGACCTATGCCGATGACCACTAGCGTAAAGCTCTGCCTGATGACGCTACGTGGATATTTGATTCTGATGATACTGCTGGTGCTCTACCACGTGATCGATCTGGCAGGAGTCATCGGACAGCGGGCTCACTGACGATTCGGCCTGATGCCGTTTGGAAGTTACACACTCTTAGAAAGGAGGTAACCAACAATGTCCTGCATGAACTCATTTGCACAATCGGCAACGGTGACGACGATACAGCTCGTGCGCGCTTGCTGTGACCACTGTGATTTGTGGCACACGGAACTGACGACAAAACGCAAGCTGCCGTTAAACATGAGCTGGGTCGTGGTCACCGACGAAATGGGCAAGCGACAGCTCCGCATGCGTTGGACCGTGGCAGAGGCAGAACAGCGCTGAAGCGCATCCGGCCGTTCTTTGGTCGCTATTAATCATGGTTTAGTATAAAGTATATACGCACATTAATATTGATGGACTGCGAGGGGATCGCGGCTGGCAAAACTCGACACGCCGCGACCCCGATAGTTTTTAATGTTCTGTTAACTGAGAGGGAGTAGCTTTCAAGGGACTATTCCGGTAACAAATGAAGAAGCAAAACCGACTCGTTAGTTGGGGGCGCTGGATGGTAATCGCCTTCTGGGCGATGACAGCTGCCTTGGCCGCCCCTGCGCACGCCCAACAACGCGATGATCCTCCACAGGGGCCTGCCTTGAACGCTGATAGTGAAGCGGATTCGCCTGACCCGCAGAGCATGTTCCCGCACTTTAAAGACACTCGCTTTTGGCTGTCGGGGCAGGCAAATTTCATTTTCCAAACTCATCCTCCGTTCGATGCGAAGTACAGCGGCAAGAACAGTCTCAACCCCAACTATGAAAAGGCTACTTCGCGCGTGCTCACGCTCTACACCGGCTTGCGTTTGAATAATTCCACGGAGATCCTGGTCGACATCGAAGAAGCGGGTGGTACCGCTCTCAGCACCGGCCTTGGCCTGGCCGGCGATACAGATTTGGACATCGTGCGCAATCCTCTGCTCAGCAAGGCACCGTATCTGGCGCGCGGCATGATTCATAAAATATTCGCGCTCAGCAAAGACAAGGTGGAGAGCGAGCGTACTCCGCTCTCACTGTTCGACGAGCTGCCGCGTCGCCGCCTGGAAGTTCGCTTCGGAAAGTTCACCTTGCCCGATTTCGTTGATCTGAATTCGGTGGGCTCCGATACCCATTTTCAATTCTCCAACTGGTCCGTGGACAACAACGGCGCCTGGGATTACGCCGCCGATACGCGCGGCTACACCGTGGGCGTCATGGCAGACTACGAGGACCGCAACTGGGGTTTCCGCTTTGTCGAAGGGCTTATGCCGAAGGTAGCGAACGGGATTGATCTGGTGTGGCGGCCGTGGCAGGTGCACGCCGAAAACTTCGAGTTTGAGTTGCGCCACGGACTCATCCCGAAGAAGCCAGGCGTGGTGCGTATTCTTGCTTACACCAATTACGCGAACATGGGAATCTACCGCGACCAGATCATCCAGGCTGAGCAAAACCATATCGCACCCGACATCACCAGACATCCCTGGCACATCACGCGCAAGTATGGCTTTGGCGTCAACCTGGAACAGAATCTCACCCGGAATCTCACAGCGTTTGCACGTTGGGGATGGGACAACGGAAAAACCGAGTCCTTTGCCTACACCGAGATTGATTTGACCGTCGCCGAGGGCGTAAAGGTGAATGGAGCGAAGTGGCATCGAAAACAGGACCGCGGGGGCATTGCCTACGTGTCAAACGGAATCAAAAAAGATCACCAGAATTATTTGGCGGCCGGCGGCTTCGGCTTCTTGCTCGGCGATGGCAAGCTGAACTACGGTCGGGAAAACATTTTGGAAGCGTTTTACACCGCCCACGTGTGGCGAGGGATTTACATCGCACCGGGCGTGCAGCACATCAACAATCCGGGCTACAACCGCGACCGCGGGCCGGTGGTGGTGCCATCTTTCCGCGCCCACGTGGAGTTTTAGATTCGGGTTGGAGGAAGAAACTTTGCCGAGCAACTCGAACGGCGTCAACGGTCACTCCATGGTCGATCGGCTGCAACGAGTGCTGGTGTGTCCGCCGCATTCAGCGGGATGGGACACATCGGCGGCGGCAACGCGTTGGCGGGAGCTGGGGTTCGCCCATGCACCCGATTTCGAGAAAGCGAAAGGACAACATGATGAGTTATTTCGCCAACTACAAGCGGCTGGAGCCGAAGTAGCCCACCTCCCGGTGTCATCCACCCTCACGCTGGATGCGGTCTACACTCACGATCCGTCGTTCGCGACCGATTACGGCATGGTTGTGATGAATCCCGGCAAAGCTAATCGCGTCGCGGAAGCCGCACAACATCGCAAGTTTTATCAGACTCTCGGCATTTCAATGCTTGGCGAGATTACGCCGCCCGGCGCCACCGAAGCAGGAGACATGATCTGGCTGGATGCGAAAACTTTGCTTATCGGTCTCGGATACCGTACCAACGCCGCGGGAATTGCTCAGATGCGCGCCCTGCTGGCGCCCAAAGGAGTGGAAGTTATCTCCGCCCCACTGCCTTACGGTCCCGGGCCTTCCGCCTGTCTGCACTTGATGTCGCTGATCAGCTTCCTAGATGAGCAAACCGCCGTGGTCGATCTGCCGTGGCTAGCTGTGGAAACGGTCGAGATGCTGAAGTCTCGCGCATACCGCTTTGTTGAAATCGACTATTCGGAGCGCGATACGCTGGCCTGCAATATTCTTTCTTTAGGCGAGAAGCGGCTGCTTGCGTTGGAAGAAAATCAGAAGACCAACGAGAAACTCCGTCAAGCAGGATTCGACGTGCGCACTTTCCCCGGCTCCGAGCTGTGCGTCAATGGCGGCGGTGGCCCGACCTGCCTGACGCGACCGCTACTGAGACTTTGAGCTTCTGCCGCGACAATTCCAAACCTGGTAACTCTGCACGGAGAAAGCTAGGTTTGCAGCTTCTTCACCAGCAGCTCGTTCACCAACTGCGGATTGGCTTGACCTTTGGACGCTTTCATCACCTGGCCGACGAAGAAGCCCACGACCGTGGTCTTGCCCGCGCGGTACTGCTCGACTTGCTTGGGATTGGCTCCGATGATCTCGTCGATGATTCTTTCCAGCGCTGAAGTATCACGCGACTGCTCCGGTTTACCTTCTTCTTCGTAGACGGCTGGAAAATCTCTCCCCCGCTCGAAGCTGAGATCGTAGAGGTCCTTCAGCATCTTTCCGGAAATTGTCCCGCTCTCCACCAAATCGGCTGACAGCGCTACACCCGTCATTGAAATAGGGGAATGCCCGATCTCCAGGCCTTTGGCCTTTAATCGTCCCATCAGTTCGCTCTGGACCAGGTTTGCCACGCGCTTGGGACTCTTTGCCACCTTCGCTGCCGCTTCGAACTGGTCCGCGAGCGCTTTGGTGAAGGTAAGAACCTGCGCGTCATACTCCGTAATGCCATAGTCCGCGACCATGCGCTCGCGTCGCGCTTCGGGCAGCTCGGGCAGAGAAGCGCGGATCTCGGCCTGCCATTTCTCATCCACTATTAAAGGCAGCAGATCCGGCTCGGGGAAATAACGATAGTCGTGTGCCTGCTCCTTCGATCGCATGCTATAGGTCTTGCCTTCATTCGAGTTGTAGAGCCGTGTCTCCTGCGTGATCTTTTCTCCGGACTCGATCACTCCGATTTGGCGGTCTATCTCGTACTCCAGCGCCTCGCGGATAAAGCGGAACGAATTGACGTTCTTGACTTCGATTTTTGTGCCGAATTCCTTCTGCCTGCGCGGACGCACACTGATATTGGCGTCGCAACGCAAGGAGCCTTCCTCCATATTGCAGTCGCTGACCCCGGTGTAGAGGATGATCTCCTTGAGCCGCGTGAGGTATTCGTAAGCTTCGTCGGCCGAGGCAATGTCGGGCTCGCTGACGATTTCAATCAGAGGTACGCCGCTGCGGTTGAGATCAATCGCAGTCGTCTCTGCCGAATTGGCAAAACCTTCATGCAGACTCTTGCCTGCATCCTCCTCTAAGTGAAGCCGCGTGATCCCAATCCTCTTGGTTCGCCCCTGAACCGAAATTTCGATCGCTCCGTGCTCAGCCAGCGGCTTGTCGTACTGTGAAATCTGATAGCCCTTAGGCAGGTCAGGATAGAAGTAATTCTTACGGGCAAAGATGGAAGTCTCGTTCACTCGGCAATTCAGCGCCATCGCCGCCAAGACTGCAAACTCCACCGCCTTGCGATTCAATACAGGCAATGCTCCCGGCAAACCGAGGCAAACGGGGCACACGTTGGTATTGGGTGGATCGCCAAAGCGGGTGGAGCAGGAGCAGAAAATCTTGCTCACAGTCTGGAGCTGGACGTGCACTTCCAAGCCGATGACCGGCTCATATTTGGCGCGGGCCGCCACCGAGGTTTCCGGCGTCGTGACCATATCGAGTGATTATAAAGGCTGTGACTAATGATGGAGTTTTATGCAGTGAACTGATCGTGGCTCTTTTTCAACCAGACTGGCGTCATCCCTCGCTTTGAAAGGGATCTGGCGTGCAGAACGGCAGCGAGCTCAGCGAAGCTCCGCGCAAGATCCCTCGCCCGGCTGTAGTACGCCGGCTTGGGATGACGCCTAAGAAGAGATCCGAGATCCGAACTGACCGCGCTAGAGAACTAGTAAGGATTTGACTTCGCCGGCGCGCTCAGATATTTCTCCAGTGGAATTTCGAAATACATCAGTTCATTGCCCTTGCCGTCCCGCACCCCGGTCAAGTACAAATGCGCTCCCGCCAGTGGCGTAGAGATGCCGGAAACATCAAAAAACAGAAATCCGGCCTGTGTACTGCGGGGTTCGACGGCCTTGGCGGCAAACTGCGCGTTCTGGATTTCCTCCCGCGCCTGCTTGCTAACGCCGCCCTTCACCTTGGTGGGAAAAGGCAAGGGATATCGCTTGGTGTTGGCCGACGGGCGTGCGATACGCCGGTCAATATCGTCCTCGGTGGCGGGACTAAGCTTGCTTCGATCCACCGTCACCAGCTGAGCCTGCATTCCCGCCAACTGTAGGGGACGATCGCCATCATTGGTGACCACCAGAAAAATTGGCAGAAAACCCAGCTCACGGTAGTGAACCGTAAAAATGCTGGCCTTGTCCGCCATGTCATATGGATCGGCCGCAATGGCTACGGTTTCGGTGGGATGCTCATCGTGCGCGGGATAGGTCCTGGCAGGCCGAGGCGTGGGCATGACGAATTCTTTCCCAGCCAGGCAAATCAGCGGGACAAGGGCAACTGCGGTCAGGATCGCCGTCCGAACGGAACCACGCCTTACCCGATGTGACATGGTAGTTGATTATAGGATGCGTGCGGCCTTCCCGGTGGTGCCTCAGGCGATGCCGATGCGTTTAGAATGTCCCTTCCTTCATGTACTTGCTTTACAGCGCGCTGTTGGCAATAGGGCTGCTGGTGAGCCTTCCCTATTGGCTGCTTCAGATGCTCCGCCACGGAAAGTACCACGAAGGGCTCGGTGAGCGCCTCGGGGGATTGCCGAGACGGTTTGACAAAGTATCTGACTCGCCAACCATCTGGGTTCACGCTGTATCCGTAGGAGAGGTGCTCGCAGTTAGCGGCGTAATTGACGAATTACGACGACACTTTCCTCAGCATCGCATTGTAATTTCGACCACTACGTCGACGGGCCAAAGGCTCGCTCGCAAACGCTTCGGCGAGGAAAGCGTCTTCTATTTCCCTCTCGATTTCGCCTTTGCCATCAGACCTTATTTACGCGTACTGCGCCCCGAGCTGATCGTGATCGCCGAGACCGAGTTTTGGCCGAACTTTCTGCGGCTGGCACACGCGAGCGGAGCGCGAATTGCGGTGGTGAACGCCCGAATTTCCGATCGCTCCTGGCCAGGATATCGCCGTTTCGGGCTTTTGTTGTCCGGGGTCCTCCGCCGCATTGATCTCTTTCTCGCTCAGACAGAAGAGGACGCTCGCCGCCTGCGGGAAATCGGCGCACCTGCGCAACGCGTTCAGGTTAAAGGGAATCTGAAGTTCGACGTAGCTCCCCTTTCTCCCCCACCGATCATCGCCAGCCTGCGTGCTGCATTCGAGCAGGCGGAAGTTGGCCCCATCCTGGTCTGTGGCAGCACGGTGGAAGATGAAGAACCGTTGTTGCTGCGGGCCTTCGAGAATGTCCTGGCAAGTTATCCGGGGGCCATGATGATTCTGGCCCCCCGCCGCCCGGAGCGCTTTGGACAAGTCTCGGAGTTGCTGAAACATCTCGGGATCCGCTTCTGGCGCCGTTCTCTGTGGAGCGGAGATCCGCTTTCGGGCGGAGTCTTTTTGATCGACACGATCGGCGAGCTCGCCTCACTCTACAGTTTGGGAGACGTTGCTTTCGTCGGTGGCAGCCTTGTACCGCGCGGTGGACACAATATCATCGAACCGGCGCAATACGGAGTGCCCATCATCGTCGGCAATCACACCGAGAATTTTCGCGACATAGTAAGACTGTTTCAAAGCCGGGATGCGGTGCGGGTGGTCGGGCCAGCAGAGTTTCCACTGGTACTGATGGAACTCCTTTCCAACGACGAGGAGCGCCGGGCGCTGGGCCGCCGTGCCGCCGAGACATTGCAATCACAAACTGGCGCCACGCACAGGACTTTGGCGGCGTTGGAAAAACTACTGGAGCCAGCGACGGTGGCTGCGGGTGGAAGCAGCTAAAAATCGTCCTGGCTCGCGTAGCAGGGCCATGGTACGCCAGCAAATTCGGCGGCTAGGGACAGGATGAACTTGTTGTCTTCGATCTTCGGCGCAGCCGTGCGAGGCCGCAATGCGCTCTACGACCGTGGCATATTTCGCGCCCGGAAACTGCGCGGCGCTGTGGTCAGCATCGGCAACCTCTCGGTTGGCGGCTCAGGCAAGACTCCGTTTGTCATTCTGCTCGGCGAGTTACTGAAAGCGCGGGGAGTGAAATTCGACATCCTCTCACGGGGCTACGGACGTCAGTCGCGTGGAGTGGCGGTGGTAGACCCGGCTGGCGCTGCCCGCGAGTTCGGAGACGAACCGCTGCTGCTGGCCCGGCGTCTCCAAACACCGGTGATCATAGGAGAAGACCGTTATGAAGCGGGCACCTTCGCAGAAAGAAAATTCGGACCTGAGCTTCATCTCCTGGACGATGGCTTCCAGCACCGCGCTCTGGCCCGCGACTTCGATATCGTCCTGGTCACGCCTGAGGACGCGCGCGATCGCCTGTTGCCCGCCGGGCGCTTGCGAGAGCCGTTAACTTCATTGCGTCGCACGGATGCGGTTGTGCTCACCAGCGGATCCTCTCCTGATGCTTTTCCTCTGGATGGAAAGCTGATTTGGAGGGCGCGCCGAGGCATTTCGCCGAAAGGCGTCCCCAACCGTCCAGTGGTGTTTTGCGCTATCGCACGACCGCAGAATTTTTTAACGCAACTGCGCACCGCAACGATTGAACCGGTCGCGCAAGCCTTCTATCGCGATCATCACGCCTACACAGAGCAGGATATCCGCGATTTGTTGCAACTCCGTCAACAAAGTGAGGCAGACGGCTTCGTCACCACCGAGAAGGATGCCATTAACCTTGGCGGATATCTATCTGCGCTGGAGCCATTGGCTGTTGTTCCGGTAAAGATGGAACTGGTGGATGCAGCTAACGCCCTGGATACCATGTTGCGCTTGGTCACAGAACGAAAGGGCCGGGCATGAGAAAATCTCTCTTGCTTAATGACTAAGCATCCCAAAGAGTCTGATCGACTGCGGAAGATCGTCGAATCATTTCCCAAGGTGACGATCACCGTCGTGGGCGATCTGGTAGCCGATGAATTCGTTTTCGGCGAGATATCCCGCGTCTCCCGCGAAGCGCCTGTCTTAATCCTCAAACATCGCGAGCGCAGCGTTTCACCGGGCGGCGGGGCGAATGCGATTAACAACCTCGCCGACCTGGGCGTAAGTGTGCTTCCCGTGGGTGTGGTAGGCGACGACGAGGCCGGACGCTTGTTGCTTAAGGGATTCCGCCATAAACACATTCCGGTGGTAGGGATCTTGAAGGATAAAAGCTACGCTACGGTGACCAAAACCCGCATTCTTGCCGGCATGGCGCACACGGCGCGCCAACAGGTGGTCCGCGTGGATCGCGAGCCCGAGGCCGAACCCAATCGCCATCTCCAGCGCGAACTGGTGCTGGCGGCACGGGAGTATGCACGCGCTTCGGACGCGCTGCTGCTGTCGGATTATGGCTACGGCGCGGCCACGCCCGCAATCTTGAATGCAATCCGCTATCGCGGTGGGCTGGATGGAGTGCCCGTGGTCTTGGATTCACGTTACCGCATGCTGCAGTATTCCGGCGCGACAGCTGCCACACCGAACGAACCGGAGGTGGAGGACGCTCTCGCGATCAAAATCGGTCACGATTGGACCCAGTTGTGTTCGGCCGCCGAGCAAATCATCTCACGCATGAAACTGCAGTCTCTGGTGATCACTCGTGGCCGCGACGGCATGGTAGCCTTCACACGCCGGCACAACCCGATCGACATTCCGATCTTTGGCTCGGACCAGGTGGCCGACGTGACTGGTGCGGGCGACACCGTTATTGCCACCTTCACGGCGGCTTTGGCAGCCGGCGGCAACACGGAGGAAGCCGCTCACCTGGCTAACTATGCGGGCGGAATCGTGGTCATGAAGCGCGGCACCGCGACCGTCTCGCAAGAAGAACTGTTGCATGCGATCGCCCAGGCTCCGCCCGTGACCCGGTCGCACTAGAGAATGCGCCTCACAAAATAATGGCCAGCAGATACGTTCTAATACTTTCGCTCTGCTTAGTTATTGGTGTTCTTGTCCGGCGGGCTTTTCCGCAGTCGTCTAAAGCCCCTGCAAGCACAGCCGCGGCTTTCGACAAACTGGTGGACGAATACTTTAACTTTGATTTCCAGTTCCACCCTACATCGGGGACGGCGGCCGGCTTCCATCAATATGACGACAAGCTGGAAGATTACTCACACTCCGCCGTGAATTCCGAAATCGCTGGGTGGATTAAGTTGCAGTCGAAATTCGACGTCTTTCAGAAGTCACTGCTGCCGGCGGACGAAGCCGCTGATTTCGATTTTCTCGATAGCAACATTAAGAGCGCACTGCTCGAACTGCAAACTGTTCAGACCTGGATGAAAGACCCTGACCTCTACAGCTCGGGCGTGACCAACAGCATATTCCTGATCATGAAGCGTAACTTTGCACCGCAGGAGGAACGCCTCCGCTCGGTCATCGCACGGGAACGGCAGATTCCCGCGGCTCTGGAAGCTGCCCGGCGCAACCTCAACCATCCGCCCAAGGTCTACACCGAAGTGGCGTTGGAGCAACTGCCGGACACAATTGACTTTTTCCAGAAAGATGTTCCTGCCGCGTTTCCAGGGGTCAGAGATTCCAAGTTGCTGGCCGAATTCAAGGCAAGCAATGGGTCTGCGGTTGATGCCCTGAAAGAATATGAGAGCTGGCTGCAAAAGGATTTGCTGCCAGCCTCCAACGGCGATTTCCGCATCGGAGCCGAGACTTTTCGCAAGAAACTGCTTTATGACGAGATGGTGGACATCCCGCTCGATCGCCTGCTGGAAATTGGTTATGCCGACTTGCGGCACAACCAACAGCGGCTGAAGGAAGTTGCGGCGCAGATTGATCCCAAACAAAAGCCGCGTGAGGTGCTCACTGAACTTGAAAAAGATCACCCGGCCCCTGATCAATTGCTGCAAACATTTCGTGACATCCTGGGCAGCTTGCGGCAATTTATCGAGCAGAAAAAGATCGTCACCATCCCTTCCCCCACTCCTCCAATCGTCGAGGAGACGCCGCCTTTCCTTCGGGCGCTGAGCACCGCCTCCATGGACACGCCCGGCGCCTACGAGACAAAAGCCACCGAAGCGATGTTCAACGTCACCTTGCCGGAGCGTGGGTGGACGCCGGAGAAGACCAAGCAGTGGATGGAAAGTTTCAACCGCGGAACGATCGTCAGTACCGCCACTCACGAGGTTTATCCTGGGCACTACGTGCAGTTCTTGTGGATCAAGAACGCACCGTCGAAGACTCGCAAGCTGCTGTTTTCCTCCAGCGATGCCGAGGGTTGGGCGCACTACTGTGAACAGATGATGCAGGATGAGGGCTATGGCAACGGTAATCCCAAGCTCCGCATGGGCCAGCTGCAGGATGCCTTACTACGCGACGCCCGTTTTATCGCTGGGATCGAGATGCACACCGGAAAGATGACGATGGAGCAGGCCAAGGAATTCTTTATCAAAGAAGGTTATCAACTCCCGCCGGTGGCCGAAGAGGAAGCCAAACGGGGAACCTCAGATCCGACATACCTGGTCTACACATTGGGCAAACTCCAGATCCTCAAGCTGCGAGAGGACTATCAGAAACTCCAGGGCGTCAAGTTTACTTTGCAGGAATTTCACGACCGGTTCATGCAGCAGGGTGGCGTGCCTCTAAAGATTATCCGCAAAGCGATGCTGGGAGACGATAGCCCGACGTTATAGCCGCAACCTGATATTTCCGCATCAGAGGGTTTAAGATCACTGAGGTCCTGGGTTAATTGGTTGGGAGCGCGAAGGTAAATTTCACGATGAAAATGAAAGTTCGCAAAGCGGTATTTCCCGCGGCTGGTTTAGGCACTCGTTTCTTGCCAGCCACCAAGGCCCAACCCAAGGAAATGCTGCCGTTGGTGGACAAGCCCATCATTCAATACGGTGTCGAGGAAGCGGTCGCCGCCGGCTGCGATCAGATCATCATCGTCACTGGGCGCGGCAAGCAGGCCATCGAAGACCACTTCGATGTGAGTTATGAACTGGAAAAGATGCTCGAGGAGCGGAAAAAGACCGACCTTCTCCAGATCGTACGCCATATCTCCGACATGATTCACATCGCTTACGTGCGCCAGAAGGAGGCGCTCGGCCTCGGGCACGCCATCCTCACTGCGCGCGAATTGGTGGGCGACGAGCCTTTTGCCGCCCTGCTGGCTGATGATGTCATCGACGGCGATGTTCCTTGCCTTAAGCAGATGATGGGGGTGTTCGAAGAAGTCCAGTGTTCTGTGATTGCGACCCAGGTAATTGAAGGCCGAGCGATTTCGGCTTACGGTGTCCTGAAGGTAAAGCCGGCGGATGGACGTTTCAACGGAAGGCTTTACGAGATTCTCGATCTTGTGGAGAAACCCAACCTCGAAGATGCGCCTTCCAACCTCGCCGTGATCGGACGCTATATCCTGACTCCTGGAGTCTTTGAAACCCTCGCTGAGACTCAGGCTGGAGTTGGCGGCGAGCTGCAGCTCACCGATGGACTACGCCAACTTCTCAAGAAGGAAAAAATGTATGGATACGTCTTCGAGGGTAAGCGGCACGACACGGGGGACAAACTGGGGTTCCTGAAGGCGACGGTGGAATTTGCGCTCAAGCGTCCTGACCTTGGAGAACAGATGAGGCAATACCTCAAAGACCTAAAGTTGTAATCGGTCGAGAATGCTCTAGACTCCCAGAGTCATCTTCAGTTTCCGAGACTTCTCTTCCACGCTGTTGGCCAGCTTTTCTTTGTGGGCGTCCAGTTTCTTCGCCAATGCCGTGCTGGAGAGGGAGAGAATCTGCGCCGCGAGGATCCCGGCATTAGTCGCGCCTGGCTTCCCAATTGCAACCGTCGCCACGGGAATCCCTGCGGGCATTTGCACGGTCGCCAAGAGCGAGTCCAGACCGTTCAAAGATGTGGAAGGAATCGGGACCCCGATGACCGGCAGTGTGGTGTGTGCCGCAATCACTCCCGCCAGATGCGCAGCACCACCGGCCCCGGCAATGATCACGCGGATGCCGCGTCCGGCCGCCTTACGGGCGTAGTCAGCAGTGCGATCGGGCGAGCGGTGCGCCGAAGTGACATCGATCTCGTAGGCTATGCCGAATTCGTCTAACGCTTTGGCCGCCTCGCTCATGACGTCGAGGTCGGAATCGCTGCCCATCACAATCGAAACCAAAGGTTTTTTGCCCATCCATTGTCCTTCTCAAAAGAGTGCTCTACCCCTCGCCGAGGCCTAGCTTTTCTTCAGCGCCCGCGCTGCGATGTCCTTGCGGTAATTTATTCCCTCAAATCCGATCTTGGACACTGCACTGTACACGCGATCAACCACGGTACGGAGATCCGCGGCGCGTGCTGTTACCCCCAATACCCGGCCGCCGGCCGTGTAATACGCCCCATCACGCTTCGAAGTGCCGGCGTGAAAAACCTTCACACCTTCTATCTTGCCAGCCTCTTCAAGGCCCATGATCTTTTTGCCGACTTCGAAGGTCCCGGGATAACCTCCTGACGACATCACTACGCACACCGAAGCATCGGGTGACCAGCGAAAGTCGCCATCACTGACCCGGCCGTCGATGGAAGCTTCCAGTGCCTCCACCAAGTCGCTTTCGAGTCGCATCAGAATCGGCTGCGTCTCTGGATCGCCGAACCGACAATTGAATTCCAGTACCATGGGGCCGCGCGCGGTCATCATCAGGCCGCAGTAAAGGATGCCTTTGTACTCGGCGCCCTCCGCTTTCATGCCAGCCACGACGGGTCGAGCGACGTGCTGCACCAGCCACTGGCTCATTTGTTCATCCACGATAGTCTTGGTGCTGTAAGCGCCCATGCCGCCAGTATTCGGGCCGGTGTCGCCGTCGCCGATTCGTTTGTGGTCCTGGGCCGCCACCAGAGGCGCCACGCGCTCGCCATCGCTTACTACCAAGAAGGAAAGCTCGTCCCCTTGCAGGCACTCTTCCAGTACCACCCGCGAACCGGCTTCTCCCACCATCTTCCCACTGAGCATTTCCGCCGCGATCGAGGCCACCTCTTCTTTGGTCTTGCAGATCACCACACCTTTACCGGCGGCCAGCCCGTCAGCCTTCACGACCAGGGGCATATGAAAATGCGGCAATGCTTCCTGGATGTCATCCATTGAGTTGCAGATGGCGTAGGGGGCGGTCGGAATGTGGTGGCGCTGCAGAAATCCCTTGGCGAAACTCTTGCTCGATTCCAGTTGCGCCGCCGCTTTGGTGGGGCCAAACGTACGCCAGCCAAGGCGGGTGAACTCATCCACGACTCCAAGCATCAGTGGCAACTCGGGGCCGATTACGGTTAGATCAGGTCGGACCTGATTGGCCAGCGCCAGCAATGAGTCGACACTTTTCACGTTGGCGGGCAGACACTCGGCGTCGTCAGCTATGCCACCATTGCCAGGCGCGCAATACACCTTGGAGACACGCCGAGACTGGCGCAGCTTCCACACCAATGCATGCTCTCGCCCGCCGCTTCCGATGACCAGCACTTTCATACTTGGGATAGACAAGGTTAGGAGGCCGAGAGAACGATGTCAAACGCGGGGGTCTTCTCTTCCTCAGACGTGCAATCTCCAACCAGGCCGTTTTGAGTTAAGTCTGCTCTGCTGTCGAAGCCGCAAATTTATTAACCATACTTAACTGTTTCTCTATAATAAGAACTCGGATGATAACCGTTTCCAAAGAGGACTATCTCAAAGCGATCCTGGAAGCCGAAAGTGAAGGCGAGACCGTTATCTCGGCCACTTTGGTGCATTGGCTATCCGTGTCCGCGCCGGCCGTAACCATGGCTCTGCGCCGATTGAAAAAGGACGGGCTGGTGCGAATGCAGGCCGGCGGACAAGTAGGCCTCACCGCGGCTGGACGCAAGATTGCCCGCAAGCTCACATTGCGGCACCACCTGATCGAGCGCATGCTGGCGGAAATTTTCGGCATGGAATGGTACAAAGTGCACGACGAAGCCGAGCGTCTGGAACACGCTGTTTCACCCGATTTCGAGGGCAAGCTGTTGGCCAAGTTGGGCCGTGGAGGTGCTTGTCCGCACGGCAACCTCAGCGAACTGGAAAGCCCGGTCAGCCGTCGGCGGCGCGGGTTGCTGCTACTTTCGCACGCTGAGGCCGGAAAGAATTATCAGGTCAGCGGTATCTACGAGCGCGACCGCCATCTGCTGGAATTTCTGCAACAGCGTGGCATCCGTCCAGGGGCGCATCTGCACGTCTCCGGACGAAATTACGACCAGACACTCACCTTGGCCACCGATGCCGGGACCGTCGCACTGGGAGGTTCGGCCGCAGAAAAGATTTGGGTCGCAAACGCGGGCCACCGTGTCCGGCGACGGTCCAACTGACTGATCGAGCTTCCTCGTCGACCAAGTCCCCGTTAACCGTAGTTTATCTGGTCATGTATACTTACGCTAACCTTTGTCGGTGGCCATGAGCATAGGTGCAGAATCCCAACAGACGCGGATTGGAACCGACGCCGAAGTCGTCGTCGTTACTCATGAGGATGTGGATCGGGCGCACGATCGAGTGCGAGTCTCGGCAGCACGAGCGCAGCGCGGCTTGTTCTCTAGAGCGCGACTGCTGTGGTTACTGGTGGGCCCCGGAGTGCTGGTCATGCTGGGAGAAAACGACGGGCCCAGCATGCTGTCCTACGCCGCCACTGGCGCGAAGTTTGGCATCGGATTCTTCCTTCCTTTTGTCGCCCTGACGTTTTGCATGGCGATTGTGGTCCAGGAGATGACGGTGCGCCTGGGTGCCGCGACCCATCGCGGACACGCCGAGCTGATCTTCGAACGCTTTGGGCCATTTTGGGGCTGGTTTTCGATGATCGACCTGGGAATCGGGAACTTCCTCACTCTGATCACCGAGTTCATCGCCATCCGCGCCGGCCTGGGTTTCTTCGGAGTTCCTCCCTGGATGGCAATTCTCATTGCGCTGGTCATCTTGTACTCGGCCCTGATGAGTCACCGTTACTGGACGTGGGAGCGGATCACGCTCGCCGCAGCCGCCTTTAACTTGGTGTTTATTCCAGTCGCGCTGATGACCCATCCGAACTGGCACACGGTTGGCCATGCATTCATCACCTGGCAACCGCTTCCCGGCTTTAACAAGGACACACTGCTGATCGTGTTGGCCGACATCGGCGCGACGGTGACACCCTGGATGCTTTTCTTTCAGCAGAGCGCAACCGTAGACAAGGGACTTACCACCAAAGACATCCGCTTCGGCCGCATTGACACTGTATTGGGAGCCGCATTGGCAACCGCCGCCGCGGTTGCTACGATCCTGGCGACCGCACCGTTGTTCGCTCATCAAATGAGCGCAGAAAATTTCCAGGCGGCAGAGTTTGCGCAGGCCCTCCAGCCGTTGATCGGCCGATTTGGCGCGTCCCTGTTTGCTCTTGGGATGGTGGAAGCCGGAATCGTGGCTTCAATCACGATTTCAACTTCCTCGGCGTACGCCTTCGGAGAGGTGACGCACAGACCGCATAGCCTTAACCTTCCCATGGGACAAGGCAAGGCCTTTTACTCCGTGCTGACGCTGTGCGCGGCGGCCGCGGCAGCCATCGTACTAATCCCCGGGCTGCCCCTCGTGTACGTGGTTCTCGTGGTAAACGTGGTCGCGGTTCTGGCTATGCCCCCGGCCTTAGTGTTCTTGTTCATGCTGGTGAATGACCGGGAAATCATGGGAGACCTTATCAGTCCGGTCTGGGCAAATCTGTTGTCCACGGCGGTGGTTGTTATCCTGACCGCCGCAGGCGTGCTCTTCGGGATCAGTGTTATTGCACCCAACATCTTTGCTGCTTTAGGTGGGAAGTAGGAAAGGGATATTTTTGTTGTCATCCCGAGCGGAGCGAGGGATCTGCAGTTCGGAGGACCAGGATCATGTTGAGAAAAAAAGAAGCACAAGGTTTGGATTCCAGCTCCGATCAAAATTGGGTTTTGTCCTCACTCGAACACGATCAGCTTGTCGGGGCAAAGAAGCACCACATCCCGAGGCGGCACCTCAAGGGACCGGAACTTCTTGTCCTCTGGGCACTCCGAATCTATCTCTTGTTCATGATGGCAGTGGTGGTGTACCAAGTGTGGATTGCCGCGCATTAAACCAACCTGCCAAATCTTTCGACGGACGGCCTTGTCAATCTTCCGAACATTCGGAGTTCTCCACCGCTCGGTCCAGCCCCTAACACAATCAACGATCACAGGACTAAACTAAAATGTTCGGGTGAGCATTCAGCCGTTCACTGTCGCTGACGCTCGCTCACGGATTACTTCTTCGGGAGGGCACTTTTTATATGAATAGTTTCAACAGTCGCTCCAGCCTCCGCGTTGGCAGTAAGGAATATGAAATCTATCGCCTCAATGCGCTCGATAAGCAGGGTATTTCGACCAAGCATCTGCCTTACTCGCTGCGAATACTGCTGGAGAACCTGCTGCGTACAGAAGACGGGCGCAATGTGACCAAGAATGATCTCCGCGCTTTGGCAGCCTGGAATAGCAAGTCGAAGCCTGACAAGGAAATTGCCTTCACTCCCAGCCGCGTTCTGCTACAGGATTTCACCGGCGTGCCCGCCGTAGTTGATCTGGCCGCCATGCGCGACGCCATGAAACATCTCTCCGGCGATCCCACCTTGATCAATCCGCTACAGCCTGCCGAATTGGTCATCGATCACTCGGTGCAAGTGGATGAATTCGGCACCCCACAAGCCTTCCAGCTAAACGCCGAGTTGGAATTCATACGCAATAAAGAACGCTATGCCTTCCTGCGCTGGGGACAAACCGCTTTTCGCAATCTCGCCATCGTGCCGCCCGACACCGGCATCGTGCACCAGGTCAATCTGGAGTATCTGGCCCGCGTAGTCTTCGTGCAGGAATCGAACGCAAAACGCGTGGCGTATCCAGACACGGTCGTCGGCACCGATTCACATACTACGATGATCAATGGGCTGGGGGTGTTGGGCTGGGGCGTCGGCGGAATCGAAGCTGAAGCGGCAATGCTCGGCCAGCCGGTTTCCATGCTGATCCCCCAAGTCGTCGGAGTGAAGCTGACGGGAAAACTCCGAGAGGGCGCTACCGCGACCGATCTGGTTCTCACTATCACCGAGATGTTGCGTAAGCACGGAGTAGTCGGCAAGTTCGTCGAATATTTTGGTCCTGGCCTACACGAACTGCCGTTGGCCGATCGCGCGACTATCGGCAATATGTCGCCTGAATACGGAGCAACCTGCGGCATCTTCCCGGTCGACCACGAATCTCTCACCTACCTCCGCCTCACCGGCCGCTCGGAGGAACAGATTGCGCTAGTCGAGGCCTACTGTCGCGAGCAGGGACTGTTCCGTGACGAAAACACACCGGAAGCGGAATACTCCGAGTTGCTGGCGCTTGATCTTTCGGCAGTTGAGTCCAGCCTGGCCGGTCCGAAGCGTCCTCAGGATCGGGTAGCACTGTCCCAAGCCGGCGAGTCATTTCGGGCATCTCTGCCATCGCTGATCAAACCGGTAGTAGCCAAGGCAACTTCGCAGTCTGCTGCCTCGGCAGCGGTCAATGCCAGTGGTGAAACGCGCTGGGAACAGGAAGGCGGTAACACGGCCGTCGGAGTGGATGATTCCCTGCATGCGGAACACGTTGCTCCGAATGTGAAGGACGCTTTACGCCACGGGAGTGTGGTGATCGCAGCCATCACCAGTTGCACCAACACCTCCAACCCGTCGGTGATGATTGCTGCGGGCCTGCTGGCGAAGAAGGCGGTCGAGCGCGGCCTGCAAGTTCCGGCCTGGGTCAAGACTTCGCTGGCGCCCGGATCGAAAGTTGTCCGCGACTATCTCGAACGCGCCGGACTGACGTCCTACCTGGAGAAGCTCAAATTTCACATCGTCGGCTACGGCTGTACCACTTGCATTGGAAACTCCGGGCCGTTGCCGGAGGAGATATCCAAGGCCATCGACGAAAAGAATCTGGTAGTTGCCTCGGTGCTCTCCGGGAATCGCAACTTTGAGGGACGCATCAATCCCGATGTGCGAGCCAATTATCTGATGTCGCCACCGCTGGTGGTTGCCTTCGCGCTGGCTGGCCGGGTTGATGTTGACCTGCGCAAAGACGCTCTTGCCCAGGACAAACAGGGTAAGCCGGTTTATCTGGCCGACCTCTGGCCTTCGCAGCGCGAGGTTGAAGACGTGATCAAGAAGTCGATCTCCTCGGATATGTTTCGCCGCAGCTACGGCGAGGTTTATCACGGTGACGAGCGCTGGCGCGGGCTGCCCGTCCCCAAAGGCGAGACCTACGCTTGGGAAAAGAATTCAACCTACATCCGCCGCGCTCCCTACTTTGACGGCATGACGCTGAAGCCTTCCGCCGTCGAAGACATCAAGAATGCGCGCGTGCTGGCAGTGCTCGGCGATAGCGTTACCACCGATCACATCTCGCCGGCCGGCTCGATCAAGAAAGACAGTCCAGCGGGAAAGTATCTGATCGAACATGGGGTGATGCCGGCTGAGTTCAACTCTTACGGCTCACGTCGTGGCAATCATGAGGTCATGGTGCGCGGAACTTTTGCCAACGTACGCCTGCGGAACAGGATGGTTCCCAACCTGGAAGGTGGATTCACGCGCCACCTCCCGGATGGCGAGGAGATGACCATCTTCGAGGCTTCGGAAAAATATATTGCCGAGCGTGTGCCGCTGATCATTATTGCGGGCAAAGAATACGGTTCAGGTTCCTCGCGTGACTGGGCGGCGAAAGGTCCGCTGCTGTTGGGTGTTCGTGCGGTGATCGCGGAAAGCTATGAGCGCATTCACCGCTCGAATCTGGTGGGAATGGGGATTCTGCCTTTGCAATTCGCCGCCGGAGAAACCGCGCAATCTTTGAAGCTGACGGGTGAAGAAGTCTTCGAGATTGCGCAGATTCGCGAGTTGGTCGAGAAATTCACTCCCGGCCGTCAAGTCAAAGTCCGCGCCACGGCCAACGGCAAGACAAGTGAGTTCTCAGCGCTGGTCCGAATCGACACTCCCCAGGAAGCGCTCTACTACGCGAATGGCGGTATTCTGCAGTTCGTGCTGCGCCAGTTGCTGGCTGGCAAACCCAATGCCCAGCCCGTGGGAGCGTAGGTGTGGGGCGGGCGCCCTCGCCCGCCGCTTTTGATTTCGTAGTTGGAGTCAGGTCCCAGGTCTCGCAAAATCGGCGAGACCTGGGGCACCCGGCTCAGCTTGGGCGGGGTCTTGATGTTCCCCGATCACAAACACACTCCCATCTCCGGCTTTCGCCATTATCTGAGCGGTCACCTGGGTCCGGTGGAGATCGAGTCGCAATCGACGACGCGGAAACGAGAGCAACGTGGGATCTTTCCTACTGTGAAGATACGTCCGCCTGCCAGCGGAAACACTCGCTCAAGCGAAGCTTGAACGGGGCACCCTCTGAGAAAAAATTCCGCTCTTTCAGTTCACTCCCTTCGCCGGATTCCATGAGCCCTGCTCCTTCCGCACGTAGACGATCTGCCCGATGTGGTAGGCGTTGTGCGTTCCGATGCGGGCGATGGTGGAATACCAATCCTTCAACTTGCTCTCGTCCGCGGCTTCGACGACCTTTTCCCATTCGGTTAGCACCTGATCAAGCTGCTGCACGGCGGTGTTCCATTGCTTGCTGTCGAAGCTGTTGAAGGTCTCGTCGTTGTTGCCGCTGAATTTTTCGGGCGTCTCGCCCTTGAACTTAGCCAGTGACTGACGGTTCCAGAAAATCAAATGATTGGTTAGCTGGCCGATCGAGTGGTTTCCCTTGCCGTCTGTCCAACTGGCCTGCTCCGGAGTGAGACCTTCCACGGCGGTGTTCGCGGGCACAAACCATTCTGCCTTGTTGTGGGTGGACCGCAGTTGCTCCAGCAGGATGCTCTTCAGGGTTGGAGCAGGCTTTTGAGTTTGCGTGTAAACGGGTAACGATAGAGCCAGAACGAGACACCAAATTGCTTGCTTCATATCGGATTTGCCCTCCTCGCAGCGGTTAGACGGAAATTCTTCAGGTTGGTTTCTCGGGAAGTATAGTTCGGGGCTCCCACGCGTGCTGAAAGCTCCGTGGGCTGGCCCGGGGCTTTCACTCCGCCCCACTGCTATAATCAAGAATTACCCTCATGCCGCAGAAGCGTCTGATTCGTTCCACTACAGTTCTTTGTGTGCGCCGTAACGGCAATGTGGTCATGGCCGGAGACGGCCAGGTCACTCTGGGTGAGGCCGTGATCAAGCACACCGCCAAGAAAATCCGCCGCCTGTATCAGGACAAGATTCTCGCGGGATTTGCCGGCTCGACCGCCGATGCGTTTACGTTGTTCAGCCGATTCGAGTCGAAGCTGGAGCAGTATCATGGCAACCTGGGCCGCGGCGCGGTGGAATTGGCCAAAGACTGGCGCACCGACAAGTTCCTGCGTCATCTGGAGGCGTTGTTGCTGGTCTCTGACAAGGAACAGACCTTTCTGCTCAGCGGCCAGGGTGATGTGATCGAACCGGACGGCGGCATCGCCGCGATCGGCAGCGGCGGGCCCTACGCTCAGGCGGCGGCACAGTCATTGGCCGAGCACACCCAGCTTTCCGCGCGCCAGATTGCAGAAGAAGCGATGAAGATTGCGGGCAGAATGTGCATCTATACAAATGACAAGGTAACGATTGAGGAACTCTGAACCCGGACGTCAGACGTCAGCCCTCGGACGTCGGCAACTCCATGCCGAGGTCTGACGTCCGAAGTCCGATTTTATGGCCATCTACTTACCCGGAACCGTAGACGAAGAACAGATTGCGCTGGACGAGCTCACGCCGCGTGAGATCGTTGCTGAGCTGGACAAGCATGTGGTCGGCCAGAACGCTGCCAAGCGCGCTGTGGCTATTGCCCTGCGCAACCGCATGCGGAGGCAGAAGCTTGCCCCCGATCTCGCGGAAGAAGTCATTCCCAAGAACATCATCATGATTGGGCCTACGGGAGTGGGCAAGACCGAAATCGCGCGCCGTCTGGCGAAGCTGGCGAACTCACCTTTCATGAAGGTGGAAGCCTCGAAATTCACCGAAGTCGGCTATGTGGGCCGCGACGTCGAATCCATGATTCGCGATCTGGTGGAGATCGCCATCGACATGGTGCGCGAGGAGAAGCTCGAAGACGTCTCCGACAAAGCTGAGCTCAATGCTGAAGAGCGCTTGCTGGACATTCTGCTGCCGCCGGTTTCGCCGCCGCGGTCTGGAGACTCCGCAAGCGGCGGAGTAGTCCTCGAAGGAAGCACCGGCCTGACTGAATCTGCAAGCCGCACCCGCGAGAAACTTCGCCAACAACTCCGCGAAGGCAAGCTCGACGACCGCATGGTCGAGATCGATGTGCGAGAGCGCAATTTCCCGTCTTTCGAAATCATCTCCAACCAGGGTGTGGAGGAGATGGACGTCAATATCAAAGACATGCTGCCGAACATCTTTGGCCAGCGCACCAAGAAGCGCAAGATGAAGGTCAACGAAGCTTTCGAGTATTTAATTCAGGAAGAAGAGCAGCGTCTGATCGACATGGACCAGGTGACGCGCACCGCGATTGACCGTGTCCAGGATTCTGGAATCATTTTCCTCGATGAGATCGATAAGATTGCAGGCCGCGAGAGTGGGCACGGCCCCGATGTTTCCCGCGAAGGCGTGCAGCGGGACATTCTGCCCATCGTCGAAGGTACCACGGTCAACACTCGCTACGGGATGGTGCGCACCGACCATATCCTCTTTATCGCCGCCGGAGCGTTTCACGTTTCCAAGCCCAGCGATCTTATTCCCGAACTGCAGGGGCGCTTCCCCATTCGCGTGGAACTGCAGTCGCTCACCATGGACGACTTTATCCGGATTCTGACCGAGCCAAAGTCTTCACTGACGAAGCAATACACGGCCCTGCTCGAGACCGAAGGCGTGAAGCTGGAGTTCACCCGCGAGGCGCTGGAAGAAGTGGCCCGATTTGCCTTCCGGGTAAATGAAGGCACGGAAAACATCGGGGCACGCCGTCTGCACACCATCATGGAGCGGGTGCTGGATGAAATCAGCTTCGAGGCGCCCGAGAAAAAAGGCGAGCAGATTAAGATTGACGCGGATTACGTCCGCCACATGCTGGCCGACATCGTGAAGGACCAGGATCTGTCGCGATATATTTTGTGAACCATGGGAACCGCTAGCCTTCTAAGTAGAAAGCAATTAATATCTAATTAGAATGGCTCGCGAGAACCGCGTTGAGTCGCGCCCCCTTTTGCTCCGCATCAGTCCTGCGATGGAGCAACTCCTTGAAGACTTAGCAGAGAGGGGCTTGTATGGAAGGAACAAGGCTGAAGTTGCTTCATTCATACTCCGGGAATGGACGTGGAGCAACACCGGCAAACTAACGGATCACGGGGTTGAGGTCGATCATCTGGTGAAAGGGACTGCTAAAAGAATCGCCGAGACTGACCGGCAGAGAGGCGCCTAACCAGATGTGGGAGAAGGTAGTGGCTGCTGAGAGAACGCTGCCAGATTTCGAGAATCCGCCTGCCGTCGAGACATTGATGGGGGTCCATTTTGCTCCAATCGATAAATGGCAGGGACCGTACTTCGGCTTGTTTTGGTCACGGATCAAGAAGGACTATCCCAGAGCTGAGGTGCAACCCCCAGTGGTTGCAGCGCCCACACCGGAGCTGGTTCTTCCACAGTTTCAAGGACGATTTGAGTTGCCAGTGCGCTGCTGGTTCTTCAACCACGACGAGACCCGTCTGATACAGGTTCAGAACAACCTCTTTCTTCATAACTGGCGAAAAGTCGCGCATACGGACAAGTATCTACACTACGATGACCTCCGCCCGATCTTTGAGAGGGAGTGGCAGGTCTTTTGTAACTTTTTGGAGGGTGAGGGGCTGGGGATGCCTGCGGTACAACTCTGCGAAGTTACCTACGTAAACCACATCGACCGCGGAAACGGGTGGCAGTCGTTCGCGGACCTGTCCCAAGTGTTTCCGAACTGGTCGCCGCAGACGTCAGGCAACATCTTGCCCACTCCTGAACTCGTCGCGATAAATGCGTCGTACCCTCTTAAAGACGTCGATGGGCATCTGCAGATCACTGCGCAACCGGCTGTCAGGCAAACTGATACCAAGGAGACCGTTCAGCTCACCGTGACGGCCAGATGCAAGCCGGCGTCGTATTCAAACCAGGATATCTATCGACGCCTCGATGACGCACGGAAGTGGGCGGTCTTGGGATTCACGGATTTCACCTCGAGCAAAATGCATGAAATTTGGGGAAGAAAATTATGAGTCATTCTGCAGTTTGGGAGGGAGTCCTACCACAGCTTGAAGAACCTGCCCAGAACCAATGGAGTAAAGTGACGTCCCTTTTCACTGCTGCCCCTTGGGTTTTTGAGGTGCTCGATAGGATCGCTGCGTTGGCGAACCTCCCCAACGATTGGGATGGATACGGAAGCCCGCGGATCGACCCCGGGGCGGTGGCAGCCGCCAGAAGGTTTGTGGCGTCAGTCGCTTTCAAAAACTTACCCTGCCCGAATGTCTCTCCTGTTTTGGGAGGAAGTTTGGGATTGCAATGGCGTTACGGTGAGAAGGAGCTTGAGTTTACTTTCCAACCAAACGGAGAAATTGAGTTCCTGAGAGTCTTGGGAGCCGACTTGGACCGAGATGAGAACATGGAAACGGGCACTTTGCGACATGAGCCGGAGACGGCTGGTTTGAAGTTCTTGCTCTGGATGACCGGGCCTCGATGAAGCCGTGGGCGGCCCCACGTCCATGCCTCCTCGACAAGATGATCGGACGATTGCTGAAAACACTGTCCTCTGGAGGGCAATATCCGAACTCCAGATTTGCACGGAGGATGATGGACGCGAACGAGCGCAAACATGGGCATTTGAGAGTGACGACAACGAGGTTTCTGCGTGGATAGCCGCGGAGACAGAGCTTGGTTGGCTAATCGCACGGTTTCCCCCATTCTAGAATTGCTGAATTCACGGCTGCTCAAGCCCGAGAATGTCGCAACATCGTTACCAGAGATCCGGTGGAGGGAAACGCCTCACACGTTGTCATCTGCCCGTTGCCAGGGAAGTCCAACTCTCAGATCAAGAAGGACGCGAGACGCCTAGCTTCTAAGGCCCGACTTCTTCCATAGAACGACTGACGGTCCTGCTCGTCTCTTACTGATCAGGTGCTCCGAACGGAGACCTGCAGAAGCCCGACATCGTGCGATATATTTTGTTAGGTTAGCAACAACTCTGGCGCGAGCCCTCGCCCTCGCCAGTTTTCGGCTTGAGCCTTTCAGTAGTTGGTTTTGATCGTCAGGGAGTCGAATATTCCAGGTGCTCCCTTCTTCGTACTCCCAGGATCGGGCACGGCCACGTAGTCGCATTGGATTTTCTTCTTCGTCACGGTGATTCGCAGATAGCCATGTTGGTTGTCGCAGAAGTTCTCCAGGATGCCGTCTCCACCAGCCATTTGTATCGGAAGCTTGCCGCTGTGAAAGACCTTCGAGAGCGTGTGCAGCGCGGGATTGTAGCCTCCCGCGCCCGCCACAATCATCGGGACTGCCTGTCCGTTTAAAGAACCCTGAAAACGCTGGTAATTGTGAACGTGACCGGAAAGCACCAGTTCCGGCACACGGCCGGCAGAAGCTGAGGCTTGCTCGAGCACGCCCTTCAGGTGCTGGCTTCCTGGTTTACTGCCATAAGCGGAATAAATCGGATGGTGGACGGCGACGATGAGGGCACGATCGTTCGGAGCCAATTTCAGTTCTAACTCAAACCAGTCAATCTGGGCCTGGCTGAGCTGGCCGCCCTCCGGGCAATTGCTGTAAAGACCGACTATGGTCACCAGCGGCGTCAGCAATGTCCAGTAGACGTAGGGCTGGGTCATAGTTGTGCGCGGGGCGTCGTGCCCTTCTGGGGTATGGGTAGGAGCCTGGCTGCAGAAGTTCCGGACGAAACCTTCAAGACTCGACTCTCCGGTCTGAGGGTCGACATCGCCATCGTGATTTCCGGGGATGGCCATGATCGGCGCCGGATAATTCATGTAGGGCTCGTAGAATTCGGGATAGTAGTTGTCCAGTTCGCCATCGTAATAAACCACGTCGCCCAGGTGATAAAAAAACGAAGGATGCGTGGTCACATCCGGCGTGCCGAAGTCCATCTCCATGTAGCTTGCAACATTCTCAATCTGGCTCGGAGTGTTCACCCCTCCGGTATCCCCGACCGAGTGAAAAACCATGGTCCCCGAGGTTTCTATGGAATTCATAGCGTCGTTGGACAGGACGCTGTCCAACGAGAGACGGAAGGGTGCTGCGCCTGTGGCCGGTGGAAGATCGCGCCAGGGCTGCGTTGGATGCTTGTTGGGATCGATGACGGTCTGGAAGGTTTGCGGTAGGCGGCTTGCGCCAAACGCCCGTCCAGGTCTGGGCGTCGGGTGATGCTTCTGGTTGTTCAACAGAGACGTGGCGTCTATGATCGTGGCTTTGCGGGCACGGGTTTTCATAACTCATTCACCTCGAAGAATTGAATTTCGAGCCGGGGCCGAACGGGGAAAGCGCAGGGAAGTGTGCCGACAACTCTAATCCAGTTGGCCTAAATGTCAAAGGGCAATTCGCGGCAGCCGTGGCTCGGTTTAGATCTCCGGACCGCTTTCCGAAGCGTCATCCCGAAACCCGCCGCAGTTCAGGCGGGTGAAGGATCTCGCGTGGGAGCCTATCGGAACACGTTGCCGTTCCGCACGCCAGATCCCTCGCAGAGCTCGGGATGACGCCAGATTGGATGAACACGAGCCACTACCAACGTGGCGAGTCGAGCCGAGGAAAAAACACATACTAAGGAGAAGCTTCGTGAGCACGATAGAACGCCAACGGCTGAAGTCTTTGATGCAACGCGAGCAGAAGCGGTTCGTCGATGAGCGCCCCAAATCCAAGGCCCTGTTTGCGCGCGCGGGCAAGTCATTGTTGGGAGGCGTGCCCATGAACTGGATGGTGAAATGGGCGGGAGCATTTCCGCCATTCGTGCGCGAGGCGCAGGGTACGCACTTCTACGATGTGGACGGACACCGCTACATCGACTTTTGTCTTGGCGACACTGGCGCCATGACCGGGCACTCGCCTTTCGCGACGGTCAAGGCGGTCGAGGACCAGATACGCCGCGGAATTACCCTGATGCTGCCCAGCGAAGATTCAGTCCTCGTTGGTGAAGAGTTGCAGCAACGTTTCGGATTGCCCTACTGGCAATTCGCGCTCACCGCCACTGACGCGAACCGCTTTTCTATCCGGCTGGCACGACAGATTACTCAGCGTCCAAAGATTCTAGTTTTCAACTGGTGTTATCACGGCACCGTAGATGAGACTCTCATTACCCTGAAAGACGGCGTTGCCCAAGCCCGCCGCGGCAATATCGGACCACCGCTTGATCCTGCGGTCACGACCAATGTCGTCGAGTTTAATGATCTCGGCGGGTTGGAGCAGGCTCTCGTTCCGGGCGACGTGGCCTGCGTACTGGCTGAGCCGGTCATGACTAACGTCGGCATCGTGCATCCCGCGCCCGGCTTTCATCAGTCCTTGCGCGAACTGACCCGCAAGCATGGCACGCTGCTCATCATTGACGAGACTCATACCATTTGCGCCGGCCCCGGAGGTTACACTGGTGCCGAGAGTCTCCAGCCGGACGTCCTGGTCTTTGGCAAGCCGATAGCAGGAGGAGTTCCGGGCGCGGCTTACGGATTCACCGAGGAGGTCGCGAAGCGCATCGCCGACCGGCAGAATCTGGAAGATTGCGACACCGGTGGCATTGGGGGAACCCTGGCAGGTAACGCACTTTCGCTGGCTGCTATGCGGGCTACCCTGACAAAAGTTCTGACGAAAGACGCCTTCGACCGCATGATTCCGATGGCAGAGCGATGGATGACGGGAGTGGAGAAGGTCATCGCGGAATTCGCCTTGCCCTGGCATGTGACCCGGCTGGGCTGTCGCGCCGAATATTTATTCTCGCCTGCCCAGCCAACAAACGGCACCGAGGCCCACGGGGCGATGGACTTTGAGTTGGAAAGGTTTATGCATCTCTATGCCATGAACCGGGGCATTCTGCTGACTCCCTTCCACAATATGGCGCTGATGTCGCCACAGACCGATACTTCGGACATCGACCAACACACTCGCGTCTTTCGCGAAGGGGTGAAGGAACTGGTGGCGTAGTTGGCGGATGCCACGGTGCTGCGTGGCCAGTCGCCTGCAATCCTCTTCTGTTATTCTGTTGCTCCCCTTTCATGAAGCCAGCGCTCGTCACGCTCTTGTTTGCAATGGCGTTTACAGGGTTGCTGGCCGGCTGCGGCACGCCGGGCCCGCCTCTGCCGCCCTCGCTGGAGCTGCCCCAGCCTGTGACTGATCTGAGCGCGGGACGCAAGGGCGACAAGGTTTCACTGTCGTGGACCGTTCCTAACCGCACCACGGATCAAGAACGGGTGCGTCACCTGGGCGTCACTCGCATCTGCCGCAGCTCGAGAGCAAACATCAGCGGATGTGGAACTCCGGTGGCAGAAGTTCCCGCGCCCCCTCTGCCGCCGCCACCCGCGAAGAAAAATAAGTCGAAGAAGACCACTGAAAAAGTTCGGGCCAGTTATGTGGACACCCTTCCTCGCCAACTTGAGGAACAAGATCCCACGGCTCAGATTGCATATGCCGTTTCAGTGCTGAACACCAGGGGCCGCAGCGCGGGGCTTTCCAATCAGGTTCTGGTGCCTGCCGCCCCCACTCTTCCCCCTCCAGCGGATTTCACCGCCGAGGTCACAGCCAATGGAGTGCGAGTTTCATGGTCGTGCGGACCGGCCATTCCTGCGCCAACGCCGATTCTTCAATATCGAATCCGCGTCTACCGTCGTGTCGAAGGGGGTAAGACCGAGACGAGAGTCGGTGAGACCGACGCGCAAGACTGCTCCAAACTCGAAATGCTGGATCCGACGATCGAGTGGGAGAAGAACAACGTCTATCGTGGGACGGTGGTCACTGTGATTTCAGCACCCGGCAAGCCGGAGGCCGAGGTCGAGGGCGATGACACACCGGTAGTGAAGGTGTTTACCCGCGATATCTTCCCTCCGACTGTCCCATCAGGGTTGCAGGCCGTCTTTTCAGGGGTTGGGCAAGCGCCGTTCGTGGATTTGGTCTGGGCAACGAACGCGGACGTGGACCTCGCCGGCTACAACATCTATCGCCACGAAGAGGGCAGCGGCCCGCCGGCAAAAATCAACTCGGAACTGTTGAAGACTACGGCGTTTCGGGACACGAATGTCATTTCGGGCAAAAAGTATTTCTATTCTGTTTCGGCGGTCGATCTGCGTGGAAACGAAAGTGCGAAGTCGGATGAGGCCAGTGAAGTCATACCATGAAATGCCAGACCTAAAACCCTGTCTCTGAGGTGTTATGAAATATTGCCGCTTTCAACTCGATAGTCAGGCTCACTACGGCCTGGTCGAATCCGTTGCGGGGAAAGACGAGATTACCCGGCTGCTGCTGCGTCCGCCAGAACAGATGGGCGGGGACATTGAGGATTTGCCCACCAAGCGGATGGATCGTCTGCCTTTCGCCGAGGCCAGGCTGTTGGCGCCGGTTCGCCCATCAAAAATTGTTTGCGTGGGCCGCAACTACCGCGAGCATGCCGCCGAGCTGGGAAATGAAGTCCCGGCGGAGCCTTTGATATTTTTCAAACCGCCATCCTCATTGCTGGCTCCGGAACAGCAGATTCGCAGGCCCAAGCTCTCGCAGCGAGTGGATTACGAAGGCGAGCTCGCGGTAGTGGTGGGCAGGAAGTGCTACAAAGCCGGCCCCGACGAGGACGTTCGTCCCTATATTCTCGGTTACAGCTGCCTCAACGACGTAACGGCGCGCGATCTGCAGAAAAGCGACGGCCAATGGACCCGCGCCAAGGGCTTCGACACTTTCTGCCCTGTCGGTCCACTGGTCACCGACGAGATTGACCCCTGGGCGGGCGTCAGCGTCGAAACCCGGGTCAACGGGGAAACCCGCCAGCAGGGCAACACGCGGGATTTCATCTTCCCCCTGGAGGTCGTGGTCCGCCACATCACGCAGGTCATGACGCTGTTCCCCGGAGACTTGATCGCCACGGGCACACCGAAAGGCGTGGGCCCGGTTGTCGCTGGAGAGGTGATCGAGGTGAGCGTGGAGGGAGTGGGGACGCTACGGAATCCAGTGGTGGATGAACAGTAAGTGATTGATATAGCGTCTACCGGGGAGCGCTGGCATGGAACATGCAGTTTTGGGAGCCGGAGCCATCGGAGGTCTGGTTGGCACTGCGGTGGCGTCCCTTGGCGAAGGCGTCACCGTGTTAGTACGACCAGAGAGGCTGCCGGGTTATCCCGCAAACTTGTCACTGGAACGCCCGTCAGGCGCCGTCACGGCACCGGCGAAAGTCGCGACCACGCTCTCAAATTCGGTTGACGTGCTTTGGATCGCGACCAAAACCTATCAACTAAAAACGGCGCTGCAAGCTGTCCAGTCATTGCCACGCTATATAGTTCCGTTGCTGAACGGAGTGGATCACGTCGAGGTCCTGCGCGGACACTTTGGCCGTGATCGCGTGCTGCCGGCGACGATCGCGGTTGAAGCCGAGAAGATTGCCCCGGGACGGTTTGTGCAGCGGTCCCCATTCGTAAATCTGAACCTTGCCGCCAGTGGAGAGCAAGTCCTGGGCGCAATCGTCGCACGATTGCGCGATCTCGAATTCACGTGCCGGTTCATCCAGAACGAGCAGACTTTGCTGTGGAGCAAGCTCTGCTTCCTGGGACCATTCGCGCTCGTGACGTCGGCATCCGGTATGAACAAAGGGGAGATCTACGCGGATGCGGGGTGGAAACGCAAGTTGATTTCCGCCATGGCTGAGGCCTGCGGCGTGGCGCAAGCAAGCGGCGCAGAAGTAGACGCGGCCCAGATTCAGACGATCTACGACGGCTTGCTCTCGGGCATACGCAGCTCCATGCAGAAAGACCTTGCCGCCGGGCGGCAGCTCGAGTTGGATGCCATTGGCGCTCCGATTGTGCGTGGTGGGGAACGTTACGGCATCGATGTCTCCACTACGGATGCCCTGATTGCTGTGATTCGCGCCAAGGCCGCTGGATAGACGAATGGAGGCGCAAGCTTTCTCGCGCACCGCAGAGGCCTCAGTTTGTGCTATCGCCTGTTTACAACAGTCTGTTCCCGCGAGAGCCAGACTCGCCTGTCGGCTGGCCTTCCTGTTATGCTGTCGGCGTCCCGGCTGGCGCTTGCCATGAAAGCCGCTGTACCTCTCGCTTTAGCTTTAGCAACCTTTACATGGGCACAGTCTAGTACGCCGCACCCGGAACCCCAGATTTCAAAGGCACACTCCACCCGTCCAGCAAAAAAGCAGCTTTCCCCGAAAGAACAGTTGTGGTGCCCCATATTAAAGTCGGCTCTCGGCAGCGCAGCAGCAGCCGAACCCCCGGTGCGGAGCTATCTTTTAGAGACAGTTGCCGGCGGTCTTAGCAAATGTGATCCGCGAAAAGTGCGCACGGTGCTCGTAGATTCATTTACCGCTACTTTGGCAATGCCCGAAAATGAAGAGGAGATCAACCAGAGAACACACCGGTTCGTGTCGGAGGGCGAACGAATTGATCAGGCAACCCTGGAGGCGCTCTACAACTTAGAGACAAAGCGAAGACTGCAAGAAGCCGCATTGAGGGCCTTGCTCACAGTCGATGAATCGAAAGTCGAATCGCTATTGTCGCAGGCTGAACCTAGAGTTAGCGCAGAGCTTCTGAGTTCGATGATCTCCAGCGCGACGAGTGCCAAGAAATTTGACCGGGCCATCAAGTTGTTGGGCCAAGTTGGGTCGGATGAGAGGTTTCCATACCGCGAAGCCACCGAGCTAATGATCGAGCTGCCGCCGACGCGTGATGCCGACGAGCAGGAAATCTTCCGACTTGCCATGGCACGCGACCGGGAACAACACTCCCCGGCCCAACCATCGGGCGGCGATGATTTCGCCAGCATGATCGTTCGCTTCTGGCAACATATTCCGCCAGCGCTCGACTTGGATGCGATTCACCAGGTGCTCGATTCGGCGCGATCCAAGGACGGCAGCGGTGTCACTCTCAATGCCGCTTCCGGCAACGTGGGTTTCACCAGCGAGCATGACTTCCGTGTGTTCGAGCTTCTGCCTGTATTGAGGCAACTGGATGATGACGAGGCAGACAAAATACTGAGGGACTCGCAGCAGGCCCAGATTCAGCTCAAACAGTTCCCGAATGGCATTCAGTCCCTCGATCCGACGATTAGGGATACACCCGCCAAAGAAGGCGAAAAACAAGGGCTAACAGGGGGTTCAGTGGGTCCGCCGAACGAGATGGAGCAGGCTTTCGACACGAACAAGGTTCGGGTGGAAGAGATTGGCCGCATGGCGGAGGACAATCCCCGCCAAGCCATTGCGGCAGCGGCCACGTTGCCCGAGTCAGTGGGCAAAAGCTGGGTGGCAGAGTTTCCGCGTGCTCAGGCCTATCTTGCAATCGCTCGATCGGCGATGAAGAAGAACCCTTCTGCAGCCAAGGACGCCCTGGAGGAAATGGCAGCGTCTTTGGAACAGGCACCCTATCCCTACCACGCAATGGAAAACTGGATCGAGGGGATTGCGATAGCGAGGGAAATGGGCGAGGTTGATCTGGCGGTCAAGCTGTTTCGATCAGGGATGGAACAAGCGGACAAACTGAGAAGCGAGGACGCCGATTCTTATGATCCGAATCTGGCTTTGAAAGCCTGGTGGCCCTCCGTCTCTGCCTATTGGCGGCTTGTACAGGCCGCCTCCCGGTTCTCTCCTCGCACAGCACTGGAGCAGGTTCGAGGGATAAAGGACCCTGAGATTTTGCTGCTACTCGAAGTCAGGCTGGCCAATAATGCTCTGGGAGCGCGAGCCGAGCAATCCATAACCATGTTTCAAAAAAAGTCGTCGCCGCGGAGCAGTTGGAGTGAGTTTCGGGCACCCGAGATTTCCGGACCTGAAAAGTGATGGGCCCCTACTCCCCGAAACGGTTGCCAACAGAAATTCCTCGGTAATTCTCAGTTGGTGTAAACGCCTGGTTTCGTCAACCAAGCTCGGACCAGTGCAGAAACGGGTTACAATCGTTCAAGCGCGAGGCATCTCGATGACCAACCGCATCAGCATCGTGCTTTGTTGTGTAGCCGCTGCTTGCATTGGAATGGCAGCACAGACCGACGAACCCCTATTGATCACGGTACAGCTACCGAAGTATCCCCCCTTGGCTCACCAAGCCCGGATAGAGGGAGTGGTGAAGTTAACTTTCACGCTCTCCGCAAATGCCGGAGAACCAACGAATGTCGAGGTAGTGTCCGGCCATCCAATGTTGAAGGGGGCAGCGATGGACAACGTGAAAACGTGGAGGTTTGAAAACCATTACGCGGTCGAGCGCAAGTACGAAACAACGTTCAGGTATCGCCTATCAGGAATAGAAGTTCCAGCCCCGACAAGGGACAAGGTCACTTTTGACTCATTCCACCAAGTGGAGGTCGTGACCGATTTGGTGTCGGGGTTGACTCAGTACGAATGTTCGCACCAATCGCCATGCCCCCAGCGTTAACTGTTGCAAAATCGCCATTACACTCATTGACCCGGTTCGGCGCGGATGAAATATTGGCCAGACACAGCAGTAGCTATGACAAGAAGAAACACCTCGGCCGTGGAGCCCCAAAAGAAGAGATCAGTGATGTAGTGGTGAAACGAGGAAACAGCCGCACCGAAGATGCCTAGTATCCAAATGCCGATGACTAAGAATCCGATCGCCTTCCCAATGAGACTTTTCGTCCCGCCCATCGCGTAACCTACCCACCACGCAACACAAGCGATTGCGAATCCACATAGCCCTGGCACATCTGCTGTTCCATTGAAACCGATGATCAGCGCAACATTTCCGAACAGCCATGTAATGCAGAAAATCCAGACGCCCAGACGAGGATAATCAGTCTTGGAGGGAACAATCCGTAAAGATAATCGCATTCTTTGTCCTCCTAGGGTGGTCATTGCGATACCAGCGCCTAGCAGCCTCAGGTGGTGTAATCGCCTGGTTGAAACAGTTACTTCGATGTTGAGGATTGCTGACTCTTTTCGGCCCCTGAATCCTCTGGGAGAAGAACCACATCCATGAGCCGTACATGCTCTCTGGTTGAATTGAACTCCTGCCCAACGGTCGTGTAGCCCTCCTTAGAAACGACCAAGGTTAGCGGAACGTGAAGAAATGGAGCATGTGTTGACCCCACAGTGTACGTTCCGTCGGCCAAACTCTTCGTTTGCTTCGGATAGGTACTGCCTTTGGGGTTGAAGACGACTATCGCGCCAGCAACGGGAAAGCCGGAAGCGTCGCGGATCGTGCCATGAACGCGGGTGTAGCCGTCACAACCCAAGCACGGGAGCAGTAGTCCAGCAACGGAAATTGCGAGGGCAGTTCTTCGCAAGCGCATCGTCCCAATCATATCTCTTCCGTCGTTCGCTCACTGACCCGGTCGGCCAATTCTCCATGAGCGCAGTCGCCTGATTTCAACAGCTAGCGTCATCGTGATCGTGTATAAACGACCGCTTGGCCTTTGATGACGTACCAGCAGCACACTAAGAAAAACAGTCCTAAGAATACGAAGTGGAGCGAGAAACTCCAGTGTTCGTACCGTCCCAACCATGAAGGAACAAACGCCACAACCGCCGGTCCCAGCTTGATCGGAAACGGGCTTGTGATCGAAGGGTGGTGGGGAGCGTAGTGTTCCGTCCAGTAGTCCACACCGAAAGCGGCAACTAGGTTTGCAAAGAGGAGTACAGCCGCCATTGCTGCTGGGAACGGCGTGCCATTTGGAAAAGCAACTCGCAGCAGATTTCCGGAACCCGGCATATCTGGATGCTCCCCTCAACGGAACACCGCTAGAAGACATTCGTTTGAAGGGAAATGCAAGATTACTCGGGTTACTGGCCGCCACAGTTCCCGATTCGGGCCGTCTCGGTTGGCGAAAAATCGCCATTGCACTCAAAATCCCGGTCTCAAGGTCAAAACGTGTAATCGCCTGTTCTATAAGAGGGGATGTCAAAAACATTCTTAT
>JABCYV010000020.1 GCA_013290025.1 Acidobacteriota bacterium
CGAAAATCGAGGCGATGATGCGATGCTGGGCCCAAGTCTTGGCGAGAGGCAAATGAGCAACGGAGGAGATATGTTCGACCCGCACTGCCCGCTGGGGCGGCTTTTCTACGTGCTGCTTGTTGTGCTGGTGGCGCCGCCGTCGTCACAAGCTCAAAGCCCCGGAACCACGACGATCAGCGATATCGTTTACCGCGCGGACGGGACCCCGGCTGGAGGAACGCTTTTGATTTCCTGGCCGTTGTTCAGCACGGCGGCCGGACAAGCAGTGGCGGCGGGAACGAAGAGCGTAACTCTTGCGACCGGGGGAGCACTCTCTCTGGCGCTAGTCCCAAACGTTGGTGCCACCCCTGCGAACACGTTTTATACCGTGATTTACCAGCTCAACGACGGCACAGTGGAATGCTTGAATGCTTCGATTTGGGCAAAGACACAGTAGTCGTTATCCGACTTCTTCGCTCCAGTTCTCCAGCGTCTTCTTCACCAACGCCATGAACTGATCCGCGACGGCGCCGTCGATGAGGCGATGATCGTACCCAAGAGTCAGGTGGACCAGCGACCGGATGGCGATCGAATCGTTGCCCTGATCGTCTGTAACGACGACGGGCGCCTTGGCAATCCCTCCTACTCCCAGGATGGCGGAGTTTGGCTGGTTGATGATGGGAAGTCCGAAGACGGCACCGAACTGGCCAGGATTGGTCACAGTAAAAGTCGAACCCTCGACTTCTTCCGGCTTCAGCTTTTTGGAGCGGGCGCGCTCACCAAGATCGGTGATGCCGCGCTGCAGGCCGAGGAAGTTCAGTTCGTCGGCGTTCTTCAGTACCGGCACAATCAAGCCCCAGTCGAGCGCGACGGCAATGCCCACGTTGACGTGGCGGTGATAACGGATGCTCTCCCCTTCGATCGAAGCGTTGACAATGGGGAATTGCTGCAAGGCGATGATGACTGCACGAACAAAGAACGGCATGAAGGTCAGGCGGGCTCCGTGACGCTGCTCGAATGCAGATTTGGTTTTATTGCGCAGTTGCACGATGCGGGTGATGTCCACCTCGAACATGGCGTGGACATGAGCGCTGGTGCGGCGCGATTCGATCATGCGCTGGGCGATGATCTTGCGCATCTGAGTCATGGGCACGAGATCACCGGGAATGGCAACGGGCCCCGGCGCAGGGGCTGGTCTGGCTGAGGGAACCGATGGCGCAATCGCGGGCGCAGTGGAAGCTGTGGATGCCGCCGCAGTCGCGGAGGGCTGGCTCTTCTCCAGGAAGGCCATGATGTCCTGCTTAGTGATGCGGCCACCGAGGCCGCTGCCCGTTACTTGGGAAAGATTCACATTGTTCTCGCGGGCAATTTTGCGGACCAGCGGCGAGGAGCGGGCGTGGTCCTCCTCCTCGTGAGGAAACTGAATTACTTCCTTGCGTTCGGGCGCAGGCGGGGCTTTGGTTGGGGCGGCTACCTCCTTTTTTTCTGGTTTTTCTGACGATGGAGCCGGCTGCGCTACGGATGCTGGCTTGGCGGGTGCCGCCGCTTCGCCGTCAGCGGCAATGGTGCCGACCACGGTGTTCACCTGCACGGTGGAACCTTCAGCAACCTTAATGTCCTGCAGGACGCCCGAGGCGGGCGCGGGGATTTCAGCGTCGACTTTATCGGTGGAGATTTCAAATAGGGGCTCATCGCGCTGCACTTTGTCGCCCGGCTTCTTCAGCCACTTAGTAATGGTCCCTTCGAAGATTGATTCGCCCATCTGAGGCATGACGATTTCGGTCGGCATAATTTCCTTCCCCGCGCCCAGTGAAGAATTCGGGGGCAGACGCAACCCAAGATTATATATAACGAAGAGTAACGCTGGCGACGGCCGGGGATCTCAGTCCTTGTGCTCCTTCCCGCCTTCCGAGTTCGCGGCTGGCGGTGCTACTCCAAACGATTTTTTCCAATAGTCCTGCACCGCCGGAGGCAACTTTTCGATGCGGGCGATGAAGGCCGTCACTTTCCACATATCCTGTTCCGTCAATGCTTTGTTCCACGCCGGCATGCCGGTATAACGGATGCCGGTGCGAACCGCGTGATAAATATGCCACTCCGGATCGTCCATCGGCTCGAGGATAATTTGCGGCGGCGGCGGGTAAAGGGACTTCTCCAGCAGACCGGGTTTGTTGTCGAGCGTGCCATGACAGACGGAGCAGTTCATGGTGTAAATCTTCATGCCCTCGATAAGATTTTCGTCGGTGGGCGGCACGGGATTGGTCAGGCGAGGGGCGTGGCGCTCCATTGAGGCATCCAAGGCGGTATTGGCAAGGCGGGTCTCAATCCGGGGTGGAGTCGAGTCAGCGTTGGTAGGCACGAAACCAAGCAAGGCGAAAACCAACCCGCCCACAATAAGGACCAACAGAGTGATGATGACTCCGAGAATGAAATTGCGCATTCCTCCTCCGATGTCAGTTTTTCCCCCGAAACACAGTTACCGACTAATCTATCTGCGCCGGGTGGCCGAGGATGGCAAGCGCATCCTGGACGTCTGATTCTCGCACCTGCAGTTTTATCCCACCGAGTATATGCGAATGCCAGCCTCCAATACGAAGCATGTTCTCATCTTGAGCAAAGCATTCGATGTCGGCTGATTCGAGCCGGGCACGTGCCAGCAAGAATTCAGGCTGGCTGTGAAAGGTGGCGACGGTAATGAGGGCTTCGTGCACTATCGACTCTTTGTTTCTCACCGGGTGAAGTCGAGACTTTGTCTCGGCTGGAGGAGTGCGCCGCCCGTCCCAACAACCCGCCATCGATCTTCAATAGGCCGCCAGCCGCCGAGCTTCCCGGACTACATCGCTCACCTTGGGAAGAAAATATTCTTCCTGCGGGGGGGAGAATGGAACGGGAGAATCTTGCGCCGTGATGCGGACAATCGGGCCGTCAAGATCGTCGAACGCCTCTTCGTTGATGATGGCAGCGAGTTCCCCGGCGATGCCTCCGGTGCGGACGTCTTCATGCAGCAGGATAACTTTGTTGGTCTTGCGCACGGTCGTGGCGATAGCCTCGCGGTCCAGCGGGGCCAAAGTTCGCAGATCCAGGATTTCCAGTTCAATTCCATCCTTAGCGAGGATTTCAGCGGCTTCGAGCGCGGTGTAGACCATGGCGGCGTATGTGATCATACTAAGATCGCGGCCTTCGCGGGCGAGACGAGCTTTGCCGAGGGGCACGATGTAGTCTTCAGCCGGGACTCCTTCTTTGATACGACGGTAAAGGTATTTGTGCTCAAAGAAGATGACAGGATTGTTGTCGCGGATGGAGGCCTTGATGAGGCCTTTGGCATCGTAGGCGCTCGCAGGGCAGACGACCTTCAAGCCGGGAGCGTGGACGAACCACATCTCGGGGTTTTGCGAATGGAACGGGCCACCGTGAACGTTGCCGCCGCTAGGTCCCCGGATGACAAGCGGGGCGGGCGCGCCCCAACGGTAGTGGGCCTTGGCGACCATATTGACGATCTGATTGAAGGCGCAGCCGATGAAGTCCATGAATTGGAATTCGGCGACGGGACGCATTCCAGTGAGGGAGGCGCCAAAAGCTGCGCCCACTATGGCGGACTCCGCGATGGGAGTGTCGATGACGCGCTCCGGACCGAAGCGGTTGATAAGGCCATCCGTGACCTTAAACGCGCCGCCGTAGATGCCGATGTCCTCGCCGAGGCAGAAGACGGTGGGGTCGCGCTCCATTTCCTCCCAGATTCCCTGGCGGATGGCTTCGAGATAGGTCAATTGGGGCATGGGATTATGACGTATTTGTGCTATAGTACATATTGTACAGAGTTCCAAAACGGTACAATACGATGGCGCGGAAACTGACAACCAGCTCTGCCCGCAGCGAGTTCGCTGACATCTTGAATCGGGCGGCCTACGCGGGCGAACGGATTATTTTACACCGGCACAAGAAGCCCGTGGCTGCCGTCGTTCCTTTAGAGGACTTGGAAACACTGGAGCGAATGGAGGATAGCATGGACCTCGATGAAGTCCGCAAGCGACTGAACGATCCGACGATCCCGTGGTCGAAAATTAAGAAAGAACTTGGGTTGTAGCCTGTCTGTCAACGATACGGTACAAGGTTGAGTTTACGGCGTCGGCGCTTCAGGAATTCCAAGCGCTCGACCGCCAAGTCCAGCGTCGCATTTCGACGAAGATTTCGGAACTGTCTGAAAATCCTTTTCCGGCCGGCGTTAAGAAATTCCACGGGGAGGCCAATCACTGGCGGCTTCGCATCGGCGATTACCGGGTCATTTACCGAGTCGAGAAACATCGAGTTGTGATCGTCGTGGTGCCAATTGAACATCGGCGGGAAGTTTACCGGTAGGGAATGCCTTCGCTTGCGCTCGGCATGACAGAGAATAGGAGCATAGGTGGGTGGTTTTCGTATGTGACGGACATCACTTCAAATGTACTTCCGCTTCTTTGAGTTTTTGCCCAACGGAACTCTTCTTGGCTTTTGGGATTGCATACTTGGGTTGGATGTTATGGCAGCCATCTTCGCAATAGACGCCACCTGCGGCGGACTCAGGCTCGGGCATCGGAGAAGCTACAGCGAAGGTGCGGTCGGCTTCGAGCTCTTGATCAACACCCGTGATCAGTTCCCGGTTCTCAGCAGGACTCAGCCATTTCCTCTTCAGCAAATAATCCTCAAACCGGGCGATGGGATCGCGCTTGCGCCAGTAGTCGAATAGCAGCTTGGGAACGTATTCGGCAGCGTCGTGGATGGCGTGGCCTTTCATACGCATCATTTTGGCTTCGATGAGCGTGGGACCCTGGTCCCCACGCGCACGTTCACAAGCTTCGTGGGCGGCGTCGTAAACCTGGCAGGCGTCGGTGCCGTCCACGATCACGCCAGGGATGCCGTGAGCGATAGCGCGCTCAGCGAGATCTTTCACGTGAAACTGCATGTCGGCGGGTGTGGAGTATGCCCAGAGATTGTTCTCAACCAAGAGTACCAGGCCGAGGTTTTGCACCGCAGCGAAGTTGATGCCTTCATAAGTGACGCCGGTAGATTGTCCGCCGTCCCCGATGTAGGTCATGACTGCGATATTGCGTCCCTGGAGACGCGCACCCAGCGCCACGCCAGCGAGCACAGGGATGAGATCACCCAAAGTGGAAATGGGCGCGACCACGTTGCGCTCGTGGATGTCACCGAAATGCGATGACGCGTCGCGGCCCTTGGTGGGTGAGCCGGCCTTAGCCATATATTGCATCATGATGTCGCGGGGGGAGAAACCGCGGACCAGGAGAGAGCCCTGGTTGCGAATCATGGGAGCCAGCCAGTCGTCTTTATGAAGCGCGTATGCGGAGGCGCAGGAGCAGGCTTCCTGACCAAGGCCGAAATACACGCCACCGACAACCTTGCCCTGCTTATAGAGATTCTCGAGCGCGGTCTCCATTTTGCGATTGAGGAGCATCCAGCGATAGATCTCGATACATTGTTTCTGATTGAGATATTTCGATTCGCGGATGGGCGGCACCGGCGCGGAGAGATCCCCTTCGACTTCGTAGCGGACTTCGTCGCCTTTGCGAACCTGACGGATAGTGAAAGTCGGCTTTTCCAGGCGGTAATCGGGGATGGAATAGGTGCGCTGGTGCGATGTAGGACGTCGACCGCCGTTGGGGCTGGGCTTGCTCGTGGTTTTCTTCTTGGGCATTTGCCGTTCTCAATGCTAACGCGGAGGACTGGTTTTTGTCGCCCTTGAAGGTGCTCTCTCGCCGCGTTCCCGCTTTCGCGGGCGAGGGCAGGCCCGCGCCGCACGAGCCTTACGCCCAGAAGGTATCTTCTTCTTTGTGCAGCTTGCGCAGTTCGTCGGGAGGCTTCATGGGCACGCCTACAGGCTCGCCCAGAAGCGCATCCAGAGCCGCCAACCAGAGGATTTGGCTTTGAAACACTACGCCAAAGTTGCGTGACACGGAGTGGGCTGCATCCTGCAACGGAATCGCTTTATCCAGTTCTTTCGCCATGGAAGAGACCGGCTTCGCGGTGATTCCGCAGGGAATGATGAGGTCGAAAAAGCTGAGGTCGGGATTCACGTTGAGAGCAAAACCGTGGGAAGTAACGCCGCGGGAGATGTGAACACCGATGGCGGCGATTTTCGATTCGCGCGAAAACTCAAGCTCCCTCGACTGCGGAGGACGATTCGCAAGCGGATCTTCCTGCCTCGCTCGGGATGACAAGGGGTTAAGATCCGTCCAAACACCGGTCAGTCCGGGAATGCGCATAGTCGGAATGCCGAAGTCAGAGCAGGTGCGGATGAGGACTTCTTCCAGGCGGCGAACAAATTCGATCGCGCCGAGGGTTTTTCGCTTGCCGTCTTCAGACGAAAAACCGCGCAGGTCGAAGATGGGATAGCCAACCAGCTGGCCGGGGCCGTGGAAGGTGACATCGCCGCCGCGATCGCATTCGAAGAGCTCGACACCGCGTTCCGAGAGTAGTTCCGACGAGGCAATCACGTTGGCGGCATTGGCGTTGCGGCCGAGGGTGATGACGGGTGAGTGCTCGAGCAGTAGCAGCACGTCGCCGATGCGGCCTTCTTTGCGGAGTTCAACCAGGCGCTGCTGGAGGCGAAGACCAGTCGCGTAATCAATGGTTCCGAGTTGGACGACAGAGATCAAGTTTGGCCTAAGTACGATTGCACAGATCCTTCGCTGCGCTCAGGATGACAAGACTATTCTGTGATAGTCCAGGTGAAATCCGTGACCCCGGTTTTCATGCGTTAATCGCCATCCCATACACACTGTTTGATGCATCCAGCATAGCCTCAGCCAGCGTGGGGTGGGCATGGATCGTCCACATCAAGTCTTCGACCGTGGCTTCAAGTTCCATGGCGACGACCGCCTCGGCGATCAGTTCCGTCGCTTGCGGACCGATAATGTGAACCCCGAGGAACTCACCGTGGTCCGCGTCAGAGACAATCTTAATGAAGCCTTCGTGCTGCCCCACGATGGAGGCGCGCGAGTTGGCAGTGAAGGGGAACTTGCCTACTTTCACGTTATAGCCCGCTTCTTCAGCTTTGGCCTCGGTCAGCCCAACGCTGCCAATTTCCGGATGCGAGTAAGTCGCATTCGGAATATGTTCCGGATTGATCGGCTTACCCGTTTTGCCCGCGATTTTTGTCACAGCCACGATGCCTTCCATGCCTCCTACGTGGGCCAGTTGCGGTGTTCCCAGAACGATGTCGCCGATGGCATAAATGCCAGGTTCGCTCGTCTGCATCCAGCTGTCGGTGACGATAAAGCCGCGGTCGGGCTTGATTTTTGTCCGCTCAAGGCCGATGTTCTCAGTTCGAGGTTTGCGGCCGACCGCGATCAGGATTTTCTCAGCATCGATTTTCTGTTCTTTGCCACCCACGCTGAAGGTAACTGAAATGCCTGACTTCGTCTTCTCGACTTTGTCAACTCTGGCACTGGTGTGGAAGCTGATGCCGCGCTTGCGGTAGACCCGAGCCAGTTCCTTTGATACGTCCTCGTCTTCCACGGGAACAAGCCGCGGCAGCATTTCAAGGATTGTGACCTCAGAGTCAAAAGAACGGAAGATAGAAGCGAACTCCACCCCTACCGCGCCCGCACCCACGATGACCAGCGACTTGGGAATCTCCTTCAAACTGAGGATCTCTATATTCGTGAGGATCCGGTCATCCGGCTCCAGACCAGGAATCATTCGGGCTTCTGAGCCGGTCGACAAGATCAGGTTCTTCGCTTTGACGTGGCTGGCCTTGCCGTCGTGGCTGACTTCGATCGTGTGCACTCCGTTCTGCGCTGGGCCGGTGAGCTTGCCATAGCCTCGGATCGTCTCAACCTTATTCTTACGCATGAGAAATTCGAGGCCTTTGGTGTGCTTGGCCACGATCTTCGATTTGCGCTCCTGGATAGCTGCCCAATTCAGCTTGCGCGAATCTACGCCCTCGATGCCGAATTCCTTCGCGCCCTTCAGGTGGTCCCAGATCTCGGCGTTAAACAAAAGAGCTTTGGTCGGGATGCAACCCACATGCAGGCAAGTGCCGCCGAGCACATTGTCTTTCTCAATGAGCGCCGTTTTCAGACCATATTGGCCGGCACGGATGGCGGCGGTGTATCCGGCTGGGCCGCTGCCAATGATGGCAATGTCGAAGATGGTTTCAGGCAAAGTGGTGCTCCTCAGTCAGATCAGATAATGGTGGGCAAACGGATGATTCTAACAGGCGGGAGGAATGGCCAAACGTGCGAACGCGGGGCAGTGGGCTACTTTGGAATAACTCCCATAGCGGCAAGAAAAGCGGAAAGCCCAGCGACGAAAATTACGACTCGCCCCGCTCTGGTTGTGGGGCGTATTGGGCCACGCCCGTGAAGCCCCCCCCTCGGGTGACGAACGCTCCGATCATGAAGACCACCCCGAGAAATTCTAACAAGATGTTCGTAAAACTGAACCATGCTGTGCGCTTTCCTCCGCCCGCAACGGAACTGCCGAGCTTCGCTCGGCTGGACAGCCGAGGGCGGCTGTCCCCACGCGATCAGGTAAGCAGCTTCGCCGCTTCCCTGGCGTAATAAGTGAGGATGATGCTGGCGCCGGCGCGGCGAATGGAAATCAGCGATTCCATCATGACGCGCTCGCGGTCGATCCAGTTATTGCTGGCGGCGGCTTCGATCATGGCGTATTCGCCGGAGACCTGATACGCCGCCAGAGGCACATCGAAGCGCTCGTGAGCGGCGGCAATCACGTCCAGATACGGCATGGCCGGCTTCACCATGATCATGTCGGCGCCCTCTTCGATGTCGAGCTCGATCTCGCGCATAGCCTCGCGCAGGTTGGCTCCATCCATTTGGTAAGAACGGCGATCGCCGAACTGCGGAGCGGAATCGGCGGCTTCGCGGAAGGGACCATAGAAGCCGGAAGCGAACTTTGCCGCATAAGAAAGGATAGGAGTGTTGGAGAATGCGGCATCGTCAAGCGCCTTGCGGATGGCGGCCACGCGGCCGTCCATCATGTCGGAAGGAGCGATGATGTCCACTCCGGCATGGGCCAACGAGACCGAGGTGCGGGCAAGGAGATCGAGGGTCGCGTCGTTTACGATCTCGTAATCGAATTGCGCAGCCCGGGCGGCGAATGATGCCAACGTCTCGATGGCTTTTTCTTTTTCCTCGCGATTCTTGACGGAGACCACGCTAGCGGTGTTCAAAGCGTCTCTCGCGGCGGCTCCAAGAGACTGCGGCGCCGATCTTGCTTTCACGACTCCGCAGTGCCCATGCGACATATATTCGCAGAGGCAGACGTCACCGATAACAACCAGGCCGGGGACCTCGCGCTTGATGGCGCGGATAGCCTGCTGGACGATGCCGTCTTCCTCCCAGGCGCCACTCGCGACTTCGTCTTTCTTTTCCGGTAGTCCGAACAGGATAATCGCAGGAACGCCGAGGGCATGAGTTTGCCGCGCTTCGTTTACGGCTTCGTCCACTGAGAGATTGAACACCCCGGGCATGGAACGAACTTCTTTGCGCACACCCTCGCCGGGACAAACGAAAAGGGGATAAACCAGGGCGTCTGGCGTCAGCCGGGTCTCGCGCACCAGCGAGCGCAGTGACTCGCTACGGCGCAGGCGGCGAAGACGTGTGGTGGGAAAGGCCATGGCTAAGGACCGTACACTTACCCGTTCTACAAGGCCGATTCTAGCAGAGACTATGCATCTCGTAGGCGTGTCAATCAAGTGCGGACGAGCTTCGCTGGATGCCGGAATTTTCCTGTTTGATGGTCCTCAGGGCCCAGGCCATGCGGGGAGTGTTGTGGGCGATGCCGACGCGGCCGCGAGCATCGAGCAGAATCATTCCGCCATGGCCGTTGAGGCGGGCTTCCAAATAGTTAACTGCTTCCGCGGCCACCCACTCCGGCAAACTGCCGGAGGCCACGCGGTCGGCTGCCCACTTGGCGAGCACCAGCTTCATGATGGGTTCTCCCCATCCGGTGGTGGAAGCGGCGGCTGTGCGGTTGTCCGCGTAACAGCCACATCCGATGAGAGACGAATCACCCAGACGACCGGGAGCCTTGTTGAGCGTGCCCCCGGTCGAAGTGGCGGCGGCGATATTGCCGTCACGGTCGAGCGCGACCGCGCCAACGGTATCGTGCGAAATGGCGGGAGCGAAGAGATCGACGTTCTGCTCGGCGGCGCGCGTCTGAAATTCGCGCAGACGCTCGACCTCGCGAGGAATGATCAGGTCTTCGTTCTTGCATAGCGCGATACCGTGCTCGGCGGCGAAGCGTTCCGCGCCTTCGGCCACAAAGTACACATGCGGACTGTCGCTGAGAATCTTGCGCGCGGTGCGGACAGGATTACGAAGACGCTCCACGCAGCCCACGCCTCCGGCGCGCAGGGTCGCTCCGTCCATGATGAGCGCGTCGAGCTGGACTTTGCCCTCGCGATTGAGGAAGCTGCCGCGGCCGGCGTCAAAGGTCTCGTCGTCTTCCATAATGACGACGGCCTCCTCAACCGCGTCCAGCGCGGTGCCGCCACGGTTCAGGACGCGCCAGCCCGCGGCCATGGCGTTGCGCACGCCGTTGAGATGCGCCTCGACCATGTCATCAGGAATGGCCCAGGCGCCGCCGTGGACGACAAGAACAGGATCGATCGGCAAAGAGTCCTCGGAAGAATGACGGGATAGGATAGCAGAGGCCTTACAGGTCGCGTGGGCCGGAGCTGAGAGGGACGTCGGCGGAAGCTTCGCTGAGCAGTTGGGTGAGATCCAGTGGGCGGGTGAACATGGCCAACTTCCCATCAGGCGTGCGCGGCCAGTGATCTTTGGGTTTGTCGCAGTAGAGTTCTACTCCGTTGTCATCCGGATCGCGCAGGTAGATCGACTGGCTCACTCCGTGGTCGGCTGCTCCTTCCAGGGGAAAATGCGCGTGCAAGACCCGCCGCAGGGCGTCCGCCAGCGTGGTGCGGGTGGGGTAGAGGATGGCCGTGTGATAAAGCCCGGTCGAGCCGGGCGGCGGCGGAGATCCTCCCAGACTCTCCCAGGTGTTGAGGGCGATGTGGTGGTGATAGCCTCCGGCGGAGAGGAAGGCGGCGCTGTCGCCCAAGCGTTGGGTCACTTCCAGGCCCAGCACGCCCGCGTAAAAAGACAGCGCGCGTTCCAGGTCAGCGACTTTCAGGTGCACGTGTCCGATGTGGACGCGGGGATCGGCGGTGTAGTGTGCGTCTTTGTGCGTGCTGGATTTCGCTGACATCACGGGCCGGAGTTAGATTGTGCAGAGGAATGAGGGTGGGAGTCAATTCGGGGAAGAGCTGTCCAAGCAAAACACCAAGGTCCCCTTCGACTTCGCTCAGGGCAGGCTCTCGACTACGCATCACGATTCGCAAAGCGAATCGACATGCTCCGCTCGGGATGACAAGACTTTGGAGCTGTGGCGCACGAGCGGGACGCTCGCGCCTACATCACTTCTACGCCGCTTGGCTGGCTTTGGCGGCGGCGCGGTCGACGGGAGCGGTGCGAGTGTAGGTGTAACGAATGCGGTGGATCACAGTAATGGTGGAGAGCACGGCAATCACCCAGAGGACTGGCGCCATCACATTGAACAGAGCTCCGATGATGACCAGGACCAGGCGCTCCGGTCGCTCCATGAAGCCGACGCGACAGGATCCGATGAGGGATTCGGCGCGGGCGCGAGTGTAGCTGACCATGATGGCACTGACCATCACAAAGGCGGTGAGGACGACGTAAAAGAAACGGTCACCGCGGGCATAGTACACCAGCAAGCCGAAGAACTGGGAAGCGTCGCTGTAGCGGTCAATTACGGAATCGAAGAAACCGCCGAAACGAGTAACCTGATTATTAGCTCGGGCCACGCGTCCATCCACCAGGTCGAAGAATCCGGAGCCGATGATGACCAGCGCCGCGTAGCGGAACATGCGCGCCTGGTTGCTGCCGTTAGCGTATCCGAAAAGGAACGCAGCGATGGTGTTCACAACCAGCCCCAGAAACGTGAGCACGTTGGGATTGATGCGGGCCAGAGCGAGCCAGCGGACGATGGCATCGAGAAGAACGCCGCAACCGCGACCGAAAGCGCTGGTCCAAGTCATGTAATTCCCGTCATGTAATCCCCGTCATTCGGCAGGGGCCTGGTCGTGGATGGTGGTCAGCTTTAGAACTTCCATTTCCCGCTTACCGTTGGGCGTGACCACAGTGGCAGTGTCGCCCACCTTTTTGTTGAGCAGAGCGCGGCCGATGGGTGAGCTGGTGGAAATCTTGCCGGCGGTCACGTCCGATTCTTCGCTGGTTACCAGCTTGTACTCAACTTCCTCATTCTTAGTATTGTCAAAGATGCGGACGGTGGAACCTAGACCAACCTTATCTTTGGGAATATTATCCATATTGATAAGGGATAGGTCGGCTAACCGACGACCCAACTGCCGCAACCGCGCCTTAACAAACTCCTGGCGCTGTTTCGCCATGTGATACTCGGCGTTTTCGCTGAGATCCCCCAGAGCTACGGCTTTTTTGAGCTCCCTGGGAAGCTCGTAGCTTAACTCGCGCTCCAGGGTATTGATCTCTTCCTGGAGCTTTCTCTTGATTTGCTCGGTCATTGTGCCCACAGAATTATAAACCTAACGCCGGAGTCAGATTGTGGCCCACGCCGATCTCAGACCGAACACGGCTTCCTGTCGCTGGTATGCGCATACGCCCGAGGGCAGGCCGATCGTTGAATGTCAGCCGGGCTATGTCATTCGCTTTCAGCTTGATACGAGGTCGAAAGTCGGGAGGATCGACCCGCAGGCCTCGAGCAGCGGCTTCCAAATTGCCTTTGTGCCCCGGTTTGGGATAAAATGAAAGGGTGTCGTTTCCCTTCCGCTTTGTACTCGTGGGTGTCCCTTCATGATCACTGCCGACGGTAATTTCCACATTGGTGACAAAGTCGTTTATCCCAATCATGGCGTAGGAATTATTGAGCAGATCAGCAGCCGGACTATCGGCGAAAGTGTGGAAAAGTTCTACCTGCTCAAGATCAAGGCCAGCAGCCTGAAAGTGATGGTGCCGTTTCATAACGTGGGAACGGTGGGATTACGGCGGGTGGTAAAGAACGGCGAAATTCAGAAAATCGTTGATTTTCTTACAGTTGGCGAGTGTGACAACAACGCCGATTGGAAATACCGCTTCAAGGAGAATTCGGAGCGGATGCGCACCGGCTCCCTGTTAGAAGTGGCTGCCGTTCTCAAGGGTCTACTCCTGTTAACTCAGACGAAACCGCTCTCCTTCCGCGAAAAGAAGATGCTCGAACGGGCCCGCTACTTACTGGTCAGCGAACTGGCCATGGCCAAGAATTGCGACGAAGCCGTGATTGAGGAAATGCTGTCCGCGGCTTTATCCAAGAGCAAGCTGCGGTTCCCAGAAGCGTCGGAGTTTGAAGCGTAAAATCGGACTTCAGACCTCGGACTTCAGGCTTCAGGCTTCAGACCTCGGACTTCCGACTTCGTGCCTCAGGGTTTCAAGCCGCAGTGTCCCCGACTGGAGCCTTCAGGGATTGGATAAGAGCGTTCAGCATGCGACCTAAGTGCATCGAAGCCTCCAACAACTGTTGCGATGGCGCTGGGTCAAGGTACGCCAGCCGCTGGTAGTGGTGCAGTTTGAAATCCACAGGAATATGTCAATTTGACATACTGTGAGAAACTGCGGGCATGGCAAAAAAGAAAGGCGGGCGTAAACCGCCGTCCCCGACGCACAACGTTGTGTCCCCATCGGTTCGCAAGATGGCCGAAGGTACGAGGAAGGCCAAGCGACAGCCCCGCGAGGATTTCAGCCAAGCTGCTGCCCGGATCGTCAAAGAGGCTACTGAGAAGGATTAGATATTCTATTCGTTGGCATGTACAGCGTCATTTGCACGGGCGTTCTCCCATACATTTCCGCCATCTTGTCCCGCAGTTCGCGCATTCCGTGACATGTTTTCGCAACCCCGATAAGCGTGTAGATGTGCTGAGTTAACTTCCTAAGCCCATATTGGTCGTTCAGCCATTGATGCCAATTCCTTCCGTGCTGAGGCTGAGGCTTGTTGTCTTTTAGCCACTTGCACACATCAGCATCAAGATAGGTGTACACCAGCTCCGTAACCAGATGGCCCCAATATTTCGGCCTTTGAGTGACTGAACCTTTCCAATTCGTCAGGCGTCCAAACTCCTGCCACAGTTCGTCAGGGAAGGTCTTTTCCCAATCGCGCATTTCCTCTGCTAGATAGGCCTTGAGTTTTACGCGCAAGGCGTCGGCAGCGCGGTCGTATTGGTAGCCAGTAGCTTCATCAATGAGGGCTATCAGTCCGACTTTGGCGCACGATGCAAGAAACATGCTGGCCTTAATTGCGATTTCTCGCTGGCGATCCGTCTCTAGAACTCCATCGCTCAAAGCGCGAACGTAGGCGCGGCAAATCTCCAGGAACGTCTCCGCCGAGTATCCATACACTCTCTTGTTGACCACTTCTTTCAAGTCAAACTCAATCGTCAGCCCGGGGAGGTCTGGCGGGATGTACTTGCGTAGCGATTCGACGTTCAAGTAGCTCTCTATATTCCCGCCGCCCTTGCGGTCGGTTAGGATGCCCGTCGCTCCCGTTCTGCTTATCACTCGCATTTCATTGTCGAGCACATAAACCGGAAGCTCTGCGTCTCCTATAGGCATCGCACCCCAATATTTGGCCTCTGGGATTCGCGGCTTGTCGGACATCACGATTGGAGCGTAAGCGGAAGACTCCATAAAATCAGCAGCGGAAAGTTCAACTCCATTTTCTCTCGCTAGTCGCAGCAATTCAGACTGCCACTTGGCGGGAATCCGCCCCGTTTTTCCCCAATGTTGTACCGTGGTTTGGCCCTTCCCAAGAAGCGAAGCCAAGGCCGACTGCCCGCCAAATCTCTGAATAATTCTCTGTGCCGGGTTCATTTTCCCTCTCGATTATCTTTTCACTGTATCAAAATAGTTGTTTATTTGCAATAGTTATTTTGGTATACGTATCAATATATTCGCAGCCCGGGGAAGGACACTTATGAACCGCCTGGCAGCCGACAAAAGGACGCAAGTGATTGCAGCCCTAGTAGAAGGAAGCTCCATCAACGCGACCTGTCGCATGACCGGAGTTGCAAAGCATACCGTCCTGAAACTCCTTAAAGACTTAGGCTGCGCCGCTGCCAGTTACCACGATGCAAACGTCCGCAATCTCCGCGTGCGCCGTCTGCAATGCGATGAAATCTGGGCTTTCGTCGGCGCGAAGATGAAGAACACGAGCGCGGAAAAGATTGAGCAGGGATGGGGTGACGTTTGGACGTGGACTGCGATTGACGCCGATACGAAACTAATCGTGTCTTACACGCTCGGGCAGCGCGGCGCGGAAACAGCTAACGAATTCATGCAGGACGTTGCTAAGCGGGTGAGCACCCGAATCCAGCTAACGACCGATGGCCACAGAGTCTATGCAGACGCGGTAGAAGGCGCATTCGGCGCGGATATTGACTACGCAATGCTGGTCAAGCTTTACGGCGCATCGAACGACAGCCCAGAGTCACGCTACAGTCCCGCAACCTGCATCGGATGCCGCACGGGAGTGCTGGCGGGAAGCCCTGATCCTGAGCACATCTCTACGTCGTTTGTAGAGCGCCAGAATCTTTCGATGCGGATGGGGATGCGGCGCTTCACTCGCCTGACCAACGGATTCAGCAAGAAGCTGGAGAACCACGGTCATGCGGTAGCGCTGTATTTCATGCACTACAACTTTTGTCGCGTGCACAAGACGCTACGTGTGACATCTGCGATGGAAGCGGGTTTGACTGATCATGTTTGGACAGTTGAGGAGCTGGTTTCACTCTTGCATCCACAGGTTGGAGACTGCCGCCCTCCTCATTTGGCTGGTCAGGCCATAAATTTCCGTCTTCGGAAAATCACAAGTCTGCTTGTATACCTCAACTACCAATTCCATCGCCTGCTGCCACACTCTGAGATCTCGGTATGAAGCACCCATGCCGATTGCTCCTTCCACTCAGCGCCATTCTTCTCGCCTTAGCCAGATCCCTGCAAGTGCACCCGTCACACGCAGGCACGATAAGTTAAGGGTGGCCTGTTGGCAGAGGTCTGAGGTCTGAAGTCTGAAGTCTGAGGTCTGACGTCTGAAGTCTGAAGCCGCCTTCACTCTCCCAGCCAGACGGCGTAAGGCTTGAGCGACTGTACGTGATCGAAGATGATTTTCATCGCTGCGGTGATGGGTATGGCGAGGACCAGACCCATTGCGCCCCATAACCATCCCCAGACAAGCAGGGCCATGGTCACGGCCAGCGGGTTCAGTTGCAGGCGATTACCGAGGAATTTCGGGTAAAGCACGTTCAGTGAGAATACGTGCAGTCCCACCACCGTTACGATGATTAGAACAACGTCCGCAGAGTCGATATGTCCGATGCCGGCAAAAAGAGGAGCGGCAATCGCTAGCAAGACTCCTAGATAGGGGATGAGGCTCAAAAAGCCGCTGATGAAGCCGACGAAATAGAAAAATGGAAAGTGAAGAATGCCAAATATGGCCGTACTTGCCACGGCCATAAATAAGCCGATCAACAGGTTTCCGACCATGAAGGTACGAATCATGGCTGAAATCAACCCTAGGGTGACATACGCAGTATGCCGGTTCTGCATGGGAAACAGCATGACCGTAGCCGAACGCAGGTGATGTTGCCAGGTCAGCATAAAGTAGACCAGAAAGGGCACAAAAGACGCGGCCAGCAGAGTCTGACCGAACGACCCGAAACCCCGAGTGAGAATTTCGGTCCAGTTGGTGCCGGCTCGGACAGTGCCGGGCTGATTGCCCGGCCTGCCCGGGTTCAAACTATCCAGCGTTTCTACTTGCTGGCGGAAGCGCTCGATTACCTCCCGAGCTCTGCTGGTGTATTTAGATACATCCTGCAGAAACGTAACGGCCTGGTTCGATGAATAGTAGACGAGGCCAGCTACCAAAGTGACCAACAAAAGTACGACGATGGCCGCGGCCAGGCCTCGGGGAAGCGGGAGACGAATCAGCAGATCCATCAGTGGCGCCAAAATGAATGCAAGCAACACTGCCACCAATATCACCGCAAGCACCAGTTCTGCCCAATAGCAAATGCCGAGGATGGTCGCCACTCCGAGTGCAGTAAACGCCCAGTGTGGCTTCTGCGCTTTGGAGGGAGAGACGGCCACTTCCGCTGGCAGAGTCGGTAGCTCCTGTGCCTCGTCGATGGCCATTCGCATATCGTAGCCCAATTCCGGAATTCTCCAGCAGACATATAATTCTCAGGTGGATTCTGATGCTGCTGATTCCGCCAAAATAGAGCGCCGCCCGCGGGTCCTAGGCCTCGATGTGGGCTCGAAGACGATCGGGCTGGCCGTGTCCGACCCGCTCGGCATCACGGCGCAGGGGCTGCAAACCATCCGACGGCAGAACAAACGTCTCGACTTTAGACAATTGGAAAAGCTGATAGGGGAGTATGAAGTCGCCGAGATCGTGGTCGGCTATCCGCTGCGCATGAGCGGGGCTGAGGGCACCCAGGCTGAGAAAATGCAAGTGTTTGCGGAGGAGCTGCGACGGCGCTTCAAGCTGCCCGTCCACCTCTGGGATGAACGTCTGACATCGGCCCAGGCCAACCGCCTGTTGCGCGATTCCGAAATGTCCATCAAGCGGCGAGGCGAGGTTGTGGACCAGATGGCGGCGGTGCTGATTCTGCAAAACTGGATGGATACGCGGGCGACAGAACTGGGGCGCTAAGAGGCTAGAGACGGCCAATCCATTCCGGGATCGGTTCCAGAGTCCAACGACCAACGGCTAGCGACGCGTAACTTCCCTTCATCTAAACTGTTTCAAGCTTGCGCACCTTCTTCCTATTTCTAGTCCTTGCCATCGTCGGAGTTGGCGGATGGCTGGCGTGGGCACTGTGGGCACCGGTGACGCCCGAAGGGCAGAAGTTTGTCATGTTACGCCAAGGGTACTCAACCCGGCGGATCGCCAGAGAGCTGAAATCGGCAGGAGTAATTCGCAACGCCGAGTCTTTTGTTCTCTGGCACTACTTACACCGCAAACGTTCGCTGAAAGCCGGCGAATATCTGTTCGACAAGAGTGCGAACGCTCTCGAGGTCCATGACCGGCTGGCGCGCGGCGATATTTATGTCCACACCGTCGTGATTCCCGAGGGCTACACCATCTTCGACATTGCGCAAGCGATCCAGGACGCGGGTCTGGGATCGAGCCAGGAGTTCTTGAACGTGGCGATGTCTGATACTGCGTTGATTGCCGACCTTGCTCCGCAGGCGAAGACGTTGGAGGGCTATCTCTTTCCCAATACTTATGAATTCACTCGAACGCAGGATATGCAGGAGATGGCGGCGGCGATGGTGAAACAATTCCGGCAAGTGGCGCACGAGATCGGATTACCTTTTGACTTACAGAAAACAGTCACCATGGCTTCGATCGTCGAGAAGGAGACCGCCGTGCCTGACGAGCGCCCCTTGGTGGCCAGCGTTTATTACAACCGGCTGGCGAAGAATATCCCACTGCAGGCTGATCCCAGCGTGATCTATGGCGAACTGCTGCAAGGAGCATACAGTGGCGCGCTGCACCACCAAGATATGCAGTTCCACTCCGCTTACAACACCTACCTTCATCCCGGACTCCCGCCCGGGCCGATCGGCAATCCCGGCAAGTCATCGCTCGAGGCTGCACTACATCCCGCAACCACTGATTATTATTATTTTGTCAGCGATGGCAACGGACATCACAAGTTTGCTCACAGCTTGGAAGAGCACAATCGCAACGTTGGAGTTCTGCGGCATGTGATGCAGCGGAAATAGCTCGGCCATCCTATCTCCTCGGGTTTTTGGACTGCTCTGTGTTCGCTATCTGACCCTCGCAACCCCCGCAAACCGCCGCGCCTGTATACTTACTGGATATCTGGATGAGACAGTTTTCCCGCTATCGGGCCCTGGCTGTACTTACCCTCGTTTTCCCGCTGACTGGGTGCTTGTTCCGTTCTCGCAAGGTGGAGCGCCAGGTGAGCACGGCGCCGCTAAAGTCCGCCACCCAGGCGGAACTGATCGAATATATCAACAGCCAGGCCGCTAAGGTCCACTCCATGCAGGCGACAGTGGACATCGACGCTTCGGTAGGAGGGGTCAAAAAGGGGAGAGTCACCGATTATCAGGAGATTCGTGGTTATGTGCTGGCGCGCAAGCCGGCCATGCTTCGCATGATTGGGCTGCTGCCCATCGTGCGCAATCAGGCGTTCGACATGGTGAGCGACGGACTCTACTTCAAACTCTGGATCCCGCCCAAGAACCGTTTCATCATTGGACGCAATGACATTGAAACACACACGACGGGCCAACCCCTGGAGAGCCTGCGGCCGCAGCAAATCTATGACGCTCTGTTGCTGCGGGAGGTCGATTCGCAGAACGAAATCGCGGTTGTTGAAAATAGCTTTGAGATTGTGACCGACGCCAAGAAACACCAGGTAGAACAAGCTGATTACGAACTTGATGTCATTCGCAAAGGCGAGCACGGATGGTATCTGGAGCGGAAAATCATTTTCAGCCGAACCGACCTGCTGCCCCATCGCCAATATGCCTATGATCAGAACGGAGATCTAGTCACCGACACACGTTATGAGGACTATAAAAATTACAACGGTGCGGACTTTCCATCGCAGATCGGAATCTGGTTTCCCCAGCAGGAGTACGACATCACGCTGACCATCGTGAAGCTGCAGCTAAACGAGCCTCTCCCGGACGATAAATTTGCGCTGGAGGAACCGCCCGGGGCGCAAGTGGTGCATTTGGACCAACCACAAAGGGCCGCCTCTCCCGTGCCAGCGACGGGAAGGAAAAGGTAAACCAGCAATAGCATTTTGTTCTCTGCCGAGATACGGCTTGAGTGCCAATTCCTAGTCGATGATGAACAAAATGATTGTCGCGAACCTGGTGCATCGACCGATCCGGTCGGTAATCAGTATTGTGGCCATCGCTTTGGAAGTTACCCTCATCCTGCTGATCGTTGGGCTGTCGCTGGGAATGCTGAGCGATTCGCGACAACGACAGGCAGGCATCGGTGCTGACGTCATCGTTCTGCCTCCGGGCTCTTCCGCTATTGTTTCGATCACCGGAGCGCCCGCGCCGATCAAGGTGGCGGATATTCTTGCCAAGCTGCCGCACGTGGAGAAGGTTTCGCCGGTTCTCATGCAAGTGTCGACCTCCGGAACGTTGGAGGCAATCTACGGCATTGACCTTCCGAGCTATGAGACGCTGGGCGGGCCTTTTACATACATTCATGGCGGGCGTTTTCAGGGGCCGTATGATGCGCTGGCAGACGACTATTTTGCGCAGTCGAAGCATGTAAAGGTCGGGGATACCATTGAAATTCTGAATCAGAACTTCAGGGTCGCCGGCATCGTGGCCCACGGCAAGGGCGCTCGCAAGTTCGTGCCCATCACCACGCTGCAGGATCTGGTAGGAGCGCAGGGGAAAGCTTCGGCTTTTTATCTCAAGCTCGACGATCCCAACAACGCTGACGCGGTTGTGAACGAAATCAAAAACGTCCCGGGCATGAGCACCTACGTTGTGCGCTCGATGCGTGAGTACCTCTCAATGATGACTCCGAGCACCTACCCCGGATTGAGGACCTTCATCAACGTGGTCGTCGGCATTTCCGTGACGATTGGCTTCATCGTAATCTTCCAGGCCATGTACACGGCAGTGATGGAGCGCACCCGCGAGATTGGGATATTGAAGTCGATGGGCGCTTCAAAGTTCTATATCGTAAACGTGATCCTGCGGGAGACCGTGTTGCTGGCGGTCGGTGGGATCATCGTGGGAATTCTGTTCAGCCTGGTGGCGCGCACCGGTATTCATCAGCGCCTGCCAACGTTGCCGGTGGTTGTCACTGGTGGCTGGATTCTGCGGGCCACGGTCATCGCCATTGTCGGCGCCATTGCGGGGGCGCTGTATCCGGCTTTCAAAGCAGCGCAGAAGGACCCGATTGACGCGTTGGCGTACGAATAAGCTTCGCCAGTAATCCCCGTTTCACTCACCTACATCCTAGAACATGTTCAACTGGACAGAGGTAGGTTAGGAGCGGACAATTGAGCTTATGGAACTGCGGTCCTGCGGGCGTTTGATGAAATGTGGCCTCCGTGAGTCAGCCTCCGTTTTAATGATCCTGACGGGCGTCTGCTTCGCACCTACGCTTGTGTGGACACAAACCACGAATTCCCAGGCAAGCGATACCAGCAAGTCTTGGAGCGCTACGACCGAACAGCGGGGGTCTGGGAACACGAACCCGACCCGGACCGCAGAAAGCCACACGGAAGCCAACGGCCGCACCGTGGACAAACAAGCTGTCGAGCGGATCGGGCCAGATGGGCGATATGAACCCTACCTTGATATTGAGAAAGAGTCGGTCAAAGTAGATGCGTCGACAATTCGTGTCACCCAGCGCACCTTCGGCAGGGATTCCGAGGGGAACAGAGTGCTGACTCAAGTGACCGAAGAAGAGAAGCGTACATCGCAGGGCGGCGACGTGAAGAGCGTTCGCACCATCTCGGATCCCGACGCGAACGGCCGCCTGCAGGTCGTCCAGCGAGAGATTCAAGAAACCAAGAATTCCCGTCCTGGCGTGGAGGACACGAAAACCACGGTCTTTACTCCCGACATCAACGGTGGCTTAGCGGAGTCCATGCGGATTCAGGAGCGTCAGAAGCGAAGCGACGATCACACCATTGAATTTCGAAAGTCAACCCTTTTGCCCGACGGCAATGGAAGCTGGCAGGTCGGTGAAGTCAGGGAAGGCGTGATCAAGGACGACGGCAAAGAGCACAGCAGGGATGAGCAGGTTCTGCAGCCTGATAGCAACGGTAAACTGTCGGCTGTTGCGCGGACGGTGAGCAAAGAATCGGGAGGTACCCGCGGAGAGAAGCGCACCTCTGTCGACAGCTATACAACCGATGTGCCCGGCTCAGCCGGAGATGGCAGCTTGCATTTGGGACAGAGAGTTACGACCCTTCATCGGGCGAATCCGAATGGCGAAGAAACAACTAAGGAGCAAGTCGAACGACCCAATCCCGGGGACCCAGGTGGTGGGCTCCGTATGACGAGTGAAGCCATCGATATTGTGCGTCCGGGCCCCGACGGTGCCAAGCGAACACAAACGATTCGATCTCTGGATGCGAACGGCGATCTCGGCGTAGTGTCGCTTGAGATAGGAAGAACAGACAAGGCTCCGGCGGTTCAGGTTGATATAGCAGCACCAGACAAACCCAAGCCGAATCAACCGAAATAACCCAATAATTCCAATCTTACCGGGAAGTGCAGTTTGTCCTAATATCTCGCTCTGGTCCTAACTTCCGTCCTCTACTTTCGTCGAAAGATGAAGGAATTCTCTTTTTGCTTCTTATCGAAATGCTTACCACGACGCTGTTTTTTTGCGCGGCGATTAGCCAGAGATGACGATACTTGACCTTTCCGCGGATGTCGGTCTGTTGGCTGTCGTCCTGGCCACAGCGAATATCTGTATCGGACTGTTGATCGCAGTCCGCTACAGTCCTTGGCGGCTGTGGCCGCATCGGCGAATCAATATTTTTGCAATCCACAAGTTGACCGCGTGCTTACTGCTCTCGTCGATAGTAATTCACCCGATCATCCTGTTGTTCTCGGGGAGCACCCGTTGGCGTCTGATGGACATAGCGGTTCCCGTGCGGTCTCCGGTTCAGCCTCTCGAAAATACAATCGGCGCGGTGGGCCTGTACCTGATCGTGGTAGTGCTGCTCACATCATATTTTCGGCTTTGGCTCGGACGTCGCCGGTGGAAGTTGTTTCACTATCTGGTTTATGCGGCAGCCGTTTGCGTTTTTATTCACGGCATCCTGGCCGATCCCCAGTTAAAGGGGTCGGCGATCGATCCACTTGACGGGGAAAAAGTGTTGGTTGAATCGTGCTTGCTGATCGTCGCACTGGCGACGGCTTGGGCTTGGCGCTATCGGCTGAGCAAGGAACGCAACGAACTCTGAATCAGTCCATGTGGTCGTGGCCGTGCCCTTGTCGCTCGACCGACCAAATGTCTTCCGGCTTCTGTTCGAAGGGATAAACATGGACCATCCATCCGAAAATCTGCGGGACGAACTTTCGCCCCGCCGCATCGCAGTCTTCCTTGGTGGCGATGGAACCGCCTAGTCCGAATTTTGAATTTGGCAGACCCGCCAGATTCCTTTGATCTTGCGGCGGCATACACAGGTTAACGTGAGCGTGCCATTGGGCAACGCTGAGGGGAATGCGCGAATCGAGTAAGTCCTCGCTGGAATTCTTGGGCGCGGTATACATCACGCCGATAAGCTTGTAGTCGTCCCCGTGCTTCTCGTAAAGCAACGACGTAGGGCGGTCAGGATTGAAATGCCGGCTGGCTTCAAATGCATACAAATAATTGGTGAAGTGATATTGCTTCTGCGGCCGATTGGGCATGAAAATCTTAAAGTCGTCAGCCAGGGCGGTTTTGTAGTCATCGTATTTCGCCGCGACTCTGCGGGCGGCGTCCACTACCTGGTCAGCTTTTTCCTGGTCCCCCGGCCTCAAGTCGCGAAGCGAGGTCATCTTCATGTGCGGACCCATCTCCATGTGATGACCTTCCATGGAGTGAATGGCGTGAGCGCTGCCATCACCCATACCAGGCATATCGCGCATGTCGACCCCGTTCGCCTTCGTCGACATATCCGGACCGTACATGTTCATATTTGACATGTCATGCGCGTCGGCCTTTGGTTTCTGTTCTTGTGCCCACCCCAACGAAAGTGCGTATACGATTGAAGCAGCGGCCAGAATTCGTTTATACATAGCTGTTCTCCGGACAAATTCTTTGCATTGTACTAACCCTGAATCAGGCCGATTGTTTCCGCAATGGAAGAGTAATCGCGAAGGGTTACGGCGGTAACGGGGACACGAGACGTTCTCACCTCGATCGGTCAAGCGCTTTCGTCATTGCAAAAAGAGGCGTTCCAAACAAATCGTGTGGGCCGTCAGTGGTACGTTCGAAACCGAAGCCTTCATACAACCGTATCGCGGCAGTTAGGAATGGCGTGGTAGTGAGAAGTAATCTCTTGTAGCCGCTCGCCAGAGCGAATTCTTCTATTGTCCGGAGTAGGAACTTACCGATGCCCGAACTCCGGACCGCAGGGTGGACCGCCATGCCGCGAATGTACAACGATTCATCCTTCTGAATGGCCGAACCCGTGCCCACTATCGCGACAGCGTTCAAGGCAATCCAGACCGGCCCTTCTCTGATGCGATTCTCGACTTGTTCACTGCTGATGGCGGTTGCTGTAAATCCTCCATCAGTGTAGAGCGGCCTGAATTCAAAGAACGCCTGGTGTAGAAGAGCAGAGATTGAGGCAGCATCACTGCATTCGGCCCTGCGAATCTGGACCTCAGAGTGGGGCTTTTTCATGCGAACTCACAATAGCCTAGCGATTACCGCGGATAAGCCTACCTTCGCCAACATTTGCTCGGCCGCTTCTTCCCCCGAGCGAATGCAGTCGGGTACGCCGATTCCACGATAACCGTTCCCAGTGAGAGCCAGGCCCGGGATCTGCTGGCGGAGGCGTTCGACTCGTTCCAGGCGTTCCAGGTGACCCACGTTGTACTGCGCCATTGCCCCCTTCCATCTAAATATGCGAGTGAAAAGCGGTTCAGCCACGAGGCCGAGAGTCTGGCGCAGTTCTTCGCGTACGATGCGCAGGATTTCATCGTCTGGCAATTGGAGAATCGACTCATCCCGCGACCCGCCCAGAAAACATCGTATGAGGGCGCGATCTTCGGGTGCGCGATGCCGAAACTTGTTGTGCACAAAGGTGGCGGCCAGCACACGTTTGCCTTCGCAGCGAGGTACCAGGAAACCGAAGCCTGGGGGCAATGACTGTCGCACCTTCCGCTCGTAACCTAGCGCCACCGTCACCGAGGAACTGTATGGGATCCCGCGAAGCTCGGAGGCGAGTTCTGAATGGCTCGTGCGGAGCAGTTTCGCAGCCGCTCCCGCGGGCAGAGCCAGAATGACAGCATCGTAGAACGCAGATTGCCCACCTGCAGAGACATTCCAACCATCGGCTTCAGACTGGATGTCTTGCACAGCCGTATTGAGACATAACGCAGAAGGATCTAAACGAGCCACAATGGCGTCTACCATCTCCTGCATTCCATTTTTTAGCGAAGTGAAGAGAGGTGGCGCAGGGGATGATTGGCGAATCTTCTCGCACCCCGCCACCATCGCGCGGCGAAGACTTCCATGCGTGCGCTCCATCTCTACGAAGCGAGGGAGGACAGCCCGAACACTGAGAGATGACGCATCACCACCGTAGATGCCGGCGAGCAACGGGTCGGCGAGACGATCCACCATCTCCGCACCGTAGTGGCGCTCGACAAACGAGGCTACGCTCTCGTCAGCGGGAGAGTTTCGCGGCTGGAACCACTCGCGCGCAATGCGCAGCTTGGTGCTGAATGAGAACAGCGGCGAGAATAGAATATGCAGACTTCTCGTGGGCACCATGAACATCAAACCATCAGGAATGGCGACCAGCTTGCCTTTCAGGAGGATGTAAGTCTTGCGAGCGGCGTCATTAGATCCGATCAGTTGATCGCCTAATCCGATCTGGCGGCAGAGATCGGCTGCCCAGGGCTTTTCTGTAAGGAACGAGTCAGCGCCACCTTCGACGAGACAGCCATCTACCCGATCAGTGACTAGAACGCCGCCCAAACGGGGAGCAGACTCGAAAAGCACATATTGCAACGGAACCCCGGCGCGACGTTGTTCCTCGAGAGCGAAGGCAGCAGAGAGCCCGGAGATGCCGCCACCGACGATGGCGATGCCTTTCATAATTTGAGAGTAACGCCGCCGTCTTCTGGCAAACCTATCTCTCCGTGGTTACAAGACTTTAAGGCTTGGCGGCGAATGCCGGAATCCGTTGCCGAGCTAAATCAGCCAGCGCCGCGGTCAACACAGGTGAGTCGTTCAGCGACTCAGCCCGCCACAGCCGCATGCCTATGTTCTCAGCAAACTGTTTGAAGCCAACATCAATGTCATATAGAACTTCGACATGGTCGCAGAGAAATCCGATGGGCTGAATGAAAACGCCACGGTGCCCTTTCCTTTTCAGCTCGAGAATGGTGTCTTCGACCGTGGGTCCAAGCCAGGCTCCGCCCGACATGCCCTGGCTTTGAAATGCAAATGTCCAGTCTTCGGGTTCGAGCGCCGCTTCCGGCGCCACCAGCGCCGCGGTTTCCTTGCTTTGGCGCTCGTAAGGATCGCCTTCAGTGATCGTGCTCTGCGGAACACTGTGTGCGGTGAAGACGATCGGAACTTTGGTCTTCATCTCTTGACAGGCGTTCTCCCATCCCGAGCGCAATTTCTCCGAGAAGGCTTGGATCAACAGCGGGTGGTCGTGCCAGGATTGAACGAAGTCGATGGCTAAAGCAGTGCCGTCCGCCGGACTCAACGCAGCACGGTACAGGCCCACACTGGTGCGCGAATTCTGGGGCGCGAGACAAATCGCGACGACGCGTTGAACGGCGTCCGCTTGCATCGCAGCCAGCGTGTCTGCGATGAAGGGCTTCCAATTCCGCATGCCGACATAGACCGGCAATCGCAGTTCTTGCGCCAGGAGCTCTGCTTGCCTCATGGTCATCGTGGTCAGTGGAGAGCGGCCGATCAGGCTATAACGGTGCTTCACTTCGGCAACAATTTCGGCAGGAAGCGCTCGGCCGCCGGTTACACGAAGCAAGAACTCCGGGACATCATCTGGCGAGTCAGGGCTGCCATGAGCCAGGAGTAGGACTCCCGTCTTCCCCGGGTTAGATTGCAAATTCACGCAGATGGTCCCTATCTAAGATAGGCGGCGCCAAACGACTGGTTTGCCCAGAGCATCCGGAAGTAGGAATTCCAACCAACATTGACGAAGTTATTTCCAGGAAAAACCAGTTGTCAGTTCTCGGTTCTCAGGCTCAGCTTCGTGTTGAGTGCTCCTGCACAAACCTGACCAGGGCCTTTACATTTTCTACCGGGGTTTCCGGCAAAATGCCATGTCCCAGATTGAAGATGTGTCCGGGACATCCGGCCGCGCGTCGCAGGATATCTTCCGCTCGCGACTTCAACTCTTTCCAGTCCGCAAACAGCGCCACGGGATCGAGGTTGCCCTGCACTGCCCCGGAGCCAACCGAACTCCAGCCTTCATCCAGCGGAATCCGCCAATCGAGGCCGATCACTTCCGCACCAGTTTGCTTCATCAACGGCAGCAGCGTAGCAGTGTCCGTGCCAAAGTAAATAACCGGTGAGCCGGTTTTGCAGAGCGCCTGCACCATCTTGCGAGTCGCTGGCAGCACGTAACGACGATAGTCTTCCACGCCGAGGCAGCCGACCCAACTGTCGAAAATCTGGATAACGTCTGCGCCGGCACGCACCTGGTCAGCCGCATATTCAGAAACGACCTCGACTAGCTTACACATCAGGTCCGACCACACAGCCGGCGACCGATACATCAGCTTCTTCGTCTGAAGATAGTTTCGTGAGCCGCCGCCTTCGATCATGTAGCTCGCCAAAGTAAAGGGCGCGCCGCAGAAGCCAATCACCGGTAGGCCGCTTCCAAAATGCTTGCAGACCAGACGCACGGCATCAGAGACGTATCCCAGATCGGCGGCGCGATCGGTACGCAGCCGGGCAACATCGTCCGCTTCACGCAAAGGGCGCTCGATCACCGGACCCTCTCCGGCCGAGAAGTGAAAGGGCAAACCCATCACCTCAAGAGGCAGCAAAAGATCTGCGAAGATGATGGCCGCATCCACCCCTAGCACTTCCGCCGCAGTGACAGTCACCTCGGCGGCGACTTCCGGCCTCTTGCAAATCTCGATTAGCGAATATTGCCTACGGACCGCACGATACTCGGGCAGATACCGCCCGGCCTGGCGCATGAACCAAACCGGAGTCCGGTCAACCGGCTGTGCCTTGCAGGCCTTCACGAAACGGGATTGGGGGGCGGACATGAACTTCTAATCTAGCATTTTCACGGCTGGCCTAGGGCTACGTGGCCGGTCAGCACTGTCGTGTGGAGAGGCATCAAGAGAGTACCCTCAGAGGTCGCCAAAATCGTCCTATCATTCTCTGGTACATCGAAATTCGGGGAGGCGTCACATGGCGGCGAGTCAGGTGGTTCTTTACTTTGACAAGCAGGAGGATGCCCTGCTTTTCACCTTGGCTGCCAGTTCGGTGATCTCGCCGGATGGGCCCGGTCGCAAGGATGAGGCTCTAGTAAAGATTGCGACCGAGATCTGCAAAGCCAGCCGGATTACCACCGAGGGCGTTCTAAATCCGACGAATCCGCCCCGAAAAGTTAGCGTTGGTCAGGCTACGGAGAAACCTGTCTAGATCGTTAAGCGCATTGAATTCGTCGAGCGTCCATCCTGCTGAGATTTTTGTAATTCCTCCTGTCAGCCCAGATCCCTTTTGATCATTGGCTGATCTCTTTCTGAGCCTGGGGCGCCAGACACGGGACGAATCACGCTCCTCGGGGTATTAATTCACATAAAATGACGACTATCCGGTTCCGTCAGCGCCCCCGACGTGATTGAATACTCTTCCAGTGTTCCGGTAAGTGGCGCGAGCGCTGAAGAAGTGCTTCCAGGCAGTTTTTATCCATGCATCTTGAAATGAAAACGCAGTGTGAGAAGTGCGGGAGCGCACTGCCGCCAGATGGAGAAGCTTATATCTGTTCGTACGAATGCACTTTGTGTCCAGCGTGCACCTTGAACGTGCAGGGCATTTGTCCCAAGTGCGGTGGCGAACTCATTCACCGACCACGGCGGAAAGTGTCGCTCGAGCGAAGCCCGGGCAGAAGCGAGCTGAGCCCCCAAACCACGGAGCGTCCGTGGCTGATATGGGTCGTGAGTTTTGGGGTATGGACTTTCATCGCCCTAGCCGCCAGTGTGGCCATTTACCGATATGACCTTGCAGCGGGGACCCCCATGAGCTTTCTCAGCGAGATTCCCTTGGAGCTCAGCCGACTATTCACCTACGCCCCTCTGACCCCATTTGCTTTCGGGCTGGCACTCCGTTATCCGCTTCAGCGTGAGAATTGGTTGCGTCGGTCATTGGTACTTCTTGCGGGTGGTATCGCTTTCATGGTGGCTCATGTAATTCTGCGAGGATTAACCTATCCCGTCTGGGACTGGGGGACTCGTGGCTTTGTATCGGCTGTTTGGGATTCGCAGACTCACGGCATACGTATCCGGCCGGAACTGTTCCTGAGGGTGTTCTATGCCAATTCGATTGAGGACATTACCGGCGCTTATTTGCCTATTGTAGTAGTTGCACACGCCGTGTCTTACTACCGGAGATTCGCAGACCGCGAACTACGTGCTTCTCAACTGGAGGGCCAACTGGCCAAGGCGCACTTGCAGGCCTTGAAGAACCAACTACAACCCCATTTTCTCTTCAATACGCTGCATTCGATCTCAGCCCTGATGCTTACTGATGTCCGCGCCGCTGACCGCATGATGAGCCGCCTCAGTGATCTCTTACGCATTAGCCTGGAGAGTGACGGAATCCAGATCATTCCCCTGAGTCAGGAACTTGAATTCGTCAACGGCTACCTTGAAATCGAGAAGGTCAGGTTTGAGGACAGGCTAAACGTGGTTTTCGATGTCGCGCCCGACACCTTGGACGCCTTAGTGCCTCACTTGTTGTTGCAGCCGCTGGTAGAGAATGCGGTCCGGCATGGCATTTCCCGACGGTCGAGCAATGGCGAGATTCGAATTGCAGCTAGCCACCAGAACGGCAGTCTTTGCCTGAAGGTGGGGGACAACGGTCCGGGCATAGAGAAGTCTATTAGTAGCCAAACTCAGACCAAGACCGGCCTGGGTCTGAGGGCGACGAAGGAGCGGCTCCAGACTTTGTACGCTAACGAACAGAGTATGGAAATCCGTAGCGCTCCGGAAAGTGGCGTGGAAGTCGAGGTGCGGATACCGTTTCGAACCGAGCCACGTCAATTAGTGTATGAAGTCGCCCAGGCAGATTTTGGGGCTGCGTGACCATCCTGTGACCACGACTGGCATACGCACCATCATCGCCGATGATGAACCCCTGGCGCGCGAGAAATTGCGGATTCTGCTGGCTTCGGAGCCTGGGATCCAGATCGTTGCGGAATGTCGGGACGGACTGCAGACCATTGACGCGCTGGAAAGCTACAAACCTGACCTGCTGTTGCTGGACATCCAAATGCCGGAGATGGATGGCTTCGAGGTGTTGAGTGCTATTCCCGCCGACGAATTGCCGATTGTTATTTTCACCACCGCTTACGATCAATACGCTGTCCGGGCCTTTGAAACGCATGCTCTCGACTACCTCCTGAAGCCGTTTGATCAAGACCGGCTTCACAGCGCCATCGAAAGGACGCGTGCCGAACTGCTCAAAACCACAGACCGGAACCTGACAAATCGTCTACTCGACTTGCTGGCGCAAGCTCGAACGGAATCAAAAGGCGACCGGCGCCTGATAATCAAAGCTGGGGGGCGGGTGGTCTTTCTGGACACGGATGACATCGACTGGGTCGAGGCGGCGGCCAACTACGTCAAGTTGCACGTTGGAAAAGATTCCTACGTGCTCCGCGAGGGCATCGGACGCATTTCCGATCGACTCGATCCCAGCCAGTTCGTCCGTATCCATCGCTCTGCCATCGCCAATGTTCGCAAGATCAAGGAACTACAACCCTGCAACAGCGGTGAATACATCGTGGTTTTGAAGGATGGGAAAGAACTCTCCTGCAGCCGCGGTTATCGCTCCGGCCTGCAACAACTCATCGACAAGAACAGCTAAGCAACCTGCAGCCGTCCGAGAGGCAAAAATCAAGGAGGCTCTTGCGAGCCTCCTTTGTATTTTCCTTACTCCCAGCGTTCCTAGAAGATGAACTTCGCGGAAAGCTGCATCGTGCGCGGATTGCTGGAGAACACCGCCCTCGGGACGTTAAAGGTAGCTGCTCCCGGAGTGAGATACTGTCGCGCTGCGGTACTGGTCGTGATTGTCGTCAAGGCGGTGTTGGCGCCGTCCGCCCGGTTGACGTAGCCCGGCGTGAACTGCGGGTGGTTGAATGCGTTGAGCAACTGGGCACCCAGCTGGAACTTGAACCTCTCCGTGAAGCTCACGCTCTTATAGAGGCCGAAGTCCCAGTTGTTGATGTGTTCGGTTGGCAGCGTGTTGCGGCCCAAGTTAGACAGCGCGCCGATACCCGTACGAATGAACCGCGCAGTCGGATCGTTCGCGAGATAAGCCACCGTGTCGCCAGCGGTGTTGGTCAGGGCTGTAACGTCCGTCCCCGTTCCTGCCTTGCCAGCCGGATTAACGATGGCGCGATCGCCCGCAGTATCACCGTTGCCATTTGCGTCCTGAGCAACCTGCACCGTTGCGTACTCCGGGCTCTCGAAGGTGTAAACCGGTGCAAGTTCCCAGTTCCCTACAACGTTCTTCATTACCCAGCTGCTGGAGCTCTTGAACATGGGCATATCGTAGAGGGCCGTGATGGTGAAGCGGTGCCGGTGGTCGAGAGCTGAACTGGAGCGGTCCGCATGCAGATTCTGGAAGTCCTGCGGGCGCCGCGGGGTTAGGACGGTGCTGAAGAAGTCAGCGGTGGAATTGTCAATGTTGTGGCTGAAGGTGTAAGCCGCCTGCAACTGCAGACCGTTGGTGAAGCGGCGATTGAGTTGCGCTGCCAGCCCGTGGTAGGTCGAGTCGCCGAAGGGCACGAATCCTATCAGGTTGGTTTGGTTGAACCCGGCTGCCGCGAGATCGCCACGGAAATTCGGCTGAGCCTGGATTTGCGCAAGAGTTGTCGTCAGTCCGTCCAGCGTAGACTGGCCCGGGTTGGTGATGTAGGTGGGCAGGAACAATGTCGGCGATGTTTGGTCAATTCTGTTGATGCGATCCTGCACATCTAGGTGGACGCCGCGGGTTCCCAGGTACCTGATCTCGGTGGTGTAGTTCTTGGCGAAGGTGTGCTGGACGCCCAATTGCCACGAAATAGTGTACGGATCCTTCTGGTTCGGTGGAACCCAGGCCGCGGTAGCAGCCCGGGCCTCTGCAACCGTAGCAAATGGTTGAGGCAAGGGTGGTAGTCCTCCGCCGGCCAGAAACGCAGCAGAACTCGGACAAGTCGGCGAACCTGGGCAGTCATAAGTCTGGTTCAACTGCGGAGGCTTGGACAGACTGCCGATGTTATCGTAAAGCACATCATAGGCCATGCCAAATCCGGCACGGATAGAAGTGTTACCGCTGTTTCCAGGTGACCATGCGATACCTACCCGAGGTGCAAAGTTCTTCTTTGGCGCCCGCGGTTCAGCGAAACTGAGGCCGGGGATGCTAGCTGCGATGTTCAGTTTCTGCAGCCGCTCATCGGCAGGAATGGTCGTGTACTCGTGACGCAGGCCGAGGGTAAGAGTCAGATTGGGACGCATCCGCCACGTATCGCTCACATACCAATACAGTGCGATCTGGTTTGCGTCGTAACCTGCTTTCCCGACGCTGCGCTCCGCCAAGGTATCCGGCACCTGGTCGTTCAGATACAACTGCAGAGTCGAGTAATCGTAGTCGCCACGAGAACGTTGGGTGAAGCTCTGCGGCGAGATGTACTTTCGGCCTTCCAGGCCGAACTGCCAAGTGTGGCGACCCTTAGTCCAGCTGAGGTTATCGGCCGCCTGATAGGTGTTGATGATAGTGAATTGCGGGGCATTCGAGTCAGGACCCACCTGCAGATTCAGTTGATCAAAGGAAAGATTCGGGAATTGGTCTAACCCCGGAAATGTGAAATTGCCAGTACCGATTATTTGCCTATACCGGTTGTAGCCAATGCGTAACTCATTGGTAAGCGTCGGTGAAAAAGTGTGGTATTCCCCCAGCGTAAATACATCTGAAGTGGCTGGAATGATCGAGAAAAAGACGGGCAGCGTTGCGGTCACGTCCGATCCAACACTCTTGTTATAGATAAACCGGCCTCGCAATTGGTCGTGGTCCGAAAGGTTATAGTCGGCACTGCTGGCGGAGTTGCGGAAGTTATTGAAGGAAGGACCCACGACTGGGAAAAGCCCGACTTGAATGGGGGTGTTGTTTACTATGACCGCGTTGCAGGCCGGAGGGGAACAAGGCGCGGGAGCCGTGGGCACGAACTTCTTGAAAATGCTCAAGTTAGTCTGGTTTATTCCCGGCATCGCGGCCAGCGTCGCGAAGCCGTTGGCGGTGGGAGTTGTTGGCGCTGTAGGCGTCACACTCTGACCAATCGCGTTGTACTCGTAATTAAAGAAGAAAAAAAGCTTGTTCTTGATAATGGGACCGCCGATCTGCCCTCCGTAACGGTTGCTGTCGAAGCGGGGCTGTTTCGGTGTTGTTCCGGCGGGGGTTCCGTTGGCGACGATTTGATCAATCGAGTTAAGGTTGCGGTTCTCAAAATACTCGTACAACTTACCGTGGAAGCTGTTCGTACCTGTCATTACCACCTGGTTGAATTGACCGCCTGAGGAGTGTCCGAACTCCGGCGCGTATAGGTTTTGCAGCACCGTAAAGCTGGCTACCGCATCATTGGGGACCACGGCTAACGGGCCGGTGACAACCTTATTGTTATTGTCGACACCTTCAATGGTGAAGTTGTTGTTGTAGGCGCGCTGCCCGCCCACTGAGGGCCCAGTTCCGACACCTACGCCGCCGTTGCTTGCTACGCCAGACGAGTACAGTGAAAGGTTGAGCACACCGATTCCAAAACCATTGCCGGATGTTGAGGGCAGGTCTGAGATTGAACGCTCGTCGTAGTTATTGGTAACTTGGGCCGTCGTGGTGTCGATGATCGGAGCTTCTCCGGAGACTTCCACCGTCTCCGATGCTGCGCCCGGGGTCAAGGTCACATTGACAGTACCGGTTCGATTCAATTCCACGTCGGCCGATTCCGTAGTGGTGCGAAAACCGGCGGCCTTTACCGTGAACCTATAGCCACCAATCGGGAGATTATCGAATCGGTATTGACCTGTATTGTTGGTCTTGGCATTGGCCGATATTCCCGTGGCAGTGTTGATACCGATTACGTCAGCGCCCGCCACGGCGGCACCCGTCGAGTCCATTACTGTACCGACAACGTTCCCGCTGATAGCTTGGGCAAAACCGACGGTAGGTGTCAAAAGCACACTGACGACCAACCCGAACGATAACATCAACAAAAGTAACCTGCGAATGTTGTGATTCATGTTCGATTCTCCTGAAGGTGAGACCGTTCCGCGACCTCAGCAACCAAGTCGTCGGCGATGATTGTTGTGCACGCGCCGCGCCGCGCGGCTATTCCAGGTTGGATCGTGGGATGCGTAGTCTGTTTTCTGGGATGAAGCTTGAGTTTTTTACGACCAACGCGACTTACCTACATCGCTTGCAGAGACAGCTTAGTGAAACAGTTCAGTGAGAATACGCAGATGTGGAGAGAGCAATGAGTTGTTATATGAGAATTGGAAAGCGAAAGGCACGTTGGTGCTTATACAAAAATCTATGCGAGACGCGTGTTGACTATGTGTATTTGAACAAATGCACTCTGCGCTTGTTACCCATGTTGTTGAGTTCATCTCTGCCACGTCACCCTGCGTCTTGTGGTCAAGCTAGGATAGCGATAACACCAAGACATCGATTCGTACCAGTGCGGACTGCATCTGTCCCCTGGTATCTATTCAGTGCAGCCGCTTGATGGACAATGGTCCCGCAAGAGTTGTAGAAGGCTTCGATCAGCGAATCTACACATGCCGGATCGGCCTTCTGATGTAGCTTCACTTCCTTCGCAGACCAAGTCTTAGGGGGATTATGTCAACCCAGGTTTCAGGTGCAGAACATGTTGAAGAAGTAATTGAGCGAGTGCATCAGGAACTCGATTCGCTGTTAAAGCAGCGTGCCGCGATCATTAAGAGAATTGGCACTATCAAACAGACGATTCTGGGGCTGGCTAATCTCTTCGGTGACGACATTATTGGCGAAGAATTACTGGAACTGGTTGATCATAGGCCGACCTCGCGCCAGCCAGGTTTCACGAAAACGTGTCGCATGGTGCTGATGGAATCGTCCCGTCCGCTCCTGACGCAAGAGGTCTGCCAGGAAATCAAGCGAAGGAATCCAGCCTTAATGGCCCGCCAGAAAGATCCTCTAGCATCGGTCTCGACCGTGCTCAACCGGTTAGCCAGCTATGGAGAAGCCCGCTTTCTGGCGAACGACAGAGGCCGCCGAGCGTGGCAGTGGGTAACGGAAGGTTGTGATGAGCCTCCGCACCCAGCGACCATAGTTCGCGGCGGCTCCCAAGAAGAATAGAATCCTGATCCAGTCAGGAAAACTCCTGTGCATCCCTGGGATGCCGGGAACACTCTTCGTAAGCAACTAGACAAAAATTCAGCTGGAACTGCGAATCTCATCTGTTCGTATTCGTTTCATGTCTACTGGTCCCTTCTCCGGCCCACTTCGTACTGCACAGCTCAAAACTCAGGGCCGACACGTTTAATCATCACCTATGATTGTTGATCTGTTGGTGTGATGAGTCAATCTGTCGTGTCTCGCAGCTCACTCGAACTGGAAGCGAGGGCTTGGGCACCATGGATTTCTATGTGCGGAAGCTGCAGGAGACCATCGCGTCCTCTTTTGCCGGAATCACTCCGGA